>JAICVI010000146.1 GCA_025935415.1 Chloroflexota bacterium
GCGGCGGGCCGGATCGGGCGGCTGCAGACCGTCCAGAGCTGGTTCTCGTACTTCAACGACGATCCTCGCAACATCCGGAACTCCGCGGCGGCGGGCGGCGGTGCGCTGATGGACATCGGCTGCTACTCGGTGAACCTCTCGCGGATGCTCTTCGGCGCCGAGCCGGAACGGGTCGAGGCGGCGGTCCTCCGAGATCCCGACCTGGAGATCGACGTCCTGACGTCCGCGCTTCTCGTCTTCCCGGGCGGCGGCACGGCAACCTTCACCTGCTCCACCCGCTCCGAGCCGGACCAGCGGGTCCACGTCTACGGCACCGAGGGCCACATCTCCGTGGGCATCCCGTTCAACATCCCGCCCGAGCGGCCGAGCCACATCTTCGTGACCCACGGGGGCGAGCCGCCGGTCGCGCCCGAGGTGGAGCGCATCACCTTCGAGACGGCCGATCCCTACGGCGTCGAGGCGGACGCGTTCGCCGATGCGGTCCTCGATGGCGCGCGACTCCCGACGCCGCCCGAGGACGCGGTCGCCAACATGCGGGTCATCGAGCGGGTCTACGAGGCCGCGGCTCGCGGCTGATACTCCGCGCAATGGTTCCGGCGATGCGCATTCGACATCGCGGCGGCGACCGCGCCCGGCCCGCACTGGCGGCGATCGCGCTCGTCGCGCTCGTCGCGGGCGGCGGCGTGGTCGCGGTGCAGTCAGGTCTCCTTGGCCGCCCGACAGCGGGCGCGCCGCCGGCGTTCGTCGATGCCACGAGCTCGTCCGGGCTCGACTTCACCTACGACGGCGGCTTCCGGCAGTCCGCGGGGGGCGGCCTCGCGGCGTTCGACTGCGATGGCGACGGCCGGCAGGACCTGTACCTCGCGGGCGGCGCGGGGCCCGCAGCGCTGTTCCACAACGACAGCGAGGTCGGGGGCGAGATTCGCTTCTCCCGCCGCAGCGACCCCGTCACGGACCTCACGATGGTCAATGGCGCCTACCCGATCGACATCGACGGCGACGGCAACGCCGACCTGATCACGCTGCGCGACGGCGAGAACGTGGCCCTCCGCGGGCTCGGCGGGTGCCGCTTCGAGCGCGCCAACGACGCCTGGCACCTGGATGGCGGCGCGGCCCAGACGATGGCTTTCTCCGCGACGTGGGAGCCGGGCGCGACGTGGCCGACGCTCGCCTTCGGAACGTATGTCGATCCGTCGAACTCCGACCTCGACGGCCGCTGCGGCCCGAACGTGCTCCTTCGCCCGATGTCGACCGGCGGCGACGCCCCGGAGTACGGTGCGCCTCTCGCGCTCACGCCGAGCTACTGCGCCCTGTCGATGCTCTTCAGCGCCTGGGGCGGCACAGGTCCGGCGAGCCTCCGCGTCAGCAACGATCGCGCGTTCTACCGCCAGGAAACGGGGCAGGAGCAGCTCTGGCAGGTCCCGCCCGGCGACGCGCCACGCCTCTACGGCGAGGCGGACGGCTGGAACCGCCTCCAGCTGGAGGGCATGGGCATCGCGAGCTACGACCTCACCGGCGACGGTCGTCCCGAGATCTACCTCACGAGCCAGGGAGCGAATCGCCTCCAGTCGCTTGAGACACCGGCTCCGCAGCCGGACCACGTGGCTCCGCGCTACGTCGACATCGGCCTCGATCGGGGCGTCAACGTCGCGCATCCGTCCGTCGGGTCGGATACGAACCTGCCCTCGACCTCGTGGCACCCCGAGTTCGCGGACGTCAACGACGATGGGCTCATCGACCTCTTCGTCTCGAAGGGCAACGTCACCGAGCAGCCGGACTTCGCGATGCAGGATCCGAGCGTCCTGCTCCTCGGCCAGCCAGATGGCACGTTCGTGGACGTCGCGCAGCAGGCCGGCATCGTCGTGATGGACCGCGGTCGCGGGGCCGCCATCGTCGACCTGAACCTCGACGGCCGGCTCGACCTGGTCGAGTCGTTCTACGGCGCCCCGACCCGCGTCTGGCAGAACTCCGCCGCCGCCGGTTCCGAGGGCGCGGCCGTTTCCCAGGGCACCGCCGCGCACTGGCTGGCGATCCAGCTCGTCGACGGCTCGACGGTCAACCTCGACGCCATCGGCGCGGTCGTCGACGTCCGGACGGGCGACCGGGTCCAGAGCCGCGAGGTCGTGGTCGGCGGCGGCCACGCCAGCGGCGAGCTCGGCTGGCTGCATGTCGGTCTCGGCGGCTCGACCTCGGCGGACGTCCGTGTCCGCTGGCCCGACGGAAGCGTCAGCGACTGGCAGCCGGTCCCGGTCGACCGCGTCTCGATCGTCAACCGCGACTCGGGCGTCGCCGCATGGACACCGCCGCGATAGTGGCGCGCCGCCGACAGGCTCCCGGCGCGGCGCCTGGTGGCCTCCGGCGCTCAGGGCGTGGGTGTCGGTCCGGCTCCGCCGATCGGGAAGGTGCCGACGATGAGCCACCGGTCGCCCGTGGCCTGGCGCATCGCGAAGGTGATCGAGAAGGGCTCGGAGGCGCGATTCAGCAATCCCCCCGACGCCGAGTAGGTCTCGCGCACCAGGGTTCCCGTCGAGTCCAGTCCGAGGCTGGCGCCCGTCTGGACCCCGAACGGGATGAGCCGCCGGACCGCCACGTGCTCGAAGATGTAGTGCTCGACCACGCGATCCCCGCCTGACGCGGCCTGCGCCACGCGCGCCCGCATGGCTGCGAGCCGGTCGCCGTGATCGACGGCGGTGAGGATCGAGGCATCGCCGGACAGCAGCGCCTGGTTCTCGTACTCGATGTTCTGCGCAAGCGTGACCAGGACGGCCTGCATCCCGCCGCTCGCGGCAAGGCTCGGATCGAACTCCGCCACGTCCTGTCCCACGACGACCGAGGGCAGCGTTGCCGGGTCGACCTGTTGCGGAAGCCGATTGAGCACCTCCGTGGATGCCGCGATCACGAAGCCGCGCGCCGGCGTGCCGGCGGCGACGATCCCGGTGCCGATGCCGAGCACCGCGACCGCGGCCACGGCGATGCCCGCGGCCCTTCGCAGGGGTGGGGTTCCGGCGCCGATAGGAAGGAAGCGCCGAAGCTGCCAGCGCAGGGAGTCGTGCTCCGAGCCGGGTGCGGGAAGGAAGCGCTCGAGCAACGGTCGCACCGCACTGATCGCGACAAGGCCTGCGAGGAGCCCGACCTTCGTCCCGAACTCATCGGTCTGCGGCGCCATGAACAGCGTGCCCACGACCGCCACGAGCGCCGCGAACACGACCCTCCCGACGCGTCCCGGCGGCACGGTCTTGGGGTCCGTGATCATGAAGAACAGGAAGATCATCACCTCGGGCGACGCCATGATCGTCCGCCAGTACTCGAAGCCCGTGACCGGGGCGAACGACCACCTCGCCACCATGCTGTGGCCCGACGCGGCCAGAACCGCGAGCCCGGCCCCGAGGACCAGCCAGTACGTCGCCGCGAGCGGCAGCAGCCGGAGCCGTCGTGTGATCAGCAGACCGCCGCCCACGATCACCACGTAGGCGAGAATCATCGCTGGATTGGTGAGTGGCGCCCACCAGAAGTCGAGCGGCTCGACGCGCGAGCTGCCGAGAACGATGAACGTGAGCACGAGCCCGATGTTCGACGGGTTGAAGACGTGCGAGCCGCGGTAGCGGATCACATATTTCGAGAGCAGCGAGAGGCCCGCCACCGCCGCGAAGAGCCCGACCCCGTCCGACGCGAAGGGTTGATCGGGCTGGGTCCCGACGGCGCGCAGGATCAGGGCCACGCCGCTCCCGGTGAGCATCGCGCTCGCGGGCCACACGAAGGCCTTCGACTTCGCGAATGTGATCACGACCTCGATCAGCCAGCACGTCAGGATGGCGGCCAGGATCTGGGGGACGCTGACCCAGAAGTGCAGGCCGACCTGGCCCAGGACGTGGACGCTGATGATCACGGCAGCGACGTGGAGCCTGGGGTCACGGATGTTCGGCAGGACCAGGGGGTAGGTCGAGCCGCCGATGCTGAGGGAGCGGCCTGGCGGGCGGACGCTGGCCGCGGGCGCGGCGCCGGGGCTGGTCGTCATGGGAGGGCGACAGCATATCCTTGGCCGTGCGCCACTTTGCGGAGGAGGTCTTACAAATGACGCGCCAGGACGAACGAGCCCGACGGGCCGAGCAGGGGCCGATCGTCGCCGGCCTGCCCGGCGTTCCCGGCATCGGGACCGCGCTCCAGCTGACGCCGGCGCTCGGGCTGCATCTCCGGGGGCTCGCGGACGAGCTGCTCGTCAACGACTTCGCCGGGGCGACGATCCAGCGCCATGAGCGCGAGATGCTCGCGACGGCGACCTCCGCCGCGAACGACTGCTTCTTCTGCATGGATTCGCATGGCGCGTTCGCGACGGCACTGCTGGAGCGCGACGGGCTGTCGGACCGGGCAGACCTCGTCGACGTCATCAAGCAGGGGTCGTCCGAGGGCTTCGACCCGAAGATGCAGGCCCTGCTGCACATCGCTCGGACCGTTCGCGGCAATCCCCTGGACCTCACAGCCGCTGACGTCGCGGCCGCGAAAGATGCCGGCGCGAGCGACCAGGACGTCCAGCTTGCCGTGCTGATCGCCGCGGCCTTCTGCATGTACAACCGGATGGTCGATGGCTTCCGGGCGATGACCGCGCCGACCCCGGAGGCCTACCGCGAGCGCGCCGGCGAGATCGCCGAATATGGCTACAGCGGCACGCCGGGCCGGACCACGGCGATGATGACCGGGGGCGCCGCCCCGGCGGGCGCCGAACCGGCGGGCGCCGAACCGGCGGGCGCCGAACCGGCGGGCGCCGAGCCGGGCGCCGAACCGGCAGGCGTGGGCGCCCGGTAGCCATTCGCGTTGGCCGGGTGGTCGCCCGGGCACCCCGGTCGACCGCCGCCAGGTGCGAAGGGGCTCGACGCGGTTTGACCTTCAGCCGAGCTCGTCCGTCGAGGACACGTCGTTCTCGCTGATGCCTGTGGGTTAATCACAGCCGCAGATGGGCCGACGGGTGGTGCCGGTGAAAGCGCGGGATAAGCGCAGCGCGCTTTCATCCGAGCCATGTCGCACTCGATCGGGCGGCTGGATGGGCCGACGCAGGAAGCGCTCGTCGAGCTCGGCAAGGTCCTGCGAGAGCTTCGCACGGAGCGCGGGCTGAGCCAGCGCGCGCTCGCCGGGCGGTGCGGCCTGTCGCAGGCCACGATCTCGAGACTCGAGACCGGCCAGGCGGAAGGCACACGGGTCGCGTGGCTCGCTCGGTTGCTCGCGGGGCTCGATGCGCAGGTTCGCGTCCTGCCCGACGACCGCCACCTCCTCGACCGCAGTCGGGGCTTCCGGCTGCTTCGCCAGCGGTTCGATCGCCTGCATGGCGATGCGCGTGCGCGGGCGCGCGAGGTCGAGCGGAAGCGGAACCTCGACTACATCTTCTTCGCGCTGTCGCTGGATGAGGATCGACGCCGCCTTGAGCGTGCCGACGACCCGCTTCCGCCGGAACCGGCCTTTCTCGACGACGACTCGTGAGCTTCGGCTGCCGAACCGGGCGGCCCCTCCTTGCGCCCGTGCGGCCATCCTGGCGCCCGTGCGGCCATTCCTGGCGCCCGTGCGGCCACTCCTGGCGCCCGCCCGGCCACTCCTGGCGCCCGCCCGGCCACTCCTGGCGCCCGCCCGGCCACTCCTGGCGCCCGCCCGGCCACTCCTGGTGCCCGCCCGGCCACTCCTGGCGCCCGCCCGGCCACTCCTGGCGCCCGCCTTGATTAA
>JAICVI010000236.1 GCA_025935415.1 Chloroflexota bacterium
CTGGCGGACCAGGCCTCTCGTCGAGGCGGCGACCTGGCCACGGCGCTGGCGTTGTTCTGGCCGGGGATGCTGCTGCTGGTCGCGCCCGCGACGGTCCTCCTGCTTCGTGGCGATGGCCCGGCGGGCGACCTCGCCGCGGAGGCCCAGGACGCCGACGCCCCCCTTCCGGCGGTGCACGGCGCTGTCTCGATCGCGCACGCGCGCGCGTTGGGCCCAGGATCCAGGACGACGGTCGTCGGCACGCTCACGACGCCGATCAGGGCTCTCGAACGGGGGCGGCGCATCGCGCTCCTGGACGATGGGACGGAGGTCGTGGTCATCGAGGTCCGAGGGCGGATCAGGACGGGCGTCGAGGCCGGCTCGGTGGTGGTCGCCACCGGGATGCTCTTCCAGCGACGGCGCGATGTCGCGCTCCGGGTCGCGCCCAAGGATCTCCGGACGCTTCGCCACGCGAGCGCTGCCGGGGTTGAACCCGGGGACACGGGGCCGGCCGGCTCGCCGCCGGCCGTTCCGCCGCCGGCCGTTTCGCCGCCGGCCAGTTTGCGGCAGGCCACCTCCGCGCCGAGCCGCAGCGAGCGCATCGCGATCCTGCTCGTGGTGACCCTCGCGCTCTATGCCGTCAAGGTCATGACGAGCCCACTCATCCTGACCGGGCCCGACGAGTTCACCCACTGGCGGACGCTGGAGGACATCCTGCGGACCGGCCACCTGTTCGCGGACAACCCGCTGCTGCGCATCAGCCCGATCTATCCCGGCCTGGAGGCGGCGGCCGCGAGCGCCACTGTCACGACCGGCCTCGACGTCTTCCCGATCGCGCTCGTGCTCATCGCCGTGGCCAAGGTCATCACGATCCTGGCGGTCTTCCTCATCGCCGAGATCGTGACCGGGTCCGCCCGCGTATCCGGCGTCGCATCCCTGGTCTACATGGCCAATCCGAGCTTCCTGCTCTTCGACGGCGCGTTCTCCTACGAGTCCCTCGGAATCCCGCTGGCGCTCGTCGCCATCTGGGCCACGCTGCGCTGGCACCGGCACGGCGGCCGGCTTGGCCTGGACGCGGGTCTGGCGCTGGTCGCGATCGCCGCCACGGCCGTCACGCATCACCTCACGTCGCTGGTGCTCCTGACCTTCCTGCTCGTTTGGGCGCTCGTCTGGCTCGTCCGCGATCGCCGCCGCGTCTCCGGCCGAGCCATCGTCGTCGCGGCGGCGTGGGCTCTTGCCTGCGATGCCGCGTGGCTCGCCATCGCCGGGACCCTCGCGCTGTCGTACCTGGGCTTCATCGTCCAGGGCGGCGTGGGCGAGCTGATCTCGATCGTCACCGGCACGCGCGAGCCCCGGCAGCTGTTCGCCCAGCGCCCGGGGCTGGTCACGCCTCCGGGCGAGGTCATCGTCGCCTACGGCGCCGTGCTCCTCCTCGTGGCCGGGCTGCCGTTCATGATCCGCCACATCCTCGTGCAGCGGCGACCCTCGCCGATCGCGATCGTGCTCGCCCTCGCGGCGCTCCTGTACCCGGCGTCTCTGGCGCTGCGGTTCACGACCCTCGGGGCGGAGACCTCCCAGCGCGCGTCCGAGTTCCTGTTCATCGCCCTCGGGATCCTGGGCGCCGACTGGCTGCTCGGGGCCCGCCGCACCGACCGCCGGCCGCCGCGGCTCCTGTTCGCGCCGATCCTCGTGCTCATCTTCTGCGGCGGCATCGTTGCCGGCGCCCCGCTGCTCGCCCGGCTCCCGGGCCCGTACCTCGTCGCCGCAGAGCAGCGCTCGATCGAGTCGGAGGGCCTCGATACCGCTGCCTGGACGCTCCGCGAGCTGGGGCCGGACAACCGGCTGATCGCCGATCGGACCAACGCGAAGCTCCTCGGGAGCATCGGCCTGCAGTACCCGGTGACGTCCGCGAACGAGCACATCGGCACCGCGTACGTCATGTTCGCCCGCACGCTCGGGCCGGATCAGATCGACCTCATGCGCCAGGCACGCGTCAAGTACGTCGTCGTGGACCTGCGGCTCTCGACGGACCTGCCCGCGTACCCCTTCTATTTCGAGAGCGCCGAGCCGCAGGCCGGGGCCCATACCACCCCGATCCCGATCGAGGCGCTCACCAAGTTCGAGGGCCGGCCCGGTGTGCTCCGCATCTACGACAGCGGCAACATCCGGATCTACGACGTCGAGGGGTTGGTCGATGCCCCGCAGTAGGCCGGTGGAGCGCATCGCGGTCTGGTTGCTGCTGCTGGCGTCGCTGGCGGGCTTCGGCGCCCAGCTGGCCTTCGACCGACCGATCGCCGGGGTCCTCGGGCTCGCGATGCTCGCCGTGCCCGCGCTCGTGCTGGCGCGAAGCGCGGCGCCGGCGTTGCTGCGGTGGCCGGAGCTGCTCCTGGTCACGCTCGGAGCCGCCGTCGCGATGGCGGTCCTCTTCGGCACGATTGCGAGCCTCTCCCCCGCCGGGCTCGACTCCCGGACGATCGCGGCGCTGGAGCTGCCGATCCTCGCGGCCACCGCCGTGGCCTGGCGTGCCCGGCGCCTGCCGCGCCGGGGGTCGGACCTGTCGCCGGAGGCTGCGGAACGCGATTCGCGCCGGAGCCTGGCGCCACGCGCCGGCACGACCATCCCCCGCGCCAGCACGATCCTGCTCGGCGGCGTGGGCCTCGTGCTCGCGGCGACCGGGTTGGCCATCGCGGCTCGAGCAGCGGACGACCAGTCCCGTCCCCCATTCGTGCAGTTCTGGAGCCTGCCGGGGAGCGGCGGCGCAGCGGCGACGGTCGGAATCCACAACGTCGCCGGCGTGCCTCTCGACTGCGTCGTCACGATCGATCGGCCCGATCGGGCTGGCCTCACCTGGCACCCCGGCCTC
>JAICVI010000065.1 GCA_025935415.1 Chloroflexota bacterium
GGGTGCTCCACCCGGAGCTCGTGCCGCCGGGCGGGCATTCGGGCTTCGACGCGGAGTACTGGTTGAGCCTGGGCGACGATACGGTCCCGGCGCTGGTCGCGGTCCTGGATCGCCTGCCGCCGCTCGAGCGTGCCCAGGCGGTGGCGTCGCTCGATGCCCGACGGCGCGAGACCGCCGCCGCCCGAGGGGCCGGCAGCCCGTTCGCGTGGAACCTTGCCCGGGAGCGGGCGAAGGCGGCGCTCGATAGCCTCGGGACGGGGGACTAGCCGGGCGCAGGAACGTGGGCCGTGCGGCGGCATCCGCGCGCGCGTGCGGCCCACGCTCGCGCGTGAACGTGGTCTTCCTTTCGCCGCACTTTCCGCCAAACCATTTCCTCTCCGCCCAGCGGCTGCGGGACCACGACTGGACCTGGTGGCGCAAGATGCTGCCGCACGATCTCGAACGGCTCGGGGCGTAGGAGGACCGCAGGACATGCCCAGCGCGGAGCGGACCATCTCGATCCGGCGGCCCGTCGACCAGGTCTTTCGGTTCCTCGCCGACGGTCGAACGGCGACGCAGTGGCGATCGGGGGTGCTCGACGTCGCGAAGGTCTCCGGCGACGGCCTCGGCGCCGTGTACAAGCAGGTGGTCCGAGGGCCCGGCGGGCGGCCGATCGACGCCGACTACGAGATCACCGCGTTCGAGCCCGACAACCTGATCGCGTTCCGTGCGATCGCCGGCCCCGTGCGCCCGACCGGCTCCTTCGCCTTCGAGGCGATGGGCGACGCGACCATCCTGACGTTCAAGCTGGACGCCGAGCTCGGGGGCTGGAAGAAGCTCGTGATGAGCGGCCCCGTCCAGTCGACGATGGCCGCGGAGATGGCCGCGCTCGATCGCCTGCAGGAGCTGCTCGAGCGCTAGCCCGCCCGAGCCAGCGGCCAGCGAAACCGGCCGCTGTCTCAGCAAGCTCTCAGCAAGGCGCGCATCACTGGGCGCACGCGTCGCGGAGCCGACGTGCGCAAGGGAGTCGCAGCGTGCGCTGGAAACTGCTGGCGATCATCGTCCTGGTAGCCGTTGCGGGCGGCGCCGTCGCCGTCTCGCTCGGCGTGCTGACTCCCACCACGACGTCGGCGACCGGCCTGCTTACCGCGACCGCCGCCCTGGGCGACGTGACCGACGAGGTCGCGGCGACCGGAACGGTCAGTCCCGCCGAGACCTACGGCGTCGCCTTCGGCACGGCTCCCTGGGTCGTCACCGACACAAGCGCGACGCCGCCCGCCCAGGGCTCGGTCGCCTGGACCGTCAACGCGGTGAAGGTCAAGGTCGGGGACGCCGTCGAGGAGGGCGCCGAGCTTGCGAGAGCCGACACCGCCGACCTCGAGGCCCAGATCGACGACGCGACGCGAGCGGCCAAGGCGGCCGCCATCCAGCTGACGCAGGCCCGTGACGACCTCGACAACGCCGCAAGCGGTTCCCCGACGCGGCAGGCCAAGGTTGCCGTCTACAACGCGGAGTCGGGCAAGGCGAAGGCGGACTCCACGCTCGCAGCCCTCGAGAAGCAACGCCGGTACGCCACGCTGAAGGCGCCGATCGCGGGCGTCGTGACCGCCGTCGCCATCGCCACGGGCGCGGACGCTCCAGCCGGCGCCGCCATCACCATCGCCGCGCGGACTCTCGTCGTCGAGACGAGCGTCGTCGAATCGGACGTCTCCAGCATCAAGCTCGACCAGGCCGCCAGCGTCACCGTCAACGCGATCGACCAGACGATCGATGGGACGGTCACGGAGATCGCGCCAAGCGCCGAGACGGGCGGGTCCAGCGGCGTCGTGTCGTTCGCGATCACGGTCCAGCTCTCCCAGGCGCCCCAGCAGCTGCGCCCGGGGATGTCGGCGGACGTCACGATCGTGACCGCGTCCGCGAGCGGCGTCCTGACCATCCCGTCACGGGCGTTGTCCGGGACTGGCGGCAGCTACGCCGTCCGCCTCGTCGGCGCCGACGGCAGCGTGCAGACGCGATCCGTCTCGGTCGGGCTCGTCACGGACTCGCTGGCCGAGATCAAGTCCGGCCTCGCTGCCGGCGATGCTGTCGTCACCGGCACGAGCTCCACCTCGACCCTCGGGACGGGCGGCACGGGGACGGGCCGTGGCGGATTCAATGGCGGCGCGTTCGGCGGGCCTCCGGGCGGCGGAATCATCACCCGATGAGCCTGCTCCAGCTCGCCGGCGTCGGCCGCAGCTACGAGATGGGCACGGAGCGCGTGGACGCACTGCGCGGTGTCTCGATCGACGTCGAGCAGGGTGACTTCGTCGCCATCGTCGGCCCGTCGGGCTCCGGCAAGTCCACGCTGATGAACATCCTCGGCTGCCTGGACCGGCCGACGACCGGTCGGTACGTCATCGACGGGCGAGACGTCGGCGCCCTCGACGACAACGCACTCGCCGAGATCCGGAGCCGCACGATCGGCTTCGTCTTCCAGAACTACAGCCTGCTGCCCGGCACGAGCGCCGTTGACAACGTCGCGACGCCGCTGCTGTACCAGGGCGTCTCGCGCAGGGCCCGTCTGGAACGTGCCGCGGCCGAGCTGGACCGGCTCGGGCTCGGCAACCGGCTCGGGCATGAGCCGACCCAGATGTCCGGCGGCGAGCAGCAGCGCGTGGCGATCGCGCGGGCCCTGGTCACCGATCCCGCGTTGCTGCTGGCCGACGAGCCGACGGGCAACCTCGCCGTGAGGCAGGGCGAGGAGGTCATCCAGCTGTTCGTCGACCTGCACCGGGCCGGGCGGACGATCGTCCTCATCACCCACAACCCGGAGGTCGCCGCCGTCGCGAGTCGTCGCGTCCATCTGCTCGACGGCACGATCGTCGAGCTGGAGCAAGCCGCGTGAGCACGGCGGAGCTTCTCCGGCTCGCGTTCTCCCGGCTGCGCCGCGCCCGAGCCCGCGCGGCGCTCACGATGCTCGGGGTCGTCATCGGCGTCGGGTCCGTGGTGGCGCTCGTCGGCGTCGGAAAGGGCACCACATCCAACATCACGGCAAGCCTGAGCTCGCTCGGGACGAACCTCCTCACGGTCAGCCCGACGGGTCGCGGCAGCAGCGCCGCGAGCCTGACCCTCGACGACGCCGCGGCGATCGCCAGGCTCGATGGCGTCAAGGCCGTTGCGCCCGAGATCCAGGCCTCGGCAACGGTCGCGGCCAGTGCGACGAACACGACGGATACCTCGGTCGTCGGGACTTCGTCCGCCTACGCCTACGTTCGGGCCTACTCGGTCTGGCAGGGGACCTTCCTGTCGGACGTCGAGGTCGATCAGGCCCTCCGGGTGGTCGTGCTGGGCGCCACCGTGGCAACCGACCTCGGGCTCGGCGCCGACGCGCTCGGCTCCACGGTCAGCATCGACGGGCTTCCCTTCCAGGTCGTCGGGATCCTCCAGGCCAAGGGCGGCTCGGGCTTCAACGATCCCGACGACCAGGTCTACGTGCCGATCGGGACTGTCAGCAAGTACTACGTGGGCGGCAGCTCGGTGCGCACGATCGGCGTCAGCGTCGGCGAGGGCGCGAGCATGCCGTCGGTCCGCGATGCGATCTCGGAGGAGCTCCGGGTGCGCCACGGCATCGGCGCCGGCGACACCGACGACTTCTCGATCTTTGACCAGGCGCAGCTGCTCTCGGTGACGGATTCGATCAGCGGCACCCTGACCCTGCTCCTCGGCGGCATCGCCTCGATCGCCCTGATCGTCGGCGGCATCGGGATCATGAACATCATGCTCGTGTCGGTCCGTGAGCGGACTCGCGAGATCGGGATCCGGAAGGCCCTGGGCGCGCGCCGGAGCGACATCCTCAGCCAGTTCCTGGTCGAAGCGCTGACGCTGTCCGCCGTCGGCGGCCTGATCGGGATCGCGCTCGGCCTGCTCGCCTCAGCCGTGATCGGCCAGATCGCCGGCTGGGGCTTCATCTTCGATCCCCTCACGGTCGTCGTGGCGACGATCTTCAGCCTCGCGGTGGGCATCGTCTTCGGCGTCTGGCCGGCGCGCCAGGCCGCCCTGCTCGATCCCGTCGTCGCGCTTCGCTTCGAGTGAGCATGCCGCCAATGCACAGCACCAAGGAGAGTCGACGGTGACGCTGCCAACCAATGCGAGTGACCCGGTCGCCGAGCCGTTCGTACCCGCCACCAGGGCGAAGCGCAAGACGTCGTGGCTCAACGTCCTGCTGGCCGCCGCCGTGCTCGCCGCGATCGGGGGCGTGGCCTTCGCCGCGGGCCGCCTGACGGCGCCGGCCGCTGCGGCAGGTCGAAACGGGGGGTTCGGTGGCGGGGGCTTTCCCGGGGGTGGCAACGTCCGACCCGGCGCCAGCGGGGCGCCCGGAGGCGGGAGCTTCCCCGGCGGCGGCTTCTTCGGGGCGGGTGGCGTGACCATCGAGGGCACCGTCGCGTCGAAGACCGCCGACACGCTGACCATCACGACCGCGAACGGCCAGACCGTCGAGATCAGCCTCCCGAGCACGACCACGTATCACACCGAGGCGTCGGCGACCGCCGACAGCGTCCAGTCAGGCGCGACGGTCAAGGTGCAGGTCGACATCCAGCGAGGCGGGGGCCAGGGCCAAGGTCAATCGCAGGCCCAGCCGGGCCGGTTCTCTGCGAGCGACGTGACGGTCGTGCCGTAGCGTCGCGGTTTCAGTGGCACGTCCCCGTGCCGGAGTCGGTGAAGGACCTGCCGGCCTCGGGGATGAAGCTGAACGACCACGAACCGGCGGCCAGGGCGACGCGCAGCACGCCGTAGGTGTCGTTGTTCCGGACGAGGCTGTTCGGCTGGATCGTGCCCCACGCGTAGTGGCTCTTGCCGCCCGTACCCACGACGAATTCGACGATCCCGCGATTGTTGTCGAGCGTGCCCGTGGCCGTCATCGGGGCGAAGCGCTCGTAGTCGTGGTCGTGCCCGGTGAGGACGAGCTCCGTGTTGAAGTCATACAGGGCCTGGTACAAAGCCTGGGTCGCGGTGCTGCTGCCATGCTCGCCGCCGGAGCTGAACCGCGGGTGGTGCCACATCGCCAGGCTGCAGGCGCGCGGGTTCGCCGCAAGGTCCGCGCGGAGCCACTGCTCCTGCGCTGAGCCCGCGCCACAGCCGCCGATCGCCGAGCAGTTGCTGTTCAGCACGTACACCCGCCACGCCCCAGCGTCGTAGGCGTAGTAGCCCTTCGTCGGATCGCCGGCCGCAGCGCCGAAGTACCCGAAGTAGCCGGCCGCGTTCGCGGTGTTGTAGTCGTGGTTCCCTGGGACCGGCCTCGTCCGGGACTTGATCGATGCTCGGCCCCAGCTCGGGCCATAGCAGTTCGTGAACTCCGTGGCCGTGCCGTTGTCGTAGACGTTGTCGCCGGTCGTGAAGACCGTGCCGCCGATTGTGTCCAGGAGCGCTGCCGTGGCCTCGTCGCCGCTCGAGGCGCAGGAGGCGATGTCACCCGCGCCGACCAGGACGAACGGTGGCGGTGCGGTCACCTGGGCGGTCGGCGAGGGGGTCGGGGTCAGGGACGGCGTCGGCGGCGCCGCAGAGGGCGTCGGCGGGACGAGCGACGGGGTTGGCGTCGGCGTGGGTGTCCGCGTCGGCGCCGCGGTGGGCGTGGGGCGCGGGGTCTTCTTCGGGCCGCCGCCCGGGTTCGATGGCTTGGCGCCGGCGACGTGGCCGCTGCCGGCGGGGTCAAGGGGGCGAGCCGAGGCCAGCGCGATCGGCAGCAGCGCGATCACCGCGACGATCGCGATCGCCACCGCGAGCCGGTTCCTCCGCTCCCGCATACGTCCTCCCAGGATGCTTCGATCACGTGCCGGGATGGCAGGGTCAGGGTAATCGGCGGCCACGTCAATCGATCGAGAGTCCTGGTCCGGCAGGATTCACGCCGTCTCAGAGGAATCTCAGCCGCAGGAGCGTTGATTCAGGGCATGGACGACACCCGCGATCCGGGGCGCACCCCCGGAGCCACCTCCGACACGTCTCCCGATGTCATGCCTCCTGCCACCCCGGAGAGCACCGTCACCCCGCCTTCCCACGTCGTCGCCGACGTCGAGCCGGTCCATCCTCCCCGGCTCGACGCATCGGCTCCACGGCCGCGGCGCGCCCGAGGCCTTGGCGCGCTCGTCGTCGTCAGCGTCCTGTCGGCCGCCCTGGCCTCGACCGGCACCGCCGCCGTGCTCGTTGGCAGCGGCGCGATCGCCGGCACGCCGACGGCCTCCGGCGCGACGACCGGCCAGGCCGTCAACACCAATGGGTCGTCGGGCGACGGCGACGACATCACCGCCGTCGTCGCAGCTGCTCGCGAGTCCGTGGTCACCATCACCGCGGACGGCCTGAGCTCCAACCGCTTCTCGCCGTTCCAGGTCCCGACCACCGGCGTCGGCTCCGGTGTGATCCTCACGACCGACGGCTACATCCTCACGAATCGCCACGTCGTGAGGGGCAGCCAGAGCCTGACAGTCGCCTTCGCGGACGGCAGCGAGCTTCCCGCGCAGATCGTGAAGATCGCCGAGGACACCGACCTCGCGCTCATCAAGGTCGATGGAAGGAATCTCCACGCGGCGTCGCTCGGTGACTCGAGCAGCGTCCAGGTCGGCCAGACCGCAATCGCGATCGGCAGCCCCCTCGGGAGCTACACGGAGACCGTCACGCGCGGGATCGTGTCCGGCCTCGACCGGGAGATCACGGTCGCCGACGAGGCGACCCGCCAGCAGGTCACGCTCAAGGGCCTCATCCAGACCGACGCGGCCATCAACCCCGGCAACAGCGGGGGCCCGCTGCTGAACGCCGCCGGCCAGGTGATCGGGATCGATACCGCGATCGCGAGCGACGCCGAGGGGCTCGGCTTCGCGATCCCGATCTCGGCGGCAGCAGCGCTCGTGAGCCTCGCCAGCGCCGGCGCGGCGGCCTGACCGGTCCGCAGAGTCATCGCGACCCCGCCCTACCATCCCGTCACGATGCATCTCCTGCTCGTCGAGGACGACCCGCGCCTCCAGCGTGTCCTGCGCCGCCTCCTCGAGGACGACCGCCACGTGGTCGAGGTCGCGCCCGACGGTGAGACTGCTCTCGATCTGGCCGAGGCAACCGACGGCATCGAGGCCGTGATCCTCGACGTCGGGCTCCCGGACATCTCGGGCCTCGAGGTCGCCCGGCGCATGCGCAAGGGCGGCCGGGAGCTGGCGATCCTGATGCTGACCGCGCGCGATACGGTCAACGATCGGGTTGCCGGGCTCGACGCCGGCGCCGACGACTACCTCGTCAAGCCGTTCGCCTACGAAGAGCTTGCCGCGCGGCTCCGGGCGCTTGCACGCCGCTCTGAACCGGGAACGCGACGCGCGGATCCCGTCCTCGCCGCCGGGCCCATTGCGCTCGACGAGCGGAGCCGCCGGGTGACCGTGGCCGGGAAGGCCGTCGATCTGAGCCCCCGCGAGTTCTCCCTGCTGGAATGCTTCCTCCGGCACCCGGGGCAGTCCCTCAGCCGCGACCAGCTCCTCGACCAGGCCTGGCCATTCTCGGTCGCCGTCACGCCGAACGCCGTCGATGCCTACGTCCACTACCTCCGGACCAAGCTCGGCGCGGCCGGCCGCTGGATCGAGACGGTCCGGGGCGTCGGCTACCGCCTGGCCGACGGCTGACGGGCATCGTGGCCGGCCGCGCCCATGGCTGACGATGCCGCCGAGCTGCAGGCCTCCGAGGCCGATGCGCAGCTCCTGCGCCGCGTCGGCTGGCGCCTCGTCGCCTGGAGCGGCGGCTCGACACTCCTGGTCCTTGTCGTGCTGGGTGCGGCCCTCTACGCGGGCGTGGCGAACACCCTCGCGTCGGCCAGCGTCACCCAGCTGGAGAACCGGGTCGACCCGTGGTCGGACGCACTCCAGGGTCGCTCCAACGACCCGGACCAACCGCCGGGCTTCGGCTTCCAGCCGGGGAGAGGCAACACCTTCCTGTTCGCGTTCGACAACCAGGGCCAGGCGGTGCAGCTGGCCCGTGAGCCCGTGGCCGTCCTCGCCGGGCTGCCGCAGGCCGACAGCATCCAGGCGGCTCGTCGCGCCGCCGACGGCCGGGACATCTGGACCGGCACGGTCAACCTTGCCTCGACGGCGGTGCCGGTCCGGATCCTGACCCAGCGCGTCGTCTACCGGCTCGATGGGCGGACGTACTTCCTCCAGGCGATCCAGGACCGCTCGACCGAGGCCGAGACCCTCAGTCGGCTGTTCACTGTCCTGCTCGTCGGCGGGGCGATCGCGGTCCTCGTGGCGATCGGCTTCGGGACCGTCTATGCCCGACGCGCCCTGGTGCCGATCCGGGAGTCGCTCGGCGCGCAGCGGACGGCGCTGCGCCGCCAGCGGGAGTTCGCCGCGGACGCGAGCCACGAGCTCCGCACCCCGCTGACGGTGATCCGCAGCTCCGTGGAGCTCCTGCGGCGCAACGCCGCGCGGCCCGTCTCGGAGGTCGGCGACATCCTGACGGACATCGACGCCGAGGTCTCGCAGCTGACCGGCCTCGTGGACGACCTGCTGCTCCTCGCGCGATCGGACTCCGGCGCGGTGACGCTCGAGCGCGTGCCGCTGCAGCTCGACGAGGTCGCCGCCGACGCCGCCGCGGCCCTCGCCAAGCCGGCCGCCCACGCGGGGGTGCGAATCGAGGTGGACCCGGCGCCGACGCCGGCCGTCGGCGACCCGACCCGCCTCCGCCAGCTCGTCACGATCCTGCTCGACAACGCGATCCGGCACAGCCCTCGGGATACCAGCGTCCGGGTGGCCGTCCGGCCGCTCGGCGACTGGGCAAGCCTCGCGGTGGAGGACGCCGGGCCGGGCGTGCGGCCCGAGGATCGCGAGCGCATCTTCGACCGCTTCTGGCGAGCCCCCGGGGCACCAGCCGGCGGGACGGGGCTGGGTCTCGCCATCGCCCGCTGGATCGCCCTGCACCACAACGGCTCGATCGCGGTCGGAGCGTCGCCATCCGGCGGTGCCAGGTTCGAGGTCCGCCTCCCGCCCGTCCAGAGCACGGTGCCAGCCCAAGCCCGGGCTGCGACCCCGCCGAACGCCGCCCCACCGGAATCGCCGGGGTGACCTTCTGGCGTCGATCGCCGCTGGTCCTCGCGGTCGTGGTGCTCGCCGTCCTGGGCGTGATCGCCGCGGTCGCCGGCCTCGGCTACCTGTTCCTGCGAGCGCCCGCTCCCGCGCCTGTCGGGCTCGGCAGCCCTGGTGCCTCCGCGAAGGGGTCGTCGGCCGCGCCGCTCCCGAGCCGAGCGGCCTCGACGATCGGCCCGGCAGGCCTTGATGGGACCTGGACGATCGACCAGACGATCGGCAGCTTCGCCGACTTCTCCGATTCCTTCGTTGGCTACCGCGTCGACGAGACGTTCACGAACCAGAAGGCCAACACCGCCGTCGGTCGCACGCCCCAGGTCACCGGCGCGCTGACGCTCGAGGGCAGCACCATCACCAGCGTCGACGTCACCGCCGACCTGACACGGCTCACGAGCGACGACAACCGGCGCGACGGCCAGCTGCGGCGCCAGGCGATCCAGACGGACCAGTTCCCGACCGCGACCTTCAAGCTCACCAGCCCGATCGACCTGGGCTCAATCCCGACCGACGGCCAGACCATCGGGGCGACGGCGACGGGCGAGCTCACGCTCCACGGGGTCACCAGGTCGGTCGAGGTCCCGATCGAGGCCCGCCTCTCCGGTGACGTGGTGACCGTGACCGGGTCGCTCCAGATCCGGTTCGCCGACTACGCGATCGAGCAGCCGACCTCCTTCCTCGTCCTGTCCATCGAGGACCACGGGACGATGGAGCTGCAGCTGCAATTCCGGCACGCCTGAACGGGAGGCCCACCGCCGGCTTCGGCAGGTAGCCGGGAAGTACCCCTTCCGCCCGCCCCGCGCGGGTGCGACAAGAGCGGCTGTGCGGGTCGCCTCCTCGTCGGACCACGCCCTCGGATCGGTCCGAGGGTCCGACTATGCTCTCGGCGTGGACGTGAAGCTCCACGCGTTCCCATCGCGGGACCGCGAGTTCCACGACTTCGCGCAGGCCGCCTTCAACGTGCTGGCGGAGCCCCGCACCACGGAGGCGCTCCAGCGCGCGCTCCGGATTCGGTACCCGGCGGCGGCGGTGACGCAGCAGGCGGAGCTCGCGCGCAACGGTGACGGCCCGATCGTCTGGTATGCCTTCCGGACCGCCGCGATCGGCGTGCCGCCGATCGGGGCCGACGTCGCGCCCGCGAACGCCGAGGCCTGGGCGATCATCGACGACGATCGACGCTTCGTGGAGGTCAGCAAGGCGCTGGCGGCGATCGTGGAGCTGCCCGTCCGCCGCATCCTCGGTCACCGCATCGAGGACTTCAGCAACCCCGGCGACCCGACCATCCGCGATGACATCGCCCGTTTGTGGATCGAGTTCAAGGATGGCGGGACCATCTCCTCGAGCCTGCGCTTCAACTATGCCGACGGCCGTCCGCGCGAGCTCGCCTACCGCCTGGTCGCGGACGAGAACGGCGAGGGCCGGCACCGGCTGGTCGTGCGCGTCATCCAGGCGCCGGGGTAGCGGCCGGAACGAGGCTGCCGAGCGACCGGACCCGTGGCGGGCGCGAGCGATAGCATCGCCGCTCGATGGATGACCGGTTCGATGTCGTGATCGTCGGCGGCGGCTCGGCCGGCTGCGTGCTCGCGAACCGGCTGTCGGAGGATCCCGGGACCCGCGTCCTCGTCCTGGAGGCCGGCCGGCCGGACTGGCGCTTCGACGTCTTCCTCCACATGCCCGCGGCGCTGACCTTTCCCATCGGCAGCCCGATCTACGACTGGGGCTATCGGTCGGAGCCGGAGCCATTCATGCACGGCCGCCGCGTGTACCACGCCCGCGGCAAGGTCCTCGGGGGCTCGTCCTCGATCAACGGGATGATCTTCCAGCGGGGCAATCCGCTGGACTACGAGCGCTGGGCGACGGTCCCGGGGGTGGAGGACTGGGACTACGCCCACACACTGCCGTACTTCAAGCGCATGGAGACGTCGCTCGCGGCGTCGCCCGACGATCCCTACCGCGGGAAGCACGGCCCCCTGGTGCTGGAACGCGGCCCGGCGTCCAGCCCCCTGTTCGGGGCCTTCTTCGAGGCCGTGCAACAGGCCGGCTACAAGCTCACCGAGGACGTCAACGGCTACCGCCAGGAAGGCTTCGCGCCGTTCGACCGGAACATCCATCGCGGCCGCCGGCTGTCTGCCGCGACGGCCTACCTCAAGCCGGCACTGAGGCGCCGGAATCTCGAGGTCAGGACGTCCGCGCTGGTCACCGGGATCACCTTCGACGGCCGGCGTGCGACCGGGGTCGAGTATCGTGCCGGCGGCAGCGCGCACCA
>JAICVI010000125.1 GCA_025935415.1 Chloroflexota bacterium
GATCTCGGGACCCGCGACTGCCATGTCGAACCAGTGCAGGGCGTTCCCGGCCACCACGGCATCCACAGAGCCGTCCGCCAGTGGAATGGCCTCGGCGCTGCCCGGGTAGCCCCGCACATCGGGCAGCGTCCGATGCAGCTCCGCCAGCATCGCCTGATCAGGCTCGATCGCGACGACATCGAGCCCGAGTGCCACCAGCGTCCCCGTGAGCTTGCCCGTCCCCGCCCCAAGGTCGAGCACCCGCGTGCCCGGCGCGAGCTCGAGCGCCCAGCGGACGGCCGCATCGGCGTAATCGGGTCGATTGGCCGCGTATGCCGCCGCCGCGGCCCCGAACGAGGATGCGTGGGCGAGATCAGGCATCCGCGGGCGGGATGTTCGCGTTGAACCTGAAACGGTTCGTGGGATCCAGGCGCCGCTTGAGCTGCTGCAATCGCGCCCAGGAATCCGGCGGGTAGGCCGCCGCCACGCGCCCTGCCGTCTGGTCGAGCTCCGGGTAGTTGAGGTAGCCACCACCTCGAAGCGAGAGCGGCGAGACGCGATCGGCGAACCGGCGTGCCCAGGCGGTCTCCGACTCGTCATCGTCCGGGTCGCTCCAGATCGCGAGCGCGGTCACGTTTGCCACCGCGGCCCGGCCGCCGAACGCAGCCCACGACTCCGGGATCCGATGGGCTCGGCCGTGGATGAGCTCGACGAGCGCGAATGACTCGTTCGTCGCTTCGGACGCGGACGCGATCAGGGCGTCGGCGAGGGACTCGTCCAGGCGCCCGACGAGATGGCCCTTCCAGTACTGCCGGAGCCCGAACGGGATTGGCTGGTACAGCGACTGCTGCTGCAGCCAGCTCATCGCCTTGAGGTCCGTTTCATAGCAGGCCGGGTGGTCCGTCAGGGCACGGATCGCCGCGGTGCCGTCCTCGGGGTCGCCGCGCCACCCGACGTTCACGGAGATGCCGGGCGAGCCGTCCTCGGCGCGCCACGCGACCATCGCCAGGACGAGCTCGTCGGGGGCCGATGCCTCGAGCTCGAACGTCCGGAGGATCGCCTCGCGGAGGGCTTCGCCCCGGAACCGGAGGCGTCCGCCGAACATCGCCGGCACCGATGTCAGCGCATAGCGCAGGTGCGTGACGACGCCGAAGTTGCCGCCGCCGCCGCGAAGGCCCCACAGCACCTCGGGCTCGCGTTGCTCGTCGACCTCGAGGACGTCGCCGTCCGCCGTCACCAGCTGCGCGCCGATCAGCGCATCGCAGGCGAACCCCTCCGACGACAGCAACCAGCTGATGCCGCCGGTCAGGGTCAGGCCACCGATCCCGGTGTCGATAAAGGTCCCCGACGGCGCGGCCAGGCCGTGGGCAAAGGTCGCCGCATCGAGGTCCATCAACCGGGACCCGGCGAGCGCGTCCGCCGTTCTGGCAGTCGGGTCAACGGTCGCTCCGCGCCACCGCGACAGGTCGATGAGGAGGGCTCCGTTCGGAGACGAGTGGCCGGCGACGCTGTGGCCGCCGCCCCGAACGCCGATCGCGAGGCCCGACTCCGCTGCCCAGCGCACCGCAGCGATGACGTCGGGCAGGTCGGCGGGCCGGAGAATTGCCATCGGACGTCCGGTCGCCATAGCGTTGTACGCGGCCCGAGCCGGCTCGTACCCTCCGTCGCCGGGCTCGAGGACCTCGCCGCGCGTTCGCCCGCGGAGATCGCGAACCGCCTCGCCCAGCATCGGCACTCTTGCAGCTACCGAGACGTCACTCGGCGTCGCGCGCGGCGTCCGGGGCGACATCGATGGTCTCCAGGGCGCCGCCCGCGCGGGTGACCAGCTGCTGGACCTTCAGCTCGGCCTCGGTCAGGAGCCTGGCGAGGTGCTCGTGCAGTGCCGTGCCACGTTCGAACAGGGCGAGCGCTCGCTCCAGCGGCAGGCCGCCGGTCTCGAGCTCGGCGACGGTTCGCTGGAAGGCCGCGAGGGCGTCGTCGAACGAGAGCTGGGTGATCGGTGTCCCGTCATTCGGCTCGGTCACGCGGCTCCTCGTCCTCATCGGCGTCGGCGCGGTCGAACAGCCGCCCCAGCCGTGGCGCGATCACGATACCCAACCCGATGCCGATGGCAACCGCGATCGCGCCAATCACGAGGACCACCGCGATCCCGACCATCGATCAGGGTGTCGCGTTCAGGGTGTCGCCGAGCGCGCGGTCAGGCATCGAGCCGCTCCTCTTCCGAAGCGACGGTTGCCGGAAATTCCCCGTGGGCAACCCGGACACGGAGGCGAGATCCGGCACGCACCTCTGCAGGGTCGCGAACGATCGACTGGTCCGATGCCTTGCGGACGATCGCGTAGCCGCGCTCCAGCGTCGCCTGAGGCCCGAGGACGGCGAGAGCCGCCGCGGCCTCCGCCAGCGTCGCTCGACGCTCGCCGAGCAGCCTCGAAGCGAGATTCGGCAACGCCTCGGCGAGCCGCGCCTCCCCGGACGACGCGTTCGCGATCCGCTGGCGAACTGCGCGCGTGGCGCGATCCAGCAGGTCGCTCGCGAGCTGGCGCGTCGCCGCGAGTCGCACCGCGGGGTTGAGCCGATCGAGCACGCGGCGCTCCGCGTCGAGGTCGCGCCGCGCAGCCACGAGCAGTCGTGTCCCGGCCACGCGCATGCGCTCGGCCCCGCGCATGATCGCGCTCGCGTACTCGACCCGGTCCGGGATCACGAGCTCCGCGGCGGCGGTGGGAGTGGCGGCTCGCACGTCCGCGGCGAAGTCCGTGAGCGTGACATCGACCTCGTGCCCGACGCCGCTCACCACGGGCAACGCATGCGCCACGATCGCTCGCACCACCCGCTCGTCGTTGAAGGACCACAGGTCCTCCATCGACCCGCCGCCACGGGCGACGATCGTCAGGACCGGAGCCTCGGTGGCACGTCCCTCGGAGGCGAGATTCGCCACGTGCTTCTCGATGCGCCGCAGCGCTCGAACGATCGACTCCGCGGAGCCCTCGCCCTGGACCTGGCACGCGACCAGGACGACCCGCGTGAGCGGCCACCGCCGCGCGAAGACCTGGCAGACGTCCTTCCAGGCCGCGCCAGTCGGCGATGAGACCACCGCCACCACCTGGGGACGCGGCGGCAGCGCCCGCTTCCGCTCGGACGCGAACAGCCCCTCCGCGGCAAGCTTGGCCTTGAGCTGCTCGAACCGGATCGCGAGGTCCCCCACCCCCGAGGGCTGGATCGAGTCGACGTAGAGCTGCAGCGCGCCCTGCGCCTCGTACACGTCGACCCGGCCATGCGCCACGACCCGCAACCCCGTCTGCGGCTGGAACGGCGATCGAACCCGATCGTCCCGGAACCACACGCACTGGAGCGCCGCCCGCTCGTCCTTCAGCGTGAAATACGCATGCGCCGCCGACGAGATCGTGACCCGCCCGACCTCGCCCTCGACCCACAGATCGCGCAGCTGCTCGTCGGCTCGAACGGTGGACGCGATGGCCCGTGCGGCCTCGCCGACCGAGAAGATCCGCGTCGACCCTGCCACGGCGCCAGCGCGCGACCCTGTACCGGCGACGCCTGGGCCCGAGCCCTCGTCAGCAGCGACCTCGGCGGCGCGCCCGCCTCGCAACGGCAATTCCATCGCGAGGATGCTAGAGCGCGGGCGCCCTGTCGAGCCAAGCCCGCCGGCGCTGCACGCGAACCGATCCCGATGGTCCACCGCGCACGCGCCTCATCGCGAGGCTATCCGAACGTGTTCTTCCCCTTCTCCCAAGGTGCGCGGCATAGGCCAGCGCGATCGTTGCACGGGATGGATCCGCTGGCTCAACCCCGAAACCGAGATGGTTGCGACGAAGCGGAACCATCGGGCGAAGGCTGCGGATCGCGGACCGCGGCGTCATGGCTTGCGCGGCTCAAAGTCGCTGAACGGCGTCGCGCTGCGGCGAGTGTCCTGGGAGGCCCGACGCCGATGCCCGCCGCGCCGGGAAGCCGGTCCATCAGCTGCTGGTCGACCGCGGTCGCGGCCACCAGGCTCAACCTGCGAGGACGAGCGCCGTCGGCGCCTCGGGCGCGCCGGCGCGAGCCGTCATCGCTTTGCCGCTTGCGCTCGTTGGTTCCGCATGAGCGAAACCAACTCGCCATGGGCGTTGGGGGCGACCGACGTGCCAGCCGGAAAGCGCAGCCAAAGGAGCCGGCAGACGCACACGTCCCCGGCTGGCGCCGGGCGCTCAGCCGGCGCGATCAGAGCCGGGTCTGGTATTCCCCGGTGCGGGTGTCGACGCGGATCGTGTCGCCCTCGTTGACGAACAGCGGCACCTGCACGACGAGGCCGGTCTCGGTGGTCGCGGGCTTGCGAGCACCCTGGGCGGTGTCGCCGGCGAAGCCGGGCTCGGTCGACTCGACCCTCAGGTCGATCGCCACCGGCAGCTCGACCCCGATCGTCTCGCCCTGGTAGCTCGTTCGGTCGAGCGTCATGCCGTCCTTCATGTACTTCGTCGACTCGCCGAGCTGGTCGGCGCGGAGCATGAACTGGTCGTACGAATCGGTGTCCATGAAGTGGTAGTCGTCGCCGTCGCGGTAGAGGAACTGGACGGGCCGGTTCTCCATCTGGGCGCGCGGCCACTTCGTGCCGGCCTGGAAGGAGCGCTCGATCGTCTGGCCGCGTCGGACGTTCCGGAGCGTGATGCGGACCTGGGCCGAGCCGCGGCCCATCTTGATGTGGTGGTAGTCCAGGATCTGCCAGAGCTCGTTGTCGAGCTCGATGGTCACGCCCTTGCGCAGCTCGCCGGTGCTGATCATGGTCTGGTGGGCTCCGTGGTTGCGGGCGTGCTGACGCCACGCGTTCGATCGATGTGGGAGTCCGGATTGTAGCCGGAGACCGATTGGCGAGCCGGTAGCCCAGCCGCTGGTCGGCGTCCGGCCTGCACCTCAGGTGATCGAGCGGTCGTCGCCGTCGAGCAGGGCCCGCATCCGAACGAGGAACTCGGCCTGGTCGATCTCCCCGGCCGCGAGGCGGGTGCGAAGCTCTTCCTCGGCCGGATCCCGCGGTGCCGGCGCGTTGCGCCTGATCGCCCAGATGATGACGCCGATGATGAGCAGCGGGATCGCGAGGCTCAGGACCATCCCGATGATCGTGATGCCTGCTGCCACGCCCAGATGCTATCCGGCGCCCGCAAGCTCTCGCGCTCGCAGGCGCGTTGACCCGCGCCTGGGAGCGCGGCTCAGATCCCGACCACCACCTCGTCGCGCGGGAACTGGGTCACCCGATCCATTCGGCCGGCGTCGACGTCCACCACCACCAGGTCCTCGATGCGCACGCCGGTCTCGCCCTCGATGTAGATCCCCGGCTCGACCGAGAAGACCGTCCGGCGCGGCAACGGCACGTCGGGGCTGCGCTTGCCGAGGCCCGGCAGCTCGTGCGTCGCGAGCCCGATGCCGTGCCCCAGTCCGTGGCCGTAGACGGGGAAGCGGCCGTCGGCCTCGATCACGTCGCGGGCGAGCTGATCCAGCGAGGGGCCCGTGGGCATCGCGGCGCCGCGCTGGGCCGCGGGGATCGACTCCCACAGCCGGTCGAACACGATGTCCTGCGCCGCGGCGACGAGCCGGTAGATCTCGCGGTCTCGCTCCCGTGGCTCGCCCACGAAGAGCGTCCGCGTCATGTCACTCCGATAGCCCTCGACCTGGGCGCCGAAATCGAACAGCAGCACGTGCCCCAGCTCGACCGGCCGCCGGCTCGGCGAGCCGTGCGGCAGCGCAGCCTCGGCGCCGGCGAGGCAGGCGACGTCGAACGCCAGTCGGTCCGCGCCTCCGGTGCGCATCCGCCACTCGAGGTCGAGCGCGAGCTCGATCTCGGTGACGCCCGGCCGGATCGATGGCAACAGCCCCGCGAGCGCCCGGTCCCCGACCGCGCTCGCCGCCGCGACACGCTCGAGCTCCGTCGGATCCTTGTGCTGGCGCTGGTCCTCGACCCAGCCCTCGACCGGGATGAGCTCGACGTCCGGCGCCGCCTGCTGGAGCCGCTGCCAGGTGAGGTGCGGGATCGTCATCGCCTCCACGGCGACGCGCTTCACGCCCGCTGTGGCCACGAGATCACCCCAGAACTCGTAGAGCTGCGCGTAGATCTCGTAGAGCGTCGTGTCAGGCGCTTCGCGGCGGGCGGCGATGGTGTAGCGCGAATCGGCGATCAGCCAGACCTGCTGCATGCCGACGAGGAACTTGCCCGATTCTCCGGATCCGGAGACCTCCGCCTCGTCGAACGGCAGGCCGGTGAGGTAGCGCATGTGCTCCCAACGCAGCCCGAAGTACCCGTCGACACCCTCCTGGGCCATGCGCTGGCGCAGCTTCGCGAGCCGTTCCGGCCGCGCCGCCCGGTCCGCCTCGGCCCAGCGCTGCCGATCTGCCGCCGTCGGCGGCGCGGGAAAGTCCGCGGGATGCGGCCATTCGTTCGGCATGAGGGTCCGCAGGTCGTGCGCGAGGTCGCCCAGGTCCAGACGCCCGGTTGTCGTGTCCGTCATCGATGGATCCTTCACAGGTAGCCGTACTTGCGGAGATTCGCGTTGTGCTCCTTCAGGGTCTTCGCGAAGGCGTGCTCCTGGGAGTCAGGGATCGCCACGAAGTAGAGATAGCCGTCGGATTGGTCGGGCGCGAGCGCGGCGTCGATCGATGCCAGGCTCGGCGTCGAGATCGGGCCCGGGATGAGCCCCCCGACCTGGTAGGTCTGGTAGCCCTGCAGCGCCTTCGGGACGTCGAAGTCGGCGAGCGGGCTCGGCGGGACCTTCCAGAAGAAGTAGGCCTGCCATTGCTCGAGCGGGAGCTTGGCGAGCGCCATGGTGTCCTTCGCGTAGGTGACCGTCGGGTCGGCGTTGAGGATCTTTGCCACGCCGTGAAGGCCATCGAGGCGATTCTGGTAGACGCCGGCGATGAGCGGCCGCTCCTTGTCGACGATCGCCTCGTGCTCCACGATCGAGGCGAGCGTGACGATCTCGTAGAAGTTCATGCCCCGATCCTTGGGCACCTGGAGGCGCGCGTCGCCCACGACCTCGTGGAAACGGTCGAGCAGCATCCGGATGAGCGCCTCGGCGTCGGGCCCCTTGACGGTCCCGCCGGTGCTCGAGGTCACGACCTGGTAGGTGTCCGGGAAGAGGACGCCCTCGAGGCGC
>JAICVI010000144.1 GCA_025935415.1 Chloroflexota bacterium
CTCGTTCGGGCAGTACCAGCCCTCGTAGCGACCGAGATAGATGTCGCCGTTCGCGTAGGCGCGGCGGACCATCTCCTGGCTCGCCCGGCGGTGGTCGGGGTCGGTCGTCCGGATGAATCGGTCGGGCGCGATGAGGAGGGCTGCCTCCGCGCCGGTGAAGAGCCTGACCATGTCGTCGACGTAGGCCTTCGGCTCGCGGCCCTGCGCCGCAGTGCTCTCGGCGATGTTGACCGAGTGCTCATCCGTGCCGGTCAGGAACCGCGTCTCGTCACCCTTCATCCGGTGCCAGCGCGCGATCACGTCGGCCCCGATGACCTCGTACAGGGTGTGCAGGCCGGGCTTGTTGTTGGGATAGGCGATCGCGGTTGTCAGGTAGTAGCGGGGACGGTCGGGCATGTGAATCCTCGATCGTGAGGGGTCGTCGGGGAGCGTCGTTGGCGGAGAGGGCGAGAGAGCGCGCGGCGGGCGCACGCGGGGCGAGACGGCGGCCGCTCGGCCGTCGGTGGCTCGGTCAGCCCCGCCGGCGGAGCGACCGCCCCGGCATCGCCATCTGGCTCCGGCGGCGGATCACCGCCGGATGGTACGCCTGCGTCGATCGGCTCACGTTCGCTCCACCCAGGGCGCCCGCCACGAGGGCGCCTCGAACGGGGCCGCCCAGTAGACCGTCTCGCGGTAGACGAGGCCGTCCCGGAGCTCCAGGAGGTCCACGACCAGGTACAGCTCGCCATTCGGGTAGGTGACGCGCCACTCCGACCACCAGAAGTCGCCGCTGCCGGCGACCTGGAGCACGGTGTTGCTCGCGGTGACGACCCAGCGGTCCTCGCCGCCCACCACCCGGGTGACCTCGCGCTTCGGCGCACCACCGGGGTAGTTCGCGATGATCTCGGCGAAGTTCTCGGTGCTGTGGACGCGCTCGCCGGATTGGGGCCAGAAGACCATCCAGTCCGGGTGGCGAAGGGCGCCCAGGGCCGCGAGGTCGTTGGCGACGGAGGCAGCCGCGTACTGCCGAACGCATTCCTCGTTGCTCAGACGGCTCACGGTCGCAGTATCCCCGGTTCGGGTCAGTGGCGGAAGTGCCGGCGCGCGGTGACGAGCATGGCGGCGCCGGCCTTCTCGACCGCCCTCAGCACCTCGGCATCGCGGAGGGAGCCGCCGGGCTGGACGATCGCGGTCACGCCCGCATCGAGCAGCACCTGCGGGCCGTCCGCGAACGGGAAGAACGCATCCGACGCGGCGACCGATCCCCTTGCGCCATGGGGCCCGTGGAGCCGGTCGGCCTTCTCGATAGCCTGGCGGCAGGCGTCGACACGGCTGACCTGCCCGGAGCCCAGGGCGATGAGCTGCCCGTGGCGGACGAGCACGATGGCGTTCGAGACGACACCGCGGACGAGCCGCCAGGCGAGGTCCAGGTCCGCGCGCTCCGGGTCGCTCGGCTGGCGGGTCGAGAGCACGGCCCAGTCGGCAGGATCGTCGGCGAGGTCGTCCGGACCAGCGACGAGGATCGCGCCGCCCGCGGACCGGATCGCGCCCAGGTGGTCGACCCGGAACGTGCCGTCGGGGCGCACCGCGTTCGCCGCGTCGACGAGCGCCGGGTCCTCGACGAGGCGGAGGTTCGGCTTGGAGGCGAGGACCCCGAGCGCCTCGGCATCGAATCCCGGCGCGACGACCACCTCGAGGAAGATCCCCGCCAGGGCGCGGGCGAGGTCGCCGCGGACCGGCCCGGTGAGGGCGACGACGCCACCGAATGCGGCCTCCGGGTCGCCGGCGAGCGCGGCCTGCCACGCCTCGAGGAGCGTCCCGCGCTCCGCGGCGCCGCAGGGGTTCGTGTGCTTCACGACGACACAGGCGGGGCCGCGCAGCTGGCGGGCGAGCGCGGCCGCGGCAGACGCATCGAGCACGTTGTTGTAGGAGAGGGCCTTGCCCTGCAGCGGCGCTGCGTCGGACGCGAAGGGACCGTCGATGGCGCGGGCCCGGCGGTCGGTGCGGCGATAGCGCGCCGCGGGCTGGTGGGGGTTCTCGCCGTAGCGGAGCGTCTCGACCTTCTCGAGCGGCAGCACCAGGGTCTGCGGAAAGGGGTCCTCGGAGCGGGGCAGGCCCGACTCCCTCGGCAGTGCGATCCCGGCGTCGTCGAGGCGGCACGGCAGCTCCGCGGCGATCCGCGCGTCGTACGCGGCCGTGTGCCGGAAGGCCTCGACCGCGAGGGCCGCACGCAGCCCGAGGTCGATGCCGCCGGGCGCATCGAGCGCGGCCAGGATCGCCTCGTAGCGCGACGGGCTCGTGACGATTGCCACGGAGGCGTGATTCTTCGCTGCCGCACGCACCAGCGCGGGACCGCCGATGTCGATCTCCTCGACGAGCTCGTCGAGCGTGATGCCATCGCGCTCCGCCGCTCTCGCGAATGGGTAGAGGTTCACGACGACGAGCTCGAACGGGTCGATGCCCGCCGCCAGCGCGGCCTGGCGGTGGTCGCGACGACGGCGGTCCGCGAGGATGCCGCCGTGGATCGCGGGGTGGAGCGTCTTCACCCGGCCGTCGAGCATCTCCGGGAAGCCCGTGACGGCGCTCACGTCGGTGACGGGCAGGCCCGCGTCGCGAAGGGCGCGCGCCGTGCCGCCGGTCGAGATGAGCTCGAAGCCGTGCCGCATCAGCCCGCGACCAAGGTCCGCGAGGCCGGTCTTGTCGCTGACCGAGAGCAGGGCCCGCCGCGGGACGGGCGTCGCGGCATCGGCAGCCTCGGCGTCGAGGCGCGTCACGCGACCCTCGATCCGCACGGCGCCGGCAAGCAGCGCGGCGACGACACGCGGGAGGAGCCGGTGCTCGGCCGCCTTGATCCGCTCGTGCAGCGTCGTCTCGTCGTCGCCGGGCAGGACCGGCACGGCCTCCTGGGCGAGGATGGGGCCGCCGTCGAGCGACGCGTCGACGAGGTGCACGGTCACACCCGTGACCTTGGCGCCCGCGGCGAGCGCGTCGCGGACCGCGTGGGCGCCCGGGTACGCGGGCGCCAGCGCGGGGTGCGTGTTGACGATCCGGCCGGCATAGCCCTCCAGGACCGCGTCGCCAAGGATCCACATGAAGCCCGCGAGCACGACCACATCCGGCCGGAGGGCGTCGAGCGTCATCCCCACCGCGCGATCCCATTCCTCCCTGCCCGCGGTGTCGCCGCGACGCGGGGCGGGCAGCACCGCCGTCTCGAGGCCCTGCTCCTCGGCCCAGCTGATCGCAGCGCAGGGACGATCCGCGAAGACGAGGCGAATTTCGCCTCCGAGCTCGCCGCGCCGGGCCGCGGCGACGAGCGCCCGGAGGTTGCTCCCGGCGCCGGAGACGCCGACCGCGATCTTTCGGGGGCCCTGCTGCTCCGCCGATCCCATGTCGATCAGACCGCGAGCCCCAGGGGGCCTTCGCGGTAGCGTGCCCCGAGCTCGGCGGCCGGCAGCACCTCCCCCACGAGGAGCGCGTCCGGCAGCGCTGCTCGGAGCGCATCGGCCGCCGGGGGCGCGACGACCACGATCATGCCGAGCCCGCCGTTGAAGGTCGCGCGAACCTCGTGCTCCTCCAGGTTCCCGAGGGCCGCGATGAGCCACATCACCGACGGCATCGTCCAGCGCAGCGGGTCGAGGCGAACGCCGAGATCGGGCGCGACCGCACGCGGCGCGTTGCCCGGCAGGCCGCCGCCGGTGACGTGCGCGATCCCCCGCAGGTCGTGGCTCGCGGCGCGCAGCACGCGTCGAGCCCGCAGCAGCTGCTCGGCGTAGATGCGGGTGGGCGTGAGCAGCACGTCGCCGACGCTCACGAGCGCCAGCTCCGGCTCGGCGGCAAGCGCCGCGTCCCGGCCGGCATCGCCGAGCGTCAGCACCAGCTGCTCCTGGTACGGCCGCTCGAGCGGGATGCCGAACTCGGAGAGCAGGGAGCGGACCAGGGAGAAGCCGTTGGCATGCAGCCCGGACGACGGCAGGCCGAACACCAGGTCGCCGGCCTCCGCCTGGGTGGCGTCGAGGAGATCGTCGCGCTCGACGATCCCGAGGCACGTGCCGGCCAGGTCGAACGTCCCCGCCTCCAGGAGCCCGGGGTGCTCCGCCGTCTCGCCCCCGACCAGCGCGCAGCCCGCCTGGCGGCAGCCCGCCGCCACGCCGCCGACCAGGCCGGCGACGGCCTCGGGCTCGAGGCGGCCGACGGCGATGTAGTCGAGGAAGGCGAGCGGCTCGGCGCCGGCGCAGACCACGTCGTCGGCGCACATCGCCACGAGGTCGATCCCGACGGTGTCCCAGCGCCGCAGCTCCGCCGCGATCGCGACCTTCGTGCCAACGCCGTCGGTCGAGGACACGATGACCGGCTCGCGATAGCCGGGCGGGATCGAGATCGCGCCACCGAACCCGCCGAGCCCGCCGATCACCTCCGGCCGGCGGGTCGAGTCGACCGCCTCGCGCATCAGCTCGACCGCCCGCTCCCCGGCCTCGACGTCGACCCCGGAGGCCGTGTACGCGAGCCGGGCGGCGCGCGCGCCGCCGCGATCCTCAGCCACGGGCGGGCAGCGCCTCCTCGAGCATGAACTTGCGAGCCGCGACGTCGTACGGGACCGGCTCCGGATACCGGCCGTCGAAGCACGCGAAGCAGAACCGGTCGTAGGGCAGCTCCAGGGCATTCAGGACGCCCTGGATCGAGAGGTAGCCGAGCGAGTCGGCGTCGATGAACTCGCGGATCTCCGCCGTCGAGAGGCGGCCCGCGATGAGCTCCGTCTCGACCTGGGTATCGATGCCGTAGAAGCACGGATGGAAGATCGGCGGCGCGCTGATGCGGACGTGAACCTCGGTGGCGCCGGCCTTGCGCAGGAGCGCCACGATCTGCTGGGTCGTCGTGCCCCGCACGATCGAGTCATCGACGACCGTGAGGCGCTTCCCGCGGACCACTTCGCGAAGGGGGTTCAGCTTCATCGTCACGCCGCGGTGACGGAGCGTCTGCGATGGCTGGATGAAGGTCCGGCCGGTGTAGCGGTTGCGGACGAGGCCCTCGCGATAGGGCATGCCGCTGCGCTCCGCGAACCCCGCCGCGGCCGGCGCGCCGGTGTCCGGAACCGGCATGACCAGGTCCGCATCGGCGGGGTGCTCGAGGGCCAGCTGCTCGCCCATGCGCCGCCGGACCTCGTACAGGTTGCGACCCTCCATGTACGAGTCGGGGCGGGCGAAATAGATCATCTCGAACACGCACAGGGCCGGGTCGGCGGGCGCGAACCGGACCGACCGTGGCTCCCTGCCGGACTCGAGGATCACCATCTCGCCGGGCTCGACGTCGCGCACGAACTCGGCGCCGACGATGTCGAGGCCGGTCGTCTCGGACGACAGGACCCAGCCGTCCCGAGCGCCCTCGAGCGCCCAGGGAGCGGCGCCGCCCGCCCCCGTGGCGACGTCGGGGATCCTCCCCAGGACGAGCGGTCGGAAGCCATGAGGGTCGCGGATGCCGATGATCCGCTGCCGGTCGAGGACCAGCAGGGAGAAGGCGCCGCGGACCCTCGGCAGCAGCTGGAGCAGCGCCTGCACCGTGTCGGCGGCGGGCTCATCCGCGAGAAGGGTCGTCAGGAGCTCCGTGTCCGTCGTCGCCGCGAGCCGGGCGCGGCCGCCCTCGAGCTGCTCGAGGAGCTCGCGGGTGTTGACGAGGTTGCCGTTATGCCCGATCGCCACGGGCCGGCGCGGCCCGAGCCGGAAGGTCGGCTGGGCGTTCTCCCAGATCGTGCTGCCGGTCGTCGAGTAGCGGCAGTGGGCGATCGCGAGATCGCCCCGGAAGCCCGGGAGGCGCCGGTCGTCGAGGACCTGGGCGATCATCCCGAGGTCCTTGTAGAGGAA
>JAICVI010000095.1 GCA_025935415.1 Chloroflexota bacterium
CTCCCGGTCGACCACCTCCCCACCTTCCTCCAGGGCTTCGCCACGCTGCTGCCGTCGTCGGCCCTCGCCGACGTGCTGCGCATCGGCCTCGATTCCGGGTTGACCGCCACAGCCACCGACCTCGCCGTCGCGCTCCCCGTCCTCGCCGCGTGGGCGATCGGCGCCGCGGTCCTCGCGGCGCGCTTCTTCCGATGGGACGACTGACCGGGCGACCGCGACGTCACCGCTTCCTCGACGGTCAGCGCGCCGCTAGCGCGCCGTGTCGATCTTCGTCAGCGTCATCCCCTCGGGTCCGAAGGTCGGGTCCCCGAGCCGCTTGCCGTTGGCCGCGAGCCGTCCGTTGAGCGCCGTGACGAAGGCCTGGATTCCCGTCGCGATCGACCGCGGCGCGAGGAACGGCAGCTTCGTCGTGTCGATCGCCAGCCGGCCGTCGACGACGGTCGCGTTCAGCGTCGCCGAGACCCAACCGGCCTTCACGGTGATGACCGCGGTCGACGGCGCCCTGCCGGCCACCACGGTGAGGTCCGGTCGAGCCGCGCCACCGAGCATGCCTCGCACGTTCGGTGGGATCTCGACCCACTCGACGGGGCCGTTCGCGATCGTCGCCCGATCGCCGGTGCAATCGATGAACGCGCGCAGGTCCGCGGGAAGGTTCGGCGGGAGCTCGTCCAGGAGCGACTGATCCGCCATCGAGGACCTCCGTTCGGGAAAAGAAGAACCCCGGGTGGTCGGGACCCGGGGTTCAGGATGACTTCGAGATTGGTTGCGGGGGAAGGATTCGAACCTCCGACCTTCGGGTTATGAGCCCGACGAGCTGCCGCTGCTCCACCCCGCGAAGGCCATTCACTATACGCGAAATCGCCCCCTCGGTCAAAGCCCCGGCCCACGGCTCACGGTTCGCGCGGATGAGGCGGCACCAGGCCCTGCTCCGATCGTCGTCCTATCCTCCGCCGGTGCACGGCTACGCCCCCGATCGGCCCTGGGACCTCGATCCGGAGGTGACGTACCTGACGCACGGGACGTACGGCGCCTGCCCTCGACCCATCCTGGAGCTCCAGCGGGCGCTGGTCGCCGAGCTCGAGGCGAACCCGATCCGATTCCTCACCCGTGAGCTCGAGGCCCGCGTGGACGAAGCGCGCCGCAATGTCGCCGCCTTTCTGCACGCCGACCCGGAGGGGCTCGTCCCCGTGCCCAACGCGACGACCGGCGTCGCAACGGTCCTGGCCTCGCTGCGGCTTCGTCCCGGTGATGAGCTGCTGACCGACGACCACGAGTACAACGCGACGCTCAACGCGCTGGACGCGGTCGCCGAGCGCGCGAAGGCGCGCGTGGTTCGCGCTCGGATCCGGCTGCCGATCCGCCACCCGGAGGAGGTCGTCGAGGCGCTGCTCGCCGCGGTGACGCCACGGACCCGGCTGGCGCTGGTCAGCCACGTGACGAGCCCCAGCGGCCTCGTCTTTCCGATCGAGACCATCGTCCGTGAGCTCGACCGGCTGGGGGTCGACACGCTGGTCGACGCGGCCCACGCGCCGGGGCTGCTGCCGCTCGACGTCTCCGCGCTCGGGGCGGCGTACTGGACCGGCAACGGCCACAAGTGGCTGTGCGGGCCCAAGGGCGCGGGGATGCTGGTCGTGCGCGAGGATCGAAGGCGCGGGCTGCTCCCGCTCGTGACGAGCCATGGCCGCAACGATCCGCGCGAGGAGCGGCCGCTCCTGTGGCGCGAGTTCGACTGGCAGGGCACCACGAACCCGACCGCGTTCCTGTGCCTGCCCGAGGCGATCCGGGTGGTCGGCGGCCTTCGGCCCGGCGGCTGGCCGGCGCACATGGCCGCGAACCGGGCCCTGGCGATCGAGGCGCGGTCGATGCTCAACGACCGGCTCGGGCTCGAGCCGATCGCGCCGGAATCGATGCTCGGTGCGATGGCCTCGATCCGGCTGCCGAGGACGATGGAGGAGGACGCGGCCAACGACGTCGCCCGCTCGCTGGCGGAGGTCGAGCGCATCGAGGTGCCACTGGTCTCGTTTCCGGTTCGGGCGGCGCGGGACCCGGGGGCGGGGGCCCAGGCGACGCTGCTGCGCATCTCTGCCCAGGCCTACAACGAGGGCGCGGACTACGAACGGCTCGCCGATGGGCTGGTCCGGCGAGGCCTGGGGACGGCGCCGGCAGGTGGGGCGGCTTGGCGTGGCGGCCTCGGGTATCGTGGCGGGGTGACGGACACCGTCGAGGTCTCGACTGCCGCATCGCCGGATGGCCCGGGTGCGGAGCAGCTCGAGCAGCTGAAGTTCCTCCACCGGGTCGCGCGCATGGCCACGACCGCGCGGACGTGGGAGGAGCTGCTGGAGACCGTCGTCGACGAGACGCGCGACGCGCTCAAGGCGAGCGTGTCGTCGCTCTATCTCCTCGACCGGGACGCCGAGAACCTGACCCTGGCCGCGACGAACGGCCTCGATCGCTACCAGATCGGGCGGGCGAAGGTCCCGTTCGGTGGCGGGGTCACCGGTCGCGTTGCGGCGTCGCGCGAGCCGCTCGCGATCGCCGATGTCAGCCACGACGACCGCTTCCTGTGGGTTCGCGGCATCGACCAGCGACGGTTCATCGCCTCGATGCTCTCCGTGCCGCTCGTGTGGAACGATCGAACGGTCGGCGTCCTGAACGTCCAGACGGAGCAGCGCCGCGACTTCACGCCCTCGGACGTCGCGCATCTCCGGGCCATCGCCGACCTGCTCGCGGGGATCGTCGAGAAGGGCCGGATGCAGCTCGAGGCGGAGGAGCGGGCCGAGGAGCTCAAGCGCATCGACGATGCCCGCGCCGAGCTGATCGCCCTCGTCACCCACGAGCTTCGGACGCCGCTCGCCGTCGTCCGGGCCTACACCGACCTTCTGGCCGAGGACCCACCGCTCGATGGCCGCGACTCACGGGACCCGGAACGCCGCGAGCGGCGCGCGGGCTGGCACCGCTCCACGATGGAGCAGGTGCAGCGGCTGGACCGCCTGGTCGATTCGATTCTCGCCTCCGTGCGGGTCGGCCCGGAGCCGCCGGCGGACCTGCGACCAACCGATGTCGGGGAGGTCGTGAAGGCGGCCGCCACGGAGCTCGCGCCGCTCGTGGCCCGCCATCGACTCGTCCTGCACGAAGGCATCCGCCTCTTCGCCCTCACGGACCCCAGCCGGCTCACCCAGATCCTCGAGCACCTCGTCGAGAACGCCGTGAAGTACGCGCCGCCCGAGACGGCGATCACGCTCGACTGGCGCATGGCGGACGGTGCCGTCCGCGTCGGCGTCGCGGACGAGGGGCCCGGAATCCCGGAGGAGTGGCGTGAGCGGATCTTCGAGCCCTACGCCCGGCGCGAGACGCGGACGGCGCGCGGCTCGGGGATCGGCCTGTACGCGGCGCGGCGGCTCTCGGAATCCATCGGCGCCCGGCTGTGGTGCGAGCCGGCGAACGGGCACGGCGCGAGATTCGTGATTGCCCTGCCAGCTGCGGCGGCCGTCTGATGGCACGCGCGCTTCGGATCCTCGTCGTCGATGACGACCCGGCGATGGTCGGCGCGATCACCGCGCTGGTCGGCACCGAGGGTCATCAGGTCATCACCGCCTACGACGGCCTCACCGCCGTGCGCCGCTACCGCGAGGAGCGGCCGGACATCGTCCTGCTGGACCTGGCGATGCCGGGACCGGACGGCTTCACGGTCGCCGGCCGGATCCGCGCGGAGGGCGACGCGCCGATCGTGGTCGTCTCCGGCGAGAGCTCCGAGGAGGCCAAGGTCCGCGCGCTCGGAATCGGCGCCGACGACTACCTCGTCAAGCCCTTCGGGCGCGCGGAGCTGCTGGCGCGGATCGCCGCAGTGATGCGGCGCGCGGATCGCGTCGCCGGCCCGGCGCCGGGTTCGGTCGAGGGCGATGGTTCCGCTTCGACCCTCGGCGCCGGGGGCCTCACGCTCGATCTCGGCCGGCACGAGGCCAGCGTCGGCGACACGAGGCTCGACCTGACGCCGATCGAGTACCGCCTCGCGGAGGCCCTCGTGCGCGCGAACGGTGACCTCGTGCCCCACCTCCGCCTGGTGCGCGCCGGGTGGCCCGCCGAGGCCGACCCGGACCTCCTCTGGCTGAAGCCCCATGTCGCGCGCCTCCGCCGGAAGGTCCAGGCGGCGGGCGGCCCTGAGATCCTTGCGCTGCGCGGCGTGGGATATCGCATAGAGGGGAGTAACGGGACCTAGGCCGGATGTCCGCGATTGACGCGGGTAGTACGATGTCGACCGTAGTAGTCTCTCGTGCTCGGGCGGCTCCCAAAGGCGGAACGACGTGACGATCGTGTGGTCGGCATGAAGCGACTCCCGAATTCAGCAGCGCGGCAGATGCTTTCGCTTCTCAGCGCGATGAGCATCGCGATTTCTATGTCGGGCCTCAAGCCGCCACCGGTAACAGCTGTCCCGGGCAGCTACACGTATGAGACTTTCGGCTTCGATCGGGCCTGCGCTCCGTCGAATGCCCAGATGGATGCGTTCTGGTCCGGTTCACCGTACTACCACATGGCTGTCTACATCGGCGGCCTGTCAATTGTAAGGACAATACCAACCTTACTGCGGCTTGGGTGGATCGCAATGGGCCGGCTAGTTCGAAATGGGGATTGATGCCAATTTGGGTGGGTCGCCAGCCCCCGTGCACAACTGGGAACTACTACACCTTCAGCACCAACACAACGACCGCCTTTAACCAAGGCTCCAGCGAAGGTAGTTCAGCGTTTTCAGCGGCGATTGCCTTGCATTTCACGCAAACTACTCCAATCGTGTTTGACTTTGAACCCTGGGATACGGCAGACACAACTTGCGTTGCCGCGGTAAAGGCATTTGTACGAGGATGGACGACCTTCCTCCACTCTGGCGCATCAGAGAAAGCGGGAGTCTACGGCTCGACGTGCGCATCCGGCATAGACAAGCTATGGGGCCTGAGTCCCGCTCTAGATTGGGTGTGGGGCGCGTGGTGGAATGGGAATCCCTCAACGTCGAACTACACATGTGTAAGTGCAAGCCATTGGACGAACCATCAGCGCCACAAGCAGTACGAAGGTGGTCATAGCGAAACCTGGAACGGGGTGACCATGACAGTCGACAGCGATTGCGCCAACGGGCCAATGTTCGGAACAATCGATCGCTTGATCGAAAGCGACTGTCTGTGATTAGACACCTTGGTGGCGGGCAGCGCGGCGCGCGCGGGATATGGGTTGTAATCATGCTCGTCCCTCTCATCGTGACCGCTTGCAGCAGCACCGCGACTGCGACCACGAATGCGACATCGCCGGCAGCCGCTCCTTCCACGTTGCCGACCGCGTTCCCCAAATTGCCGGCCGTGACAGCGATTGCCGGTCTGGACGCGAGCCGCGCTTGGGCGCTCACGTCGGACTCTCTCTATGCAACGGCCGACAGCGGCAAGACATGGGAACGAATCGCTGCAGCAGATATATCCGGGGCGCGTGGTATCGCCGTCCTCGATGACCGGCACTTGCTGATCGGCGCTATCGGCGAGGACGGTCTGAGCGTCGATATTCGATCGTCAGACGACAGTGGCGCCACTTGGGCCACCATCCCGATCAAAGTTGGCGGTCAGCCGGGCGATTTGAGCTTTGCAGTTGACGGCGACGTCATCGCCGTACTTGTTACTCAAACGACGAGCGCCAATGCATCTGAAGCGAACCTTTTCATTTCCGACAGTGCAAACCAATACGTTGAACGAGAGGTCCCGGCTTCGGGGTTTCTAAGTGTTACCGCACGAGACGAATTGTGGCTATCAGGCGGCACTACGGGTAACCAACTATGGTCGAGTCGGAACGGTGGAGTGAGTTGGTCCGAAAACAAGTCACTCGCCAATCTGGGTGTTGAAATCGGAGTCGGCCCAGTGCGACGTGTGAGCGGGGCATTACTAGTACCAGTCACCATCAACGGTCCTTCCACTACTGAAGCCGTTGTGCGCAGCGACGACAATGGCGAAACGTGGAAGCCCGCTGCGACCTTGGATGTTGGCGGAGACACCGCCAGAGGCGTCGCACTTTCGTCATCGGTGGCTGGTGACCGACTAATGATCCTCAGCCCCAGCCACGGGCTCTACGCAATCTCGCCGGACTCTGCGTCGGTGAATCCTGTGGGCGGGAAGGACCCCTTGCCGGCTGGCGACACCGTTCTCAACTTCGTTGGCGCGGATATCGGCTGGGCGTTGGTCACCGAGCGCGGATGCCTCGCGAGCAAGTCCAATTGCTATGTCTCAACGCAGATATTCTCGACCGCGGATGGTGGACAAACGTGGGCTCAAGCGACGGCCGTCGGTGCGCCCTAGGTTCCGATTGATCATCATTCGAATAGGCGGCGGGGCCCAAGCTAGGCGGCGGCCTCGGCGAGGGGCTCGCTGAACTGCGACTCGTAGAGGTCGGCGTAGAAGCCATGCCGCGCGAGCAGCTCCTCGTGCGTGCCCTGCTCGACGATGTGGCCCTTGTCCATCACGAGGATCGTGTCGGCGTCGCGGATCGTGGAGAGCCGGTGCGCGATGACGAAGGTCGTGCGACCGCGCATGAGCCGGGCCATGGCCTTCTGGATCAGGACCTCGGTGCGCGTGTCGACCGACGACGTCGCCTCGTCGAGGATCAGGATCGGCGGGTCGGCGAGGAAGGCGCGGGCGATCGTGAGCAGCTGCTTCTCGCCCGCGGAGACGTTCGTCGCGTCGTCGTCGATGACGGTGTCGTAGCCATCCGGCAGCGTTCGCACGAAATGGTCGACGTGCGCGGCTTCGGCCGCGGCACGCAGCTCTTCCTCTGACGCGTCGAGGCGGCCGTACTCGATGTTCTCGCGGACACTGCCGTGGAACAGCCAGGTGTCCTGGAGGACCATGCCGAACGCGGATCGAAGATCGTCGCGCGTCATCTCGCGGGTGTCGACGCCGTCCAGCGTGATCCGTCCGCCATCGAGCTCGTAGAAGCGCATGAGGAGGTTGACCAGCGTCGTCTTGCCCGCACCCGTCGGACCGACGATCGCGATCGTCGCGCCCGCGGGCACCTCCAGCGACAGGTCGTCGATCAGGGGCTGGTCGGGGAGGTAGCGGAACGAGACGTCCTCGAAGGCGACGGCACCGCTCGGTGCGGGGATGGACGCGGCCGGCGCGGGATCGGCGGACTCCTCGGGCTCGTCGAGGAGCTCGAAGACCCGCTCCGCGGACGCGACGGCCGACTGCAGCACGTTGACGATGCTCGCGACCTGGATGATCGGGAAGGTGAACTGGCGCGAGTACTGGATGAACGCGGTCACGTCGCCGAGGCTCATCTGGCCCGAGGCGACCCGAAGGCCGCCGATCACGGCGATCGCCACGTAGGCGAGATTCGAGATGAACGTCATCGCCGGCTGGATGATCCCGGAGATGAACTGGGCCCGGCGGCTCGCGTCGTAGAGCCGCCCGTTCTCGCGGTCGAAGACCTCGATCGCCTCGCGTTGCCGCCCGAAAGCCTTGACGATCGAGTGGCCAGTGTGCATCTCCTCGACGTGCCCGTTCAGCGCCCCGGTCGAGGCCCATTGCGCCACGAACTGCTGCTGCGAGCGCTTGACGATGAAGAGCGTGACCACCAGCGAGGCCGGCACGGCCAGCAGCGAGATGACCGCGAGAATGGGGCTGATCAGCAGCATCATGATCAGCACGCCGACGATCGTGAGCAGCGACGTCATCAGCTGCGTCAGGCTCTGCTGGAGCGACTGGCCGATGTTGTCGATGTCGTTGGTGACGCGGCTCAGGAGGTCGCCGCGGGGATGGCTGTCGAAGTACCTCAGCGGCAGCCGGCCGAGCTTCTCGTCGACGTCCATGCGCAGCCGCAGGACCGTTCGCTGCGTGACCCCGGCCATGATCCAGCCCTGGATCCAGCTGAACAGCGAGCTCAGCAGGTAGACGGCGACGAGGAAGGCGAGCACGCCGCCGAGCGCTCCGAAGTCGATGCCCGGCGTCAGGTGGAGCGAGGACAGCAGATCGGCGAGGCGGTCGTTGCCCGACTGTCGCGCGAGGGCGATCGCCTGGTCCTGGGTGACGCCGGCATCCTGCAGCTGCTTGCCGAGCGCCCCCTCGAAGATGGTATTGATGGCGTTGCCCATGATCTTCGGGCCGATCACGTTGAAGGCCACGCTGATGACCGCGAGGACGACGACGCCGAGGATCAGCGGACGCTCCGGCCGAAGGGTGGCGAACAGCCGCCGCGCCGATGCCCCGAAGTCCTTGGCCTTCGCCGGGGGGAGGCCCATGCCCATCATCCCGGGGCCGCGTCCCGGGCCACCCGGTCGACCGCCTGGACCCGGCGAGCCAGGTCCGCCCGGGCCGGCACCGGCGCCCGGCCGGAAGACCGACGACCCGGGACCGCTCGACGCGGCCGGGGGCCCGGAGGCCGGGACGCCGGACGGCCCGCCCGGTGTCGTCCCGGAGCCCTGCGGCCCGCTCACGCCGCCGCCTCCGATTCGGACAGCTGCGAGAACACGATCTCGCGATAGGTCTCGTTCGATTCGAGCAGCTCGCGGTGGGTGCCGCTGCCGACGATCCGGCCCCCGTCGAGGACGATGATCCGATCGGCGTTCAGGATCGTGCCGACGCGCTGCGCGACGATGATCACCGTGGCGCCCCGCAGCTCCCGCTCGAGAGCGGCGCGGAGGCGCGCATCGGTCGCGAAGTCAAGCGCCGAGAAGCTGTCGTCGAAGATGTAGATCGCGGCGTCCTTGACGATCGCCCGGGCGATCGCGAGCCGCTGGCGCTGGCCCCCGGACACGTTCGAGCCACCCTGATTGATGACCGCGTCAAGCTGGCCGTCCATCTCCCGCACGAAGTCCCTGCCCTGGGCGATCTCGAGCGCGTGCCAGAGCTCGTCGTCCGTGGCCGTGTCATGCCCGAACCGGAGGTTGGTCGCCACGGTGCCCGCGAACAGGAAGGCCTTCTGCGGGATCACCCCGATCCGCGACCACAGGAGCTCGCGATCCATGTCCCGGACGTCCGCGCCGTCCACGAGGACGCTTCCGCCGGTGGCGTCGTAGAAGCGCGGGATGAGGTTGATCAGGGTCGACTTGCCGCTGCCCGTGCTGCCGACGATGGCCGTCGTCTGCCCCGGCTCGGCGCGGAACGAGAGGTCGTGGAGCACCGGCTCGTCGGCGCCGGGATAGCCGAACTC
>JAICVI010000248.1 GCA_025935415.1 Chloroflexota bacterium
GCCAGCAGCCACGGCTCGGACGTTGGATGGCGCGCTCGAGGGCACGGCATGACGGCCAGTCGGACGCCTACGACCCGGCTCCGCCTTCCTGATGGCCGCTCCCTCGACCTCTGGATCGATGAGGCGCCCGTCGCCAGCGAGGAGGCGCCCTTGCTGTTCCACGCCGGAACGCCGGCGTCCGGGCTTCTGTTCGAGGCGTTCACGGCCGCGGCGCGAGAGCGCGGGCTCCGGATGGTCTCGTGGAGCCGTCCCGGCTACGGCTCCTCGACCCGGCTTGCAGGGCGTCGCGTGACCCACGTGGTCGAGGATGCCGCCGCGGTCCTGGAGCACCTCGGGGCGGTGCGGGCATACACCGTCGGCCACTCGGGCGGTGGCCCGCACGCGCTTGCGCTCGCAGCGAAACTGCCGGACCGGATCCTCGGCACGGCCCTGATCGCCGGCGTCGCGCCGTTCGAGGCAGAGGGGCTGGACTTCCTCGCCGGCATGGGACCGGAGAACCACGAGGAATTCGATGCGGCCCTGCGCGGCCGGGCAGCGCTGGAGGCCTTCCTCGCGCCTGTGCGGGAGCCCATGCTCGAGCTGACCGGGCCCGAGGTTGCGGCGATGTTCGGCGAGCTGGTCGATGACGTCGATCGGGCGGCGCTCACCGGCGACTACGCGCAGTTCGTGGCCGACCAGACCCGTGAGGGCCAGCGCGAGTCGAGCGCGGGCTGGGTCGACGACGACCTGTCCTTCGTGGAGCCGTGGGGCTTCGACCTCGGCACCATCTCCGGTCGCGTTCATGTGTGGCAGGGTGCCCACGACCGCATGGTGCCGATCGCCCACGGCGAGTGGCTGGTCGGCCATCTCGGCAACCCGTGTGCCCACCTCCGGCCGGAGCATGGGCACATGAGCCTCGCCGTCGCGGGGTTCCCGGCGATCCTGGACGCCCTGGTGGAGGGAGCCTGACCTTCGGGCCCTCGCGGCGGCGGGCGTCGGCCGTAGCATGCCGCGGTGCAGATGAGCTCCCTGATCGAACCCTTCTCGCCGGCCCGCCTGGGATCCGGCTTCCGGTGGTTGCTCGCCTCCGCGCTGTTCAGCAACCTCGGTGACGGAATCGCCCTTGCCGCGGGGCCGCTGCTCGTCGCGTCCCAGACCACCGATGCCTTCCTCGTCGCGATGGCCTACATGGTCCAGGTCCTGCCGCCGCTGCTCTTCAGCGTCCTGGCGGGCGCGGCCGCAGATCGCCTCGACCGTCGCGCCATCGCGATCGCTCTCAACGTCGCCCGGGCGCTGATCCTCGCCCTCCTCGCTTTCACGATCCTCACGGGGGTGGTGAACATCGGTGTCATCCTCGTGGCCCTCTTCCTGCTCAGCACCGGTGAGACGTTCGCCGACATCGCCGAGGGCAGCCTCCTGCCGCGGCTCGTGCCGCGGGACCACCTCACCACCGCAAACGCGCGGATGTCCGGGGCGTTTCTCGGCGTGAACCAGCTCATCGCCCCGCCGATCGGCGCCTTCCTGTTCGTCCTCGGCGCGGGAATCCCGTTCGCGGTCAACGCCGCCTGCTTCGCGCTCGGCGCGGTGCTCATCAGCCGGCTCGCCAGCGACATCGGCAAGCACAACCGTGGTGAGGAGCGGGAGCGGGGCGCGGCCGCGCCCCGAGACGGTGTGCTTCGCGAGATCGCGGCGGGCATGCGCTGGCTCGCGAGGCATCCCGCGATGCGGACGCTCGTCATCACCATCGTGTCATTCAACGTCACCTACGGCGCGGCCTGGTCGGTGCTCGTGCTGTACGTCCGCGACCAGCTCGACATGGGCGAGGTCGGGTACGGGATCGTCACGGCCGCCTCCGCGGTCGGCGGGATCCTGGGAACCCTCGCCTACGGCCGCCTGACCCAGCGCTTCTCGCTCGGCGACCTGATGCGCGCCGGCCTGATCATCGAGACGCTCACGCACCTCTCCCTGGCACTGACCCGGATCCCCGCCGTGGCCCTCCTGATCTTCTTCATCTTCGGGGCCCACGCGTTCGTCTGGGGCACCACGGCGACGACCATCCGTCAGCGCGCCGTCCCGGACGCCCTGTACGGGCGCGTATCCGGCGTCTACCGGGTGGGGATCTTCGGCGGGCTCGTGGTCGGGGCGCCCATCGGCGGGTTCCTCGCGCGAACCTTTGGCGTGACCGCGCCGTTCTGGTTCGGATTCGTCGGGTCCGCGATCCTCGTCGTGCTGCTGTGGCGGTCCTTCAGCCTCATCGCCCACGACGACGCGCCGCTCCCGACGGCCACGCCCGCGGTACCGTGACCCGGTGAGCCCGAAGGACCCGATCGGCGCGCCGGACGGCCGCGTGCGGCCGCGCTTCGTCGGCCCGGACACGTTCGCCCGGCTGCCGCGGCTGGAGGATGTCGAACGCGCTCGGGTGGCGGTGCTGGGCGTGCCTTTCGACGCGGGCGTGTCCTA
>JAICVI010000173.1 GCA_025935415.1 Chloroflexota bacterium
CTCCTGGCCGGGGCAGAGGATCCGGGTCATCTTCGTCTGCACCGGCAACTCGGCACGGAGCCAGATGGCCGAGGCGATCCTCCGGCATGAGGCCGGCGACCGATTCGAGGTCGTGAGCGCCGGTGTCTCGCCCCGCGGCGTCCATCCGCTCGCCGTCGAGGCGCTCGCTCGCGTCGGGATCGACATCAGCGGCGCACAATCGAAGCCCGTCTCGATGTTCCTCGGCCAGAGGTTCGACTACGTGATCACGCTCTGCGACCGCGCCAGGCAGACCTGCCCCGTCTTCCCGGGAGGCGGCGAGGCGCTCCACTGGGGCCTCGACGATCCCGCTGAGGTCGAGGGCTCGGCGGAGCAACGGGCGGCCGCGTTCGATCGCGTCCTCACCGAGGTCTCCGGGCGGATCCATCGCTTTGTCCCGCTGGCGCTCGCGAAGGCCCGCGGATGACGACGCCGCGGCGATCGACGAAGGCGGCGCCCGCCAGTCCGTCACACAAGCCGCGCGCCGCTGCGGCTCCGCCACCGGCATCGGAACCCGCCACGGCGGGGCTCGCGCCGCGACCGCTCGTGCTGCACTTCCTCCGCCACGCCGATGCCGGCGATGCCAGCGCCTGGACCGGTGACGACGCCGAGCGACCGCTCACGAAGAAGGGCCGCAAGCACGCGCGCCGGCTGGGCCGCCACCTCGCGGATCTCGGCCAGGCGGTCGATGCGATCTGGACCTCGCCGCGCGTCCGTGCGGCGGACACCGCCAGGCTTGTCGGGAAGGCGCTCGGCGTCCGGCCGAGCGTGGAGGAGCGCCTCGGCGGCGGGTTCGACTTCGACGACCTGCGTTCGCTCGCCGGTGGCGTTGGCGCGGCGGTCGCGGACCTGATGCTCGTCGGGCATGACCCGGACCTGAGCGAGCTGGTCTCGCTGCTCGTGGGCGCGCACGTCGGGCTGGTCAAGGGATCGCTCGCGACGATCGAGCTCGAGGGCCGCGATCCAGCGCCCGGTCGCGGAACGCTCCGCTGGCTGCTCCCACCGGAGGCGATCCGCGGCTGACGGCCGCGTTGGACTGCGCCGACCCGTGGTCCGGGCCCAGCGGGGTCTGGGGCTAGCTGGGTCTGGGGCTGAGCTGGATCGGATCGGCGGCGGTCCCGCCGCGAGCCCGCGAGCCGCGTCCGTCGAGCGCCGACAGCGGGAGGGAAGGGCCCGGCAGGAGGCCGCCGGCAATCGTTGCCAGGCGGTCGCGAAGGTTCGGGGCGATGCGGTAGAAGACCCAGTTGCCACGGCGCTCCGACACGACGGCGCCGGCATCCCGGAGCACCTTCAAATGGTGCGAGACGGTGGGCTGGGAGACGTCGCAGCACGACGTGAAGTCGCAGGCGCAGACCTCCGGCGCGCCGGAGAGCTCCCGGAGGATCTCCATCCGGGTCGGGTCCGCCAGGGCGGCGAGGAGCTGGATGTCGGGGTCGGTGGACTTCGCCATGTCCGGCACATCGTATCGATGAACTTCGATATTGACAAGTATCAATATGGTTGGCATATTGACGGCCGTCGATACAGACAGGAGACCGAGATGACCGAGATCCAGCTCACCCACTTTTCCTTCGGCGGCGACTCCATGGAGTCGAGCCGGTTCTACGAGGTGGCCCTTCGCGAGGCCCGCGTGGCCACGGATGCCCACGCTGGCGAGAGCGCGGCGCCGAGCCCGCACCGCGGCATCGTGGAGCGCCTCGGCCTGCGGGCCCGGTGGCGAACCTTCGCGTTCGCGGGCGGCTCGCCGGCCAGCGTCGAGGCGTGCGCCTGCACCGCGTAGTCACGCCCCGCCCGCCGAACCCGCCACGCCAGCAACGTCCCGCACAGCCCCGGAGGAAGCGATCAATGACTGACCAGGCCCTCGAGCTCAACGAGATCCAGCGGCACGTCCGCGATCGCTACCGCGAGGCAGCCCTCGCGGCATCGAGCTCGGGGACGAAGAACGAGGCCGCCCGGAAGTCCGAGGCGCTCTCGGGCTGCTGCGGACCCGTCGCGATTCCGCTCGGCGAGCCCTCGATCGACGGGTCGAAGCCCGACGCGGCGCACGCCGGCGGGACCTGTGACGACGGCTGCTGCACGGACATCTCCGGGACCTACGGGCTCGAGCTCTACGACGAGGCGTCTCGCGCCGGCCTGCCCGACGCGGCCGTCCTGGCGTCCCTCGGCTGCGGCAACCCGGTCGCGGTCGCGGAGCTGCGCGAGGGCGAGACGGTGCTCGACCTCGGGTCGGGGGGCGGGATCGACGTCCTGCTGTCGGCTCGGCGGGTCGGCCCGACCGGGCGGGCGATCGGCGTCGACATGACCGACGAGATGCTGGACCTCGCGCGCCGCAACGCCGACGAGGCGGGGGCGGCGAACGTCGAGTTCCGCAAGGGCACGATCGAAGCGCTCCCGCTCGACGACGCGACCGTCGACGTCGTCATCAGCAACTGCGTGATCAACCTCGCGTCGGACAAGCCCTCGGTGTTCCGCGAGATCGCCCGCGTGCTCCGGCCCGGCGGCCGGATGGGCGTCAGCGACGTGGTCGCCGACGACACGCTGACGCCGGAGCAGCGTGCGGAGCGCGGCTCCTACGTCGGCTGCATTGCCGGCGCGCTCTCGTTCAGAGAGTTCCGGCAGGGCCTCGAGGCCGTCGGGCTCACGGACATCCAGCTCGTCCCGACGCATCAGCTCGCCGACGGGATGCACTCCGCGATCGTTCGCGCGACGAAGCCGCTGCCCGCATAGCCCATCGCGATCTGTCGCGGCCGCGCGCCGCGGCCGGTCAGCCGTCGAGCGCTTCGGCCTCGGCGCAGATCGCGATCACACCGAGCGCCGCGAGCCGGTCGTAGGCGGCCTTCGAGCGGACCGTCCAGGCGGCGACGCCGAGTCCCGCCTCGGAGGCGCGCGCGATTCCGGCCGCATCGATGCCGGCGTCGTCGCAGGAGATCGCCGCGCAACCCAGCTCCGTGGCGCGAGCGATGGTCTCCGCCGAGAGATCCCGGGCGTTGAGCCAGCGCGGCCAGGTGGGCCGCAGCGCACGAAGCCAACCCAGGATCGGCGCCTCGAAGGACGACACCACCGCGTTCCGGAGCTCCGGCCGGCCATCGTCGTCCGTCCGGCCGCGCTCCAGCTCCAGGGCATCGATTGCGCCCTTGACGGGCTCCTTCAGCTCGACGTCGAGGAACGGGTCGCAGCCGATCGCCGAGAGGACCTCCGCGAGCGTCGCCACGCCGTGCTCTGCGAGCTGCGCGGCGGTCAGCGTCGAGCAGGCGAGCGGAACCCGCTGGACTCGGGCGAGGGTCTCGTCATGCAGCAGCACGGCGACGTCGTCGAACGAGCTCCGGACATCGAACTCGAGGCCGTCGCAGCCTGGCAGCGCGAGGGCCGCCTGCATCGCGGCGAGCGAGTTCTCGGGCGCGTTGCGCCAGTCGCCGCGATGGGCCAGGCGCAGCGTCATCGGCTCAGGCGCCGATCCGGACGTGCGCCGCCAGCCCGAGATGGTCGGACGGGTACAGCGTCGGGTCGGTCGCGGACGGCCGGTCGAACGCCAGGCGGCAGTCCTCGGCGGTGATCGCCCCGCGAAGCCAGATGTAGTCGAGGCAGCCAGGGTCGCCGTCGAGATCCTGGCCTGGCGCCTTGATGCCAGAGGGCCAGGTGACGTCCGGCTCAGCGCCGTTGGCCTCCGCGTGCGCCGATCGGAAGCCGGCCTCGAGCATCCGCGCGTACGTCGGCTCGACGGGCTCGGCATTGAAGTCACCGACCACCACGAGCGGCCAGGTGATGTCCTCGAGCCAGGCGGTCAGCTTCGCCGCCTGTTCGGCGCGGATCGTCTCGTCTTCGACCAGGTGGTGGAGGTGGGTGACGACGAAGTCGAAGCGGGTACCGGACGGGAGCGTGACGGGGACCCGCAGCGCGGAGCGGTTGTGCCCCAGCTCGAGCCGGTCACCTTCGTCCATCCGCAGCGGCTTCCGCCCGAGGATCGCGTTGCCGTACTCCGGCCTGCCCGCCCAGCCCCGCCGGGTGGCGTACTCCCCGTCACCAGCTGCACCGAGGATCCGATCCTGCTGGACGGCGAAGACACACTCCTGGAGCCCGATGAGGTCCGGCTGGAGCGCCGCCATGTCCGCGAGGAGGAGCGGGATCCGCTCGCCCCAGCGATCGGCGATGTTGCGCATGTTGAGGGTCGCGACGAGCAGCCGGTCGCCGCCGGCATCGCCGCCCCGGCCGGGATCAGCCACCGCTGGAGCTCCGTGCGGCCGATCCCGCGGCGGGTGACGTCGACGTCGCCGTCGCCGGCGCGTGGGCCGCGTCCGAGATCGGGATCGTGAAGGCGAAGCTCGCTCCCCTGCCCTCCTCCGACTCGACGCGAATCTCGCCCCCGTGGCCCTCGACGATGTGGCGCGCGATGGCCAAACCGAGGCCCGTTCCGCCACCGGCGGTCCTCGTCCGATCGGCCTTGTAGAACCGCTCGAAGATCCGCGCCTGGTCCGCGGGCCCCACGCCCGGACCGTCGTCGGCGACCCAGCCCTCCAGCATCCGGCCCTCCCGCCTGACCCCGACCCGCACCTCCGTGCCGGCCGGGCTGAACTTGATCGCGTTGTGGAGCAGGTTCGCAAACACCTGCGCGAGACGTGCCGCCTCTCCTCGCACCGGCGGCAGCCCCTCGGGCACGTCGGCGCGAATCGCCACTCCCTGGCGCTCGGCGAACGGCCTGAGCCGTTCCGC
>JAICVI010000037.1 GCA_025935415.1 Chloroflexota bacterium
CCTCGCGGTGGAGCTCCTTCAGCTCGAACTGCAGGGCGCGGCGCAGTTTGGCGTCGAGCGCGCCCAGCGGCTCGTCGAGCAACAACACCGTTGGGCGCAACACAAACGCCCGGGCGAGGGCCACGCGCTGCTGCTGACCACCGGACAGCTGGTAGGGGTAGCGGTTGCCCTTGTCCGGCAGGTTGACGATCTGCAGGAGCTCGTCGACGCGCTTGGCGACCTGGTCCCTGGGGCGCTTGCGGATCGAGAGGCCGAACCCGACGTTGTCGGCGACCGTCATGTTCGGGAAGAGGGCGTACGACTGGAAGACCATGCCCACGTTGCGCTGGTTCGGCGAGACGTCCGTGATGTCGCGGCCGTCGAGCATGATCGTGCCGCCCGTCGGGCGCTCGAAGCCGGCGATCATTCGGAGCGTGGTGGTCTTGCCACACCCGGACGGCCCCAGGAACGACACGAACTCGCCCTTCTCCGCGGACAGGGAGAAGTCCTCGACGGCGACGGTCCCGCCGACGAACTCCTTCCGAACGTGGCTCAGATCCAGGTAGGCCATTCGATGCTCCTCGCTGCCGTCAGTGGGCGCCGGCGACCTGGATTCGGGCACGCGAGCCGCGGCCCACGAGACCGATGAGACCCATCGCGAGCCAGGTGATTCCGAAGCTGACGAGCGTGACCGCCGCCTGCTCGTAGGGGTCATGGTCGCCGAGGATCGAGAGGAACGGGGCGAAGGTCTTGCGCCCGAGGAAGATCGCGATGGTGAACTCGCCGACGACGATGGCCACGGTCAGGAACGCCCCGGCCAGGATGGAGACGCGGAGGTTGGGAAGGATCACCGACCAGAGAATCTTGAACCAGCCCGCACCGAGGCTCTGCGCCGCCTCCGTGAGCGAGCGGATGTCGATGGCCCGCAACCCGGTGTCGACCGCCCGGTACATGTACGGGAACGACAGGACGATGTAGGCGCAGACCATCAGGACATCGTTGCCGAGGTTCGTCTCCGTCAGGAACAGCGGCGGGTGGCTGTAGGTGTTCAGGAGCCCGAAGACGAGGATCACCGGGGGCACGACGAAGGGCAGCAACGTCACGAACTCGACGAACGGTCGCGCACGCGGGACCTTCAGCCGAACCCAGTACGCCGTCGGCACGATGAGGAGCGTGCTTCCGATCACCGTCACGATGGCGATGACGAAGGAATAGAGGAGCGCACCGAAAAGCTCCGTGTCATGGACGGTGGAGACGTAGGCGTCCCCGAACGCCGCGGGCTTCAGCGAGAAGAGCAGGGTCGCCACGAGGGGAACGAAGAAGTACAGGACGCCGATGATGAAGACGACCCACCACAGGACGCTGCCGAGGCCTCGGCGCCGACGCCGAGAGGGCGTCCCGAGCGCCTGGGTCACGTACATCGTCGCCGGGATCGGCGGGCCGCCCGGGCCCACGCTCACCGGAGCCACCGTTCGGAGCGTCGCTGCAGCAGGGAGTAGCCCGTGATCGAGATCGACATGATCACGACCATGCCCATCGCCAGCGCGTAGCCGAGGTTCGGGTTGAACAGGACGTCGCCGCGCATCTGCGAGGAGATGACGATGGTGACGATCCGGATGAGGCCGCTCGTGAGCTGGTAGGCCGTGGCCTGCGCGCCGAACGAGTTCCCGAAGAGCAGGATCACGGTCCCGAGCAGCGATGGCGTGAGAATCGGGAGCGCGACCCGTCGCCAGTACTGGGCCGGGCTCGCCCCGAGAACCTCGGAGGCCTCGCGCCATTCCTTCTTCAGGCCGTCGATCGCGGGCGCGATCACGAGGACCATGAGCGGGAACTGGAAGTACAGGTAGACCAGCTCGATCCCGATCTTCGAGTACAGGCTGAAGCCCGTGTCGTAGATGTCGATCCCGATGGCTCGGAGGAACACGGTCACGAGACCAAGGCGGCCGATCGTGAAGGTGAAGGCCAGGGCAAGCGGGATGCCGGCGAAGTTCGACGCCACGCCGGAGAACGTCATCAACGCCGAGCGCAGGAACGACGGCAGGCCGCCGGCGATCACGGCATACGCCAGGAGGAAGCCGAAGATCCCGCCGCCGATCGCCGTCACGAGGCTGATCTCGATGCTGTTGCCGTACGCGTCGACGATGCCGGGATCCGAAAGGCCGGCGTAGTTCTCGAGGGTGAAGTTGCCGCTGCGGTCCTGGAGGCTGCCGATGATCAGGTAGATCGTCGGGATGACCAGGAACAGCAGGCTGAAGATGGCGAATGGCCCGAGGCCGAGCCAGGCCATCGGGAAGCGGCGTCGAACGGGGCGGGCCGGAAGCCCACCCCGTTCGTCAAGCGGCGCGGCCTGCGCCGTCACCGCACGCCTGAGCTCAGGTGCCTACTTGACCGTTGCGCCGACCGAAGACGCCCAACCCTTGGTGATCAGATCAGACGCCTTGTTGATCTGGTCGAGTGTCGGGAGCTGGACGCCGGTGGTGTCGGGCAGCTTGGCCGCGACATCCGCCGGGATGACATTGCGCTTCTTGAGGTCGTCGTAGCGGATCGGGGTGCAGTAGCCCTTCATCCACGTGATCTGGCCCTCGTCGGAGTAGAGGTACTCCATCCAGAGCTTCGCCGCGTTCGGATGCGGGGCGTACTTGCTGATCGCCTGGACGTACATGCCACCGAAGACCGCCGACTTCGGAACGACCGTCTTGATCGGCGGCGTGCCCTTCAGGGAGTCGTTGTCGGAGAGGGAGTTGTACGTCCATGCCAGGCGGATCGGGGTCTCACCGCTGGCGACGGTCGCCGTCTTGCCGATGACCGGCACGAAGTTGCCGGCGCTGTTCAGGGTCTTGAAGAAGTCGAGGCCAGGCTGGGCATTGTCGAGGCTGCCACCGGTCGCGATGCCGGCTGCCCAGACCGCCGAGATCGCCTGGTTGGAGACCGTCGGGTCGCCCGCCAGGGCAACGGCGTTCTTGTAGTCGGGCTTCTGGAGGTCGGCCCAGTCCGCCGGAACGGTCTTGATGACGTCGGTGTTGACCTCGAAGGCCATGACGCCGTAGTAGTCACCGTACCAGTAGCCGTCCTTGTCCTTGGCCGTCTCCGGGATCGTGTCCCAGGTCGAGACCTTGTACGGAGCGAGGATGCCGTCGGTGACGGACTGCGGGCCGAACGACAGGCCGACGTCGATGACGTCCGGCGCGTTCTGGCCGCCGCTCTGGTTCTGCTTGATCGCGTTGACCTCGTCGCCCGAGCCACCGTCAGGGTTGAGCTCGTTGATCGTGAGGCCGGTCTTGGCCTTGAACTGCGTGAGCATGTCGCCGTAGTCGCACCAGCTGTGCGGCAGGGCGATGGTCGTCAGCGAGCCCTCGCCCTTGGCTGCGGCGAGCAGCGTGGCGTCCGGTGTCCAGCCAGTGCTGCCGGTTCCACCGGAGCCGCCCGGAGCGGTTGACCCACCGGTCCCGGCGTTGTTGCAGGCGGCGCCGACGAAGACAAGGACAGCCCCGAGCGTCAGGACGCGGGGCAAGGTGCGGATCGTGGTCAAGTGCTCCTCCACGTTCTGGCGCGCGCTTGGTGCGCGCGTCCGTTGCGACGATGGGCGCGGGCCAATCCGCCTCTTCGTGAGTGGCGGAGCGAGAACGACCTCCCGTTCCCACGAGCCTCCGGTCCCGGAGCGCATCGTCGGGCGCCATCTTCGCCGCGCCGTTAACGGGATGCAAGCGTTTTTCACGCGAGGCCCGTGCCTATACTCCGGCCCGCGATGGAGGCCGAGCCGCGCACGCTCGAGGACCCGCTTGCGGAAGCGCTGCGGATCGTCGCGGCCGCAGATCGCGAAGGCATCCTGCTGCGGCTCATGGGCGGCATGGCCGTCCGCGCCCACGCCCCCGAGTGGACGCATCGGACCCGCCGGCGCGAGGTCGACCTTGACTTCGCCACCCGCGGCAAGGACCGCAAGGCCGCCTTTGTCCTCCTGGAGCGTGAGGGCTACACCCCGGACAAGCGCCACAACGCGCTGTTCGGGCAGCACCAGGGCTACTTCGTGGACGAGGCCCGCCGCCGGCCGGTGGACGTGCTGGTCGACAAGCTCGAGATGTGCCACCGGATCGAGTTCGGCGACCGCCTCTCGAAGTCGACGCCGACCCTCCCCGTCGCAGACCTCCTCCTGTCGAAGCTCCAGATCGTGAAGATCAACAAGAAGGACGTCCTGGACGCGCTCATCCTGCTCGCCGAGCACCCGCTCGGGCAGGACGATGGCGAGGTCGATTCGTCGAAGGGGCTCGCGGCGATCTCCCTGCCTCGCGTGCTGTCCTTCACCTCGAACGACTGGGGCTGGTGGCGGACCGTCACGGGCAACCTCGAGAAGCTCCAGCAGTACCTCGACTCGGATTTCACCGAGGCGGACATGGACGTCGGCGGCGCTCGCGCCGTGCTGTTCGACCCGCGGGTGCAGGTTCGAGCGCTGGGCGAGGCCATCGATGCGGCATCCAAGTCGACGCGCTGGAAGCTGCGCGCCCGCGTCGGCGATCGCCAGCAGTGGTACCAGGAGCCCGAGGAGGTCGCGCACTGATGCGACGGGCGACCCGCTGATGCGGATCTTCTTCGCGACCGACATCCACGGCTCGGAGGTCTGCTGGCGGAAGTTCCTCAACGCTGGCGCCTTCCACAAGGCGGACGTGCTCGTGATGGGCGGCGACATGACCGGCAAGGCGATGGTCCCGATCACCGGCTCCGGCTCGTCGTGGCGGGTCAACCTGCGAGACCAGGAGACCACCATGCACGGCGAGGAGGAGGTCGCGGCGATGGAGAAGCGCATCGCCGACCGCGGCTACTACCCGATCCGCCTGTCGCCGGAGGAGATGACGGACTGGCAGCAGCATCCGGCGAACGTCGACGCCCGCTTCAAGCAGGAGATGCTCGACCAGGTGACCCGCTGGATGGCGCTCGCAGACGAGCGACTCGCCGGCAGGAACATCCGCTGCATCGTCTCGCCGGCGAACGACGACATCTTCGAGATCGACCCGATCATCGCCGCCGCGAAGGAGGTCGAGCTCGGCGAGAGCAACCTCATCGATCTCGATGGACTCTCGCTCGTCTCGACCGGCTGGGCCAACCCGACGCCATGGAACACCTTCCGCGAGCTTCCCGAGCCGGAGCTCCGCGAGCGAATCGACGGTCTTGTCAAGGACGTGCCGGACAAGCGCCGTGCGATCTTCAACTTCCACGCGCCGCCATTCGGCTCGAATCTGGACAACGCACCGAAAATCGATGCCGACATGCGCTACGTGTCCGGCGGGCAGGCCCTCATCCCGGTCGGGTCGCACGCGATCCGCGACGCGATCCTCGAATACGGCCCGGTCCTGTCGCTGCACGGCCACATCCATGAGGGGCGCGGCGCGGTGAAGCTGGGCAAGACGCTTTCGGTCAACCCCGGCTCCATCTATGAGGACGGTGTCCTCCAGGCCGCGATCGTCGATCTCGACGTCAAGAAAGCGGAGGTGAAGCGCTATCTGCTGATCAACGGCTGACGTCGGGTAGGAAAAGGGAGGGAAAGGCAGCCTCATGACCACTGGAGAGATGGCCAAGGCACCGGCGCTGTTCCTGCGGAACGCGACGGGTCTGGTCAAGGGTTGGTCCGGGTTCGACGCGTTCGCCTACTCGTTCATGTCGGTGAACCTCGTCGCGCTCGGCATGTTCTACAGCCTCGCGATCTTCGGCTACGTGCCGGACGGCTCCGCGATCCTGTCCGTGGTGATCACGGCCATCGGCATGACGTTCATGTCGATCGCCTATGCCGGGCTCATCGCGGCGATGCCGCGAGCGGGCGGCGACTACGTCTGGCAGACGCGCGTCCTCGACGGCATCCCCGGCGCCGTGGTGGGCGGCGCATTCGGCGCTGTCGCGCTGTTCCTCGTCGGGACGGCGCTCGGCCTCGAAACGACGACCACCTATATCGCGATGGCAGGCGGCGTGATCGTCGGCGCGGGCCTCGGCCTCTGGCGCGGCGGCATCGGCTTCGTCCTGTCGGCCACCGGCTGGTGGTTCATCCTCGCCCTCTGGGCGCCGATCTACGCCTTCATCTTCAACATCGAGTTCGTGCAGCCGCTCGCGGCCGTCCTCGGTTGGCAGGACGGCGTCACGTTCTTCTCGGGGCACGACGGCGGCTTTGCCGTCTCGATCTTCACGATCGTGGTCACGTCCGGCCTCGTTGCGCTTGGCATGGCCGGTTACGCCCGGATCCAGAAGTGGTGCCTGTACGTCGGCCTCATCGCGCTCGGCGTGATGTTCATCCTGCTCGCGATCTCCAGCGTCGACTCGTTCATGGCGGCCTACAACCGCGAAGGGCAGGCGCTGTTCGGGGTCCAGAACGCCTACCAGGCGACGATCGACCAGGGCAACGCGCAGGCGGTGTCCGGCGGCGACGTGAACAACTTCAGCATCGGCGCTCCCACGTTCGCCCTGGTGCCCTTCATGCTGTTCTTCCTGCTGTACCCCCAGTGGGGATCGACGCTCTACGGCGAGGTCCGTGGCGCGGGTGACTTCAGGAAGGTTCTGACCGGGTTCCTCGGCGGCCTCTGGGCCACCGCGGGACTCGCGGTCGTGTTCATCCTGCTGGCGGCGAAGACGTTCGGCTGGACGTTCTTCAACGCCTCGAACGCGACCTACGTGAACTACGCGTACGGCTATGTGAGCGATGCACCGGCGGTCCCCATCTGGGGCTTCCCCGGGCTGCTCGCGTCGTATCTGATCGACTCCCACATCGTGCAGGCGATCATCGTCATCGCGTTCGGGGCATGGTGGCTCGGGTGGACGGGGACGCTGTTCCTGTCGTCGACGCGGATGATCTTCGCGGCGGCATTCGACCGGGTCCTTCCGGAATGGGCGGCGCGCGTCTCCGACCGCGGCGTGCCATGGGGTGCCCTCGCGCTGATCATGATCCCGTCGGTCGTGCTGAGCTGGCTGTACGCCTACCAGGCGGCCACGTTCTACCCGCTCACGCTCGACGCGACGCTCGTGATCGCGGTCACCTTCCTCGGCAGCTCGATCGCGGCGACGATCCTGCCCTACTGGAAGCCCGACATCTACAACGGCTCACCGGCCGCCCGCTACAAGATCCTGGGTCTGCCCTTGATCTCGGTGGCCGGCCTGCTGTCGACGCTGTTCCTTGGCTGGGTACTGTGGGCATGGCTGTTCGATGCGAACAACCTCTACGGCATCGGGGTCAAGAACGCGGACTCCATCAAGTTCCTCGGCGTCCTCTACGGGGCGGCTGCCGTGCTGTACGTCGTCGCCAGGCTCTGGCGGCGCGCCCAGGGCGTCGACCTCGACGCGATCCACGCGGAGATCCCAGCGGAGTAGCAGTCTCCTGCCGGCTCCGCCGGCTTCCAGCATGCACGAAGGGCGCCCACCGGGCGCCCTTCACCTTGCCGCCCAATCCCGCCTGCGCTCGTATTGCGCCGGGGGAGAGCGTCGCTGCCCATCTTGCCTCGCGGAAGCACCTCGCTGCCCATCTTGACTCGCCGAAGCCTGCCTGCGCCCGTCCGTAGCGGTGGGATCGCTACGGAACGGGCTATTCGGCACGGAGGCGCGGAACTGAGGCTGCGTCGGGCGGAACGAGGCGCAATCGACGGCCGGTGATCGCACTCGCAACGATGCCAGCGCTGAGGCAGGCATCAACGACGGAGCACGGGAGGCAAGGACAGAGGAAGCGGATGGTGAGGACAGGGTGAGCGCCAGGTAAGGCCGCTTCGTAATGATCCGGCCGCTATGCCGAAGGTCTCGCGCCGCGCCCGAGCAGGCCCGAAGGTTGGTGTCGGCCGAAAGCGCGGCGACAGCGTGGCGTCGCGCCTTGGCGTCGCGCTGCGAGATGCGCGGCGGCATGCGGGCCTGCGTCAGCTCGACGTCGCTCTCGCCGCCGGCATCTCGCAGTCGCGAGTTGGCGAGCTGGAGCGAGGGCTTGGGTCAGGAGCGTCCCTCGAGACGTGGGCGGTCGCGGCGGCTGCGCTGGGGGAGCAGCTCGTTGCGTTCCTGGAGCGGGCGCCGGGCGCAACGCCGCCGCGCGACATCGAGCACCTCCGCCGGCAGGCCTCGATCATGGAGCTCGCTGCAAGGGCCGGTTGGCAGCCACTGCCGGAGCTCGCGCTCGATCCCGGCGCGGTGCGCTCGCGATCCGTTGACGTCGCGCTCGTCCGACTCGAGCGGCGGGAGGCGATTCTCGTAGAGGTCTGGGACTGGTTCGACGACGTTGGCGCGAGTCTTCGATCCCTCGATTCGAAACGCGACGCGCTCGCGCTGCGGCTCGCAAACGAGCACGGCGGCGACTGGACGGTTCGATCGGTCTTCGTCGTCAGGCGAACCCGCCGGAATGAGCGCCTCCTCGCGGAGCTGCGGCCACTCTTTGCCGCGCGGTTCCCGGCATCCGCGATCGAGTGGATCGGCACTCTCTCGAACCCCGGGCGCGACCTCCCGGCAGCCGATGGCCTCCTCTGGTCGACCCAGGGCTACCGGCTCCAGCCAAGCCGGCTGGGCGGGCTCGCGATCGGGCGAGTCACTGACAATGGCCGCGGCTCGTCGTGAACCGTTAGCCGTCGGCCGGCATCTGATGGGAGAACGCGAAGGAGGGACCCTCGCATCGGACCCGCGATCGACCGGTCGACGATCGACCGGGCCCGGAACGGTGACCGCGACGCGTTCGAGCTGATCGTTCGCGCCCGGAAGGATGCCGTGTACCGACTCTCGTTCGCGATCCTCGGCAACGAGGCGGACGCCCGCGATGCCATGCAGGAGACGCTGCTCGCCGCTTGGCGGCAGCTGCGCCGGCTGCGCGATCCAGAGCGGTTCGATGCCTGGCTGCAGCGCATCGTCGTCAATGCCGCGCGCCAGGTGATCCGTTCGAACAGCCGCCGGCGCATCCGCGAGGTGCCTGCCTCAACCGTGGAGGCACTCGCCTCGCGCGCCGCGCCGGACGGTCATGGCGACGCCGCCACCCTGGACCTGGCGATGCGGACCCTGCCCGTCGAGCAGCGCTCGATCCTCGTGCTCCATCACCTCGAGGGCCGCGCCCTCGGCGAGCTCGCCGAGATCCTCGCGATTCCGGTTGGGACCGCGAAGTCTCGTCTGTTTGCCGCTCGTCGGGCGCTTGCCGGGGCGATCGCTCGAGAGGAAGCGATCGCTCGACAGGAAGCCGGATGACCGCGCTGCGGCCCGACGGCCGGCGTAATGCGAATCCCACGGCCGAGGCCGTGGGATGGGACGACGCCCGCCTCGCAGCGGCCTTTGCCGCGCGCGCTGCCCTGACGCCGCCGACGCCAACCGCCGTGGCGGACGAGGTGCTCGCCGTGGGCACGAAACGGCGGGGACCCTTTTCCGGGTGGCCCTCGCTCGCGGTCGCCGCGGCGGCGCTCGCCATCCTCGTGGTTGGTGCTTCCACGATTCTCCCGCAGCTCGAGCCGAGCCCATCCGGGCCGAGCGGCGCGGGACCCGGCAATCCACGGGGCAGCGGCGGCGCCCCGAATGCCGTCGTGGACCTCGGCGAGCCAATCTCCGTCAGCGCAGCGCTCGCGGTGGGTCACTCCGCGCAACCAGATCGGGAGATTGCGGTCGCCGGCTTCCTTTCACCGTATCGGCCGATTCCGTGTCCCTACACCCCGGGCCCAGACAACCCGACGCTCCTGAGGTGCCCGGCCACGATGCAGTGGCTGATGGAACAGTTGCAGGACCTCTGGACGGCCAGCCCGAACCAGGTCGATGGCCAGATCGACGCGCATTCTCCAACTGGCCCCGCTTTCCATCCATCGTTCGCGCTCGTTGGCCAGCCATCGGTGGCGAGGTCCGACGGCGGGGGTTCGACAACGCTCTCCGTGGTGCTGATCGGCCACTTCCACGATCGCCGCGCCGCCCTCTGCGACGAACCGAATCGCCAGCGCTGCGGTGAGACCTTCGTGGTCGACCGGGTGCTCTCGCTGAACGACGAAGACCAGCCCGTCACGACGGTGCGGAGCCCCGATGCCGCACCGTCCATGCAGGAAGCCGATGTCGATGCGCTCATCGCACGAGCTGCTCCGAGCGCCGTCGTCGAATCGCGCCAGCTCCTCACCGTCGAGAGCCTGACGGGTGTCGAGCCGGTGCTCGCGAACGATTCGTTCGTCACGTCGATCGCCGACAGTTCGGCGCTCGTCTGGCTGGTGACGACGGTCGACATGCGAGAGGGCGTCCCCGTTGCCCGTACGTTCGGCCTGTCTGATGGCTCCGGCTGGTTCGCGGAAATCACGGCGGCCGGCCCGAGGCCGCTCGACCGAGACGCCCCGTCTCCCTCCGGAACCACCGCTCCCGCCCTGCCTACGGCGGACCCGGCTGCGTTCGACAACGCGCCCACCTCCGTCCTCGGCATCCAGGTTCGCGACATCGCGAGCGTCGAGGCGGATCGAGCCGTCACGCAGGACGCGCTCGGTCGAGATGAGCTCGCGATCCGAGCGTGGTACGTCGCGCCGGACCCGGCGGCGACGTGTCCGGCCGAGGTGCCCGCGATCCAGGCGCCCACACCGCCCTGCGACGAGAAGCGCCACTGGCTCCTGCAGGATCCCCAGCAGTACGGCGTGGAGCCCGGCCAGCTTCGACGGGACCCGTCGCTCGATCACTATCCCCCGGTCCTGAACCCGCTCCTGCCGGTCGACGTCCCATTCGAGACGGCGGCGACCTGGGACGGCTCGACACCGACGCCGCGCCCGGTGATCGTGCTCGGGCATTTCAACGATCACCGCGTGGAGACGTTCGCAGGCGAGCTCTACTTCGTCATCGATGCCCTGACGTGGACACCCGGCAGCTCCTCGCGATCGCTGGACACCGTCGTTCGATTGACGGGCGACACGACCGAGGACGTGCCGGCGGTGCTCGCGCGCATCGAGGCGGTCAGCCCGAACGATGCCGTCGCCACGTGGGTCACGGTCGCCGATGCTGGCGACTTCAAGGCCCTCGATCGCCGCGCGGAGTCGATGCCCGAGTTCGAGAGCGGGCCACCGGTCTGGATGGTCGCGCGGCTGGTCCAGAGTGAGATGGACACTCGTCAGCGCCTCGCCGTGGAGTGGGCCTGGACCGCGGACGGTGGCACGCGCGTCTGGTGGACCAGGTGCCCCGACTGCAGCCCGGACCTCGGGACGACGCTCGACTTGCACGACCGCGATGGCACCACCGCCGTGATCCACTTCTACGACTACGACCAACGCGTCGCGGCCGTCGACACGGCTGACGGCCGCACTGGCCTTCGGTGGCGGCACCCGCTCGACAATGCCGTCGACGGCATGGAGGTCGCGTATGGGCGGACGACCCGCGAGCTCGTCGTTCGGCTCACCGGTGTGGAGTGCGGCAGCACGCTCAACGTCGGGGTACACGATCTCGGCAACGGGCGACTGTTCGTCGATCCCTACGTCCGGGGCGAGGTTTCGTGTGGGACCACAGTCGTCGTTCGGCGATTCGTGATCGAGCTCCGCGAGCCCTTCGACATCGACAAGGTCGAGGGGCCAAGCTGCTGCGGCTGACCTGAGCTCGCTCGCTGCGTCGGCGCTCCAGTTGCGCGGCTACGGGTTGACGCGGCAGACTGTCGGCGCGGCGGATGCGTCCGGACCGCCTGGGGTGCAGCAAGCCCACGTTGCCGTTACAGGTGCTCCTGTGCCCTCCAAGTCGACCGCGGTCCCCAGGGACGCGACCGCGACGCGCGCCGCCTCCCGGGGCCCCGCCGCCCCCGCGAGCCCCGCTCCTGCCGCGAGCCTGTACCTCGGTGACCGCTGGCGAAACGCCGCATCGGGGGAGACATTCGAGGCCACCAACCCGGCCACAGGAGCGAGAATCGGCACGCTCTCGATGGGCCGCCGCGAAGATGCGCGCCGAGCCATCGATGCCGCCGCGGAGGCCGCGCCCGCGTGGGGCCGCACCTCCCCCTTCGAGCGCGCCGCCGCCCTCGAGCGAATCGCCGCCAGCATCGAAGCGCGCAGGGACGACCTAGCGAGAACGCTCACCGTCGACCAGGGCAAGCCGCTCCAGGCGGAGGCCTACGGCGAGGTCGACGAGCTCGTGGTGTATTTCCGGATGGCCGCCGCGGACGCCACGCGCATCGAGGGCCTTTTCCCACCGTCCGTCGACTCAGCGAAGCGCGTCCTGATCTACCGCGTCCCGAAGGGCGTGGTCGGCGTGATCACGCCCTGGAACTGGCCCTACACGATGCCCGCGGAGCTGCTCGCGCCGGCGCTCGCGGCCGGCAACGCCGTGGTCTGGAATCCGGCGCGATTCACGAGCTTCTGCGCCGTGGCGCTCGCCGACGCGATCGCCGCGTCGGACCTCCCGGCCGGCGTTTTCAACCTCGTCACGGGTCCGGGCGACGAGGTCGGCGACGAGATCGCGGGCGATCCCAGGGTCGCCGCGATCGGCTTTGTGGGCAGTACGAAGACGGGAGCGAGAATCGCGCAGCGAGCCGCGGGCAAGGAGCTCCTGCTGGAGATGGGCGGGAACGGGCCGCTCGTGATCCTCGACGATGCCGACGTCGACAAGGCCGTGGCCGCGACGATCACCGCGTGCTTCCTGAACGCAGGCCAGAGCTGCACCGCCGGCGAGCGGGTGCTGGTCGACCGCCGGATCCATGACCGATACCTCGAGGCGCTCATCGCCGCGGTGAGCACGGAGGTGCGACTCGGCGATCCCCTCGACGGCGCAACCACGATGGGCCCGCTCAACAACGAGCGGACGGCGGCGAAGACCGAGCACCAGGTCGGCGAGGCGATCGAACGGGGCGCGACCCTCCACGCCGGCGGCCATCGGGCGCCACGCCACGGCAGTCCGCTGTTCTTCGAGCCGACGATCCTCGATCGCGTCACCGAGTCAATGGAGATCGCGCGCGAGGAGACCTTCGGTCCGGTCGTCCCGATCACGTCGATCGATGGACCGGACGAGGCACTCGAGATCGTCGAGACCTCGCCCTACGGCCTGCTCACCGCGGTCTTCACGCAGGACCTGAAGCGTGGCCTGCAGTTCGCCGAGTCGGCGCGCGCCGGATGGGTCAACATCAACGAAGGCACGAACTACTGGGAGTCGCATCTCCCCTTCGGCGGCCGCGCGGGATCGCAGAGCGGACTCGGGAGGGTCGGCGGGCGGTTCTCGATCGAGCGGTTGACCGAGCTGAAGACGATCGTGGTGAATCTCGCCTGACGGCCGACACGCCGCTGGCGAGCGAGGGAGCATCGGCCCGCACGGGCCGCTGGAGGAACGAATGGCAGGGCTGCCCGAGAAGGCCAGGGTCGTCGTCATCGGCGCGGGGATCGTCGGCAACTCGATGGCCTGGCACCTCGCGCGCCTCGGCTGGCGCGACATCGTGCTGCTCGAGAAGGGCACGCTGCCCAGCCCGGGGGGATCGACGGGTCACGCCTCCAACTTCATCTACCTGACCGACCACTCCAAGGAGATGACGGCCTTCACGGTCGAGAGCGTCCGCCAGTACAAGGAGCTGGGCGTGATAATCGAGCCCGGCGGCATCGAGGTCGCGCGCACGCCGGAGCGGATGCAGGAGCTGACGCGCCGCATCACGTCATCCAAGTCGTGGGGCATCGACGGCGTCGAGCTCATCTCGAAGGAGCGCGTCAAGGAGCTCGTCCCGTTCATCAACGACGACATCATCCTCGGCGGCTTCTACACGCCGGGCGTCGCGGTGGTCGACTCGCTCGAGGCCGGCACGCTGATGCGCAGGAAGGCCCAGGAGCTCGGCGCGCTGACGGTCGCCGCCGGCGTGGAGGTGACCGGGCTCGACGTCGAGAACGGCCACATCAAGCGGGTCCGCACAGACCAGGGCGACATCGAGGCCGAAACCGTCGTCATCGCCTGCGGCGTCTGGTCGCCTCGCATCGCGCGCATGGCCGGCGCGTCCATTCCACTGACGCCCGCGGTCCACCAGATGATCGATATCGGCCCGATCCCGATCTTCGAGCACACGACGTCCGAGGTCTCGTTCCCGATCGTCCGCGACGTCGACACGAACATGTACGAGCGCCAGCACGGGACCGGCTTCGAGATCGGGTCGTATGCGCACCGCGCGATCCTCATGGAGGCCGACGACATCCCCTCGATCGAGGCGTCCGCGCTCTCGCCGACGATGCTGCCGTTCACGCAGGAGGACTTCGACCCCCAGCTCGAGGATGCGCTGGAGCTCTTCCCGGACCTCGTCGGCGACGAGAAGGCCGGCGTGAAGCTGGCGATCAACGGCCTGCTCTCGCTGACGCCGGACGGCAATCCGATCATCGGCGAGACGCCCGAGGTCAAGGGCCTGTGGTCGGCGGCCGCGATCTGGATCAAGGAGGCGCCCGGCGTCGCGAAGACCGTCGCGGAGTGGATGACCAACGGCGAGCCGGAGATCGACCCGCACGGCTCGGACATTGCGCGCTTCTACGACCATCACAAGACGAAGCAGCACATCGATGCGCGGACGAGCGAGGGCTTCAACAAGACCTACGGGATCGTCCACCCGATGGAGCAGTGGGCCTCCATCCGGGGCGTGCGGCTCTCGCCGTTCTACGAGCGGGAGAAGGAGCTCGGCGCCTAGTTCTTCGAGGCGGCCGGCTGGGAGCGGCCGTACTGGTACGGGACCAACGAGCGCCTCCTGGCCGAGTACGGCGACCGGGTGATGCCACGCGAGGCGGAGTGGGAGTCGCGCTGGTGGTCACCGATCATCAACGCCGAGCACCTCGCGATGCGTGACCGCGTCGGGATGGTGGACCTGTCGGCGTTCGCGATCTTCGACGTCTCCGGGCCTGGGGCCGTCGCCTACCTCGAGGGCCTCGTCGTCTCGCCGGTCCACGTCCCGGTCGGCC
>JAICVI010000196.1 GCA_025935415.1 Chloroflexota bacterium
CTCGGCAAGGGCAAGCAGCTCTACGACCGCCGGCGGGAGATCGCGGCCCGCGACTCGCGCCGCGAGGTCGAGCGCGAGCTCGCGGAGTCCGGCCGGCGCTGATCTCGCCCAGAGGCACGGACGTCCGCGCCGCAACACCTGGCGCTCGCGTTCGCGCAACGCCTGGCGCGCTCCGGCCTACGCAACGAGTGACGCGCTCGCGTTGGCGCTCAGCGCAGGAAGTAGCGCCGGCTGAGCGGAACCTGGCGAAGCGGCTCGGTCGCGAGGGGCCTGCCGGCCAGCGTGACGCGTCCGTCGCCGGGGTCGACCGTGACGGCCGCGGTGGCGCGATTCAGCAGCAGCGACTCCCGGGTCAGGCCGCGGCAGCCGGCCACGGCGACGATCTCCCGACGGGTGTCGAGCCGCCGCCGGATCGCGGCGGGATCGGCGGACGACGACACGAACAGCACCGAGACCGAGGGCGCCGCGTGCGGCAGTCCGGCCCACTCCGGCGCGAATCGCGTCGGCTCCGACCGCTCGACCGTGGCGTTGCCATCGCCGAGCGGCGACCAGGCGAGGAAGCCGCCCTTGAGCACCGCCTCCGGCTTCGCGCCGAAGAACGCCGGCTTCCACAGCACGATGTCCGCGAGCCGCCCCGGCAGCAGCGATCCGACGTGCGCGGCCAGACCGTGGACGGTCGCGGGCTCGATCGTGACCTTCGCGAGGTAGCGAAGGACGCGGGCATTGTCGGCGGTCGGGCGGCCGTCGGTGGACGGGGAAGGCGCCGCCGGTAGTCCGGCGTGGCCGCGTCCCGCCTCCGTCGAGCGCCAGGCTTGCATCGCGTGGGCGAGCTGGAAGGTCCGCCGCACCGTCTCCCCGATCCGGCCCATCCCCTGCGAGTCGGAGTTGACGATCTGGATCGCCCCGAGCTCGTGGAGCGGGCCCTCCGCGGCCATGGTCGCCGGGTGGAGGCGCTCGCGGATCAGCGCCAGGTCCTCGGCGACCCCGAAGGATGCCCCATGGTTCAGGACCGTCATGGCGAGGCCCTCGTCGACGGCGGAGACGCCCCACGGGATCGTCGGCGTGGTCGAGGAGCAGATGACGTTCGGCTCCCGGACCAGCCCGATGACATCAGGGACGTGCCCGCCACCGGAGCCCTCGACGTGGTAGGCGTGGACCGTGCGACCGGCGATGGCCGCGACCGTGTCCTCGAGCTCCGCCGTCTCGTGGAGGCCATCGGTGTGCAGGCTCACGGATACGTCGCGGGCGTCCGCGAAGCGGAGGGTCGCGTCGATGAGGGCGGGCGAGGCGCCGTAGTCCTCGTGGATCTTGAAGCCGACCACGCCCGCGACGAGGAGCACCTCCAGCGAGGCGGGGTCCGTGGACCTGGCGTTGGCCTGCAGCCCGACGTTCACCGGGAAGCCCTCGAGGCCACGCAGCGTCCGCTCCATCCGAGCGGGCGGTTCGTCGAAGCCCGCGGTGATGAGTGTCGTGACACCGCCCGCGAGCGCCGCCGGGATGAGGTTTGGCGAGATCGTGTGGACGTGGCTGTCGACCGCGCCCGGCGTCGCGATGAGCCCGTAGCCGCTCACGGGGCGGGTGTGCGGCCCGATCGGGAGGTCGATGCCGTCCGTGATCGCGGGGTTGCCGGCACGACCCACCCCGGCGATGCGACCGTCCTTGATGCCGATGTCGGCCTTCACGACACCGACGGCAGGGTCGACGATCACGGCACCGACCACGACCGCGTCGAGCTCCGAGGGACCGGCCGAGCCCGACTGCGCCATGCCGAGCCGAATGTCCTTCGCGTAGCCCCAGACCGGCTCGTCGCCGAAGGCCTGGCGGTCGTCTTCGACCTCGATCCAGAGATCCGTATCGCCGAGTCGGACGCGATCGCCCAGCTGCGGCCCGAACCGTGCCCGCCGCTCGGCAGGGGAGAGGCGATTCACGCCTCCGGGCGCTCCGTCGCGGCTTTTTCGCCACCGAACGGCACGAGGCCGACGGTTCGGGTCTCGCCGGGACCCCACCGCTCCGATGAGCCGGCCTCGAGATCGAGCCGGTAGCCGCGTGTCGCGCGCCGGTCGAACTCCAGTCGGGCATTCACCTGGTCGAACGGGAAGTGCGACGACACCCGCACCACGCGCCGCGAGCCGTTCCGCACCGCCAGCTCGATGCGCTCGATGCGGTCCCGCCGACCGCCGGTGCGCTCGACCTCCCGGCCCGGCACGACCGCGCCGGGCCCGCGCGCATCCTGGGGCCGGCCGTTGCCGAGCGGATCCACCAACGAGATCAGCCGCGTCCCGTCCTCCAGCAGCACCTCCAGGCTGACCAGGTCCACCAGCTCGCGGACGCCCGGGATCACCTCCGACGGAGCAACGGCGGCGAGACCCGCAGCTTCCACGGCGGCGTAGTCGCGCCCAGCCCGAGCCGACTCCAGCATCGCCTCGCAGATCAGGGCGACGGCCTCGGGGGCGTTCAGGAGGATGCCGGCGTCGCGATGCCGCCGCGCGAGCTCCGCGGCGCCGAACACCAGGAGCCGCTCTTCCTCCCAGGGCGTCAGTCGCATGGCCAGAGATCGTAGGCGACTGCAAGGCCCGCGATAGCGGGCGCCGCTGCGGTCTCGCTCGACCGTCGCCGCCTCGCGACTACGGTCGCCCCATGCCAACCAACCCCCGCTTCGGCTATGCGCTCTCGAGCGAGGAACATCGGCCCCGCGACCTCGTCGCCAACGCCCTGCGAGCGGAGCTCGCGGGTTTCGACTTCGCGATGCTGTCCGACCACTTCCACCCCTGGACCGACCGCCAGGGCCAGAGTCCGTTCGCGTGGTCCGTCCTCGGTGGCATCGCCGAGGCCACGGAGGAGATCACGATCGGCACCGGCGTCACCGCGCTGAGCCAGCGAATCCATCCTGCCATCCTCGCCCAGGCCGCCGCGACCATCGGCGACATGCTGCCCGGCCGCTTCTGGTTCGGCGTCGGGACCGGCGAGAACCTCAACGAGCACGTCGTCGGCGACGCCTGGCCGGAGCACTCGATGCGAGCGGCGATGCTCCAGGAGGCGATCGAGGTCATCCGCCGCCTCTGGACCGGCGAGCTGGTGGACCACGACGGCGACTTCTACCGGGTCAGCCGCGCGCGGCTCTACACGCTCCCGGAGACCTTGCCACCGATCCTGATCGCAGCCTCCGGGGAAGAGAGCGCGCGGGTCGCCGGCCGCATCGGCGATGGGCTGATCACCACGGCGCCCGACAAGAAGGTCCTCAAGGCATTCGGCTCGAAGGGGCCGAAGGTCGGGCAGGTGACCGTCTGCTGGGCGAAGGACGAGAAGACGGCGCGGAGCACCGCGCTCGAATGGTGGCCGACCGCCGCGATCCCGGGCGACAACAGCACGGAGCTGCCGCTGCCCTCGAGCTTCGAGGCGCTCGCCGAGCTCGTCACCGAGGACGCCCTCGCGAAGCAGGTCGCCTGCGGTCCCGACCCGGAGCTCCACGTTGCAAGGATCACGCCATACCTGGAGGCCGGCTTCGACCACGTGTACCTGCACCAGGTCGGGCCGGACCAGGAGGGCTTCCTCCGGTTCGCCGAGACGGAGCTGCTGCCCCGGCTGCGCGGCCGGTCCAGGGGTCAGTCCAAGCCAAGCAAGGCCGCATGAGCGAGGTGCGCTGATGCCATACCGGACCCTGTCCGACCTGCCGAAGGAGCAGGTCGACCAGTACTCGATCCACCAGAAGCACGCCTTCCTCGAGGCGTTCAACAACGCCTATGACGAATACGGCGGGGACGAGAGCCGGGCCTTCGCCACCGCCCATGCGGCCGCCCAGCGGGCACCAGAGCGCAAGGACGATCGCGCCAATCGCGCCAATCGCGAGACGAAGCGCGACTGACTGCCCCGGACCTCGCGGAGGAAGCTAGCGGCCGAACCTCGGCAACATTGCCACGCGCGCCGCCTCGACGACCAGCGAGGTCGCGAGGGGCTTGTCGATCGCGTCGCCCGGCGAGTAGGTGAGCCAGCGCGCGAGCTTGGTGATCCCGTCGCC
>JAICVI010000110.1 GCA_025935415.1 Chloroflexota bacterium
ATGACGATGGGCACGCGGATCGCGGTCATGGACAAGGGCGAGCTGCAGCAGGTCGGGACGCCGCAGGAGCTGTATGACAGCCCCAAGAAGCTGTTCGTGGCCGGCTTCATCGGCAGCCCGTCGATGAACTTCATGAACCTCACCCGTGACGGAACCGACGTGAAGGGCGAGGGCGTGACCCTGCCGATCCCGACGCGCTATCGGGCCGACATCGATCGCGCCAGCGACCTCGTGGCCGGCTTCCGGCCCGAGCACCTGGAGCTGGGTGACATCCCGAACTCGGCGACGATCCGGGCCAAGGCCGATGTCGTGGAGTTCCTGGGCGACGACGAGCTGCTCCACGTCACGATCCCGGGCCACGAAGGCGACATCGTCGCGGTGGTCAGCTCCGACAACCGCGTGAAGCCAGGCGACGTGCTCGACCTCAAGCTGCCGCTCGAGAAGCTGCACCTCTTCGATCGCGCCTCCGGCGATGCGCTCGGGAGCTCCGTGGGGGCCGCCGCCGCCTGACGCGCCGGGCGCTCGGGGTTCCGCGTCGGTCCCTCGCGTTGGCGCCGCTCTGCCTGGACGCTGGCGACTATGCGCCGGGTTCTTGCCTCGGCGTCGGCGTCGTGGCTCGTGAGTGTCCTGGCGCCGGGGTGACCCTCCGAACCGGGACGCTCGCGAGCCAAGCGCGCATCTCCTTTCGCGCCGTCATGGGCTGACGCCCCCGCCCGCCCGGCGCTTCAATTCCTGTCGCCCCGTCATGGGGTGACGGCACCGCCAGTGGCGCTTCAATTCCCGTCAGATCGCCATTCAGTGACTCTTCGTCGCAGTGTTCTCGTCAAGGCGCCATCGGGTGATTACCTGACAGGCCGGGCACAGGGCAGGAGAGCCACGCACGCTTGACGCCGCTGCGAACAACGCGCCCGCCACTGACGAAAAATCACTCGATGGCCATTTGACGAAAACGTGGCTGGCATTCACGACTCGCCGGGACGAGTTGAGATCGACGGCCGCGCCTTCTCCGCAGGCCCCTCCGCTTGGATGCATGCGTCGCCACGGGGCTAGGCTCCGCGCGATGATCGGCTCGAACCCACCGTCGGCCGAAGGCCAGACGTCGACAGACGGCGAGCCACGCGCACGCTCGCAGGACGCGCCGGCTCCGGGCACGGCCGCGATCGAGCACGTCGCGGCGAGGGACGGCACGCCGCTGCTGATCAGGCGCTGGGCGGTGGAGGAAGGGTCGCCGTGGGCATCGCTGCTGCTGGTGCATGGCCTCGCCGAGCATTGCGGCCGGTATCAGCACGTCGGCGCGCAGCTCGCCCGGGCCGGGATCGACGCCCACGGCTTCGACCTGCGAGGCTTCGGCGGCTCCGGGGGACCGCGCGCGTCGATCGATCGGTGGTCCCAGCTGCACGACGATCTCGAGGAACGCCTCGTCGCCGTCCGATCGATCGCGCCGGATCGACCGCTCGTCCTCCTCGGCCACTCGCTGGGCGGGCTGATCGCGCTGGGCTACGTGCTCGACGGGCGCGCCCGGCCGGACCTGCTCGTCCTCTCGGCTCCCGCGATCGGGGCGAAGATCCCGCGCTGGCAGCGCGCACTCGTCGCGTCGCTTCGCCGCGTCGCGCCGGGAATGCGGCTGGCCAATCGATTGGACCCCGACGACCTGTCCTGCGTCGCGAGCGTCGGCGAGAACTACCTTGGGGACCCGCTGAACCAGCACAAGTCGACCGTTCGATTCGCCCACGCCGCCTTCGGCGAGCAGCGCCGCGTGGCCGCGTCGCTGGACAGGCTGTCGATCCCGACCCTGGTCGTCCACGGCGCCGACGACCGCATCGTGCCGAGGGCAGCCAGCGAGCCCCTCGAGGGCCAGCCGGGCGTGACGCGCAGGGTCTATCCAGGCCTCCGCCACGAGCTCCACAACGAGATGACGGGGCCGCAGGTGGTCGAGGACGAGCTGGCCTGGATTCGCGACCGGGTCAGCCGGATGCACACGGGGTAACATGGCTGGCAACTGAAGACCGCCTCCGGGGAGCGCCGACGCGCTGAGAGTGTGGCCCGACCACAGACCCGCGGAACCTGATCCGGCTCGTACCGGCGAAGGAAGCAGGCCCATCGCTCGACGTCCGCCGTTCTCCGATGCCGGAGGGCGGCGTCTTTCGTTCTCGTGACGCAGACTTGGAGGCGATCGAGCTCATGACAACCCTCAATCCGGCGCAGCCCAGCGCTCAGACGAGCCCATTCGCCGCGTGGCGAACCCGCGACATCCTGCTCGCCGCCGTCATCGGCGTCGTGTTCGGGGTCGTGTTCGCGATCTGGAACGGCATCTACTACGGTCTGCAGCTGGCGAAGCCACTCCCGGATGCGCTCTACGGCATGTGGCTCGTCCCGGCCGTGCTCGCGCCATTGCTCATCCGTCGGCCCGGCGCCGCCGTCTTCGCGGAGATGGTTGCGGCCGGCGTCTCGACGCTGTTCGGGAGCCCGTGGGGGCCAGACACGCTCCTCTCCGGGTTCGTGCAGGGCGCGGCCGCGGAGCTCGTCTTCGCCATGGCTGGGTACCAGCGGTGGTCGCTGCCCGTGTTGAGCGTCGCGGCGATCGCCTCGGCGCTGGGCGCTTTCGTGCATGACTGGGCGATCTACTACGCGGACGTCGCCACGGATGTCCAACTCCTGCGGCTCGCACTGATGGCCGTGTCGGCGGTCGTGTTTGCGGCGTTCGGGTCGCTCGCGATCGAGCGGTCGCTGGGGCGTTCCGGGGTGCTCCGAGGTCGGTCCGCCTGAGCACCTCGCCGACCGTCGCGCCGCCGCGCAGGATCCGCGCAGCGGGCGCCGGGTTCACGTACGCGGGGGCGAGCCGGCCCGCATTTCGTGACCTCGAGCTCGACATCGAGCCGGGCTCGATCCTGCTCGTCGTCGGCCCGTCGGGATCCGGCAAGAGCACGCTGGCCCGAGGCCTCGCCGGCCTCCTCCCGAGCGAGTTCCCGGGAGACTGGCAGGGCTCGGTCCGCATCGACGATCACGAGCTCGCCGTCTCGGCCGCGCAAGCATCGCCGCTGCCGGCGACGATCGAGATGGGGGCCGGGATCGTGCTCCAGGACCCGGCCAGCCAGCTGGTCATGGAGCGCGTCGGCGACGATGTCGCGTTCGGCCTGGAGAACCTCGCCTGGCCCCTCGGCACGATGCGCCGGCGCGTGCCGGAGGCGCTCCAGTCTGTCGGGCTCGCCGGCTTCGAAGAGCGTCGTTCCACGCGCCTTTCCGGCGGCGAGCAGCAGAGAGTCGCCATTGCGGGCGTGCTCGCACAGGCGCCCGGCCTCCTCGTGCTGGACGAGCCGACGGCCAATCTCGACCCAGACGGCGCGGCGGTCGTCGCCCGCATCCTGGCCACCCTGCGCGACCAGCGCGCGGCGACCATCGTCCTCGTGGAGCATCGGGCCTCGCTCGCGTGGCCGCTCGCGGATGTCGTGCTCGCGCTCGACCAGCAGGGTTGCCCGATCGCGGCCGGCCCGCCGGCAGACGTGCTCCGCGCCGCGAGGGCGCTGGAGCGTGCCGGGATCTGGCTGCCCGACGACGCGGATGGGTCCCAAGCTCCGGCGCAGGCGGACAAGCTCGGTCCGGTGTCGAGGTCGCATGGCACGCTGCCGATCCTCGAGCTGCACGACGTCCGGTTCGCATTCGAAGGCGGCGACCCGGTCCTGCGCGAGGTCGATCTCGGCGTTTCGCCGGGGGATCGCGTCGCGCTCATGGGACCGAACGGCAGCGGCAAGACGACGCTCCTGCGCCTCGCGATGGGCCTGCTGCGACCCACTGCCGGGGAGGTCCAGCTCGGGTCGCGGGACCCGTGGCGGCTCGCGCCCGCCCAGATCGCGCGGCTTGCGGGCTACGTTGTCCAGGATCCTGAGCTGGGGTTCCTCGCGGACACGGTGCGGGAGGAGGTCGAGCTGGGTCTCGACGCCGAGCAGCTCGTCTTCGCCCACGAGCTGTGCGAGCGACTCGCGCTCCCGTTGGAGTCGTTCGCCGACAGAAGCCCCTACCAGCTCTCCGGCGGCGAGCAGCGCCGGCTCTCGCTCGTGACAGGCCTCGCTCGCCGGCCACTCCTGCTCGCCCTCGACGAGCCGACGTACGGCCAGGACCGGCGTGGCCACGAGGCGCTCGTGGCCGCTCTCGACGAGCTCGTCGAGCAAGGGAGCGCCGTCCTCGCGGCGACGCACGACGAGCGCTTCGCGCAAGACGCCACCGACCGGCGGATCGAGCTCGCGGCCGGCTGGATCGTGGGCGAGCTCGGGCCCCGTGACGGACGCGCCGAGTACGGCATCGTCGTCGCGGGGCAGGGCGAACTGGAGACGTCATGACCGCCGGCATCCTCATCCCGGACGTCGGACCGATCCAGCGAGCCAGCGTCCTGGGCCGCGTGAACCCGTTGGTCAAGCTCGGGATCGCGCTGGCGTGGCTCGTCGGCATGGGATTGACGCTCGACGTCCGTCCGCCGCTGATTCTCACGCTCATCACCCTCATCGCCGGGCTCCAGCTCGGCGGGATCGCGCCGACCGCGCTGGCGCGGCGAATCGCGCCGTTGTGGCTGGCGGTGCTCGGGATCGTGCTGGCGAACCTCGTGTTCTCCGCGCACAACCCGGACCCGCTGGCGACGGAGCTCTTCCGGATGGGGCCATTGCGCGTCACGCAGGAGGCAGTCGATGCGGCCGCGGGCCTCGGCGCGCGCGTCCTTTCGATCATCAGCGTCGGTGCCGTCTTCGCGCTCACGACGGACGCGACGTTCCTGATCGATTCGCTCGTCCAGCTCGGGCGCGTGTCGCCGCGCTTCGCCTACGGCACGCTGGCCGCCTACCAGGCGGTGCCCAAGCTGGCCGACGACCTCGGCACATTGCGGGCGACGCGCCGCCTCCGCGGGCTTCGCGAATGGCACCCGCGGCTGATCGTCGGGATGCTCGTCCGCGCAATTCGCCACGCAGACCAGCTCGCGATCGCGATGGACGCCCGCGGCTTCGGGTCCGGCCCGCGCTCGACGTATCGCCCTGTCCGCTGGCAGCCCCTCGACGCCGTCGTCGCCATCGCGGCGCTCGCCATCCTGGTCGCCGCGCTCGTGGTCTCGCGCTAGCCCTGCTGGAGGATCCGGATCGGGTTGCCGAACGGGTCGCGGAGGCCCATGTCCGTGCCGTAGAAGTGCTCGGTCGGCTCCTGGGTGAAATCCGTGACGCCGCGCTGCTTCAGCATCTCGAAGAGGCCGCGGGCATCGTCGGTGTTGAACACGAGGCCACCCAGGGCGCCCTTCGTGATCAGCGCGCGGAGCGCCGCCCCGGTCGCCTCGTCATGGATCGGCGGGCCCGGCTCCTCGAGCGAGATCTCGGTCGCGTTCTCGCCGGGAACGCGAATGGTCAGCCAGCGGTAATCGCCCTGGCGGACGTCGTTGCCCTTCTCGAGCCCGAGCTTCGTGACGTAGAAGTCGAGGGCTTCCTCCTTGTCGAGGACGTATATCGACGCGACGTTCAGCCTGGTGATCATCTGGCGCTCCTTCTCGGTGGTTTTGCCGACACCCTAGGGCCGGCGGCCTCGAGCGCGCTTCTCCGAAACTGCGCAAATGGCGAGCCACTCGACGGCTATGCGCGGGCATTCCGGACGATCTCCGCCAGGGTTCCGAGGGTGGGGACGACACGCGCCGCCCCGGCGCCTTCGAGATCGCCAGCGCTCACCGCAGAGCCAGCCGTGACGCCGATTGCCGGCATGCCGGCGGCGATGGCCGCCCGGACATCCCAGGTGGAATCGCCGATGGCCCAGCACGCGTCAGCCGGCAAGCCGAGGCGCTCCGCCGCGAGGAGCAGCAGGTCCGGCGCCGGCTTGGCGTGCTCGACATGGCTGCCGTCCACGATCTCCGGCTCGGCCTCCAGGCCGAGCGCGGTCACGGACCCTGTGACCTGCTCCCTGCGGCTGGAGGTCGCGATCAGCCACCGCAGCCCCAGCGCGTCGGCCGCGTCCAGCACCTCCCGCATACCCGGCAGTGGCCGCGGCGACTCGTTCCGTCGATCGAACGCCCGGCCGGCGGCCTTGTCGATGCGCTCGAGGTCGGCATCGGAGAGCGATCGACCGTCGCGCGCCGCGACCTCGCGCGCCAGTCGCTTCCCGTCCATCCCGATCATCGGTCCGACCTGCTCGGGCGAGACCGCCAAACCCTCTGCGAAGAGCGCCTCCACCCACCCGTCGATGCGGGCGCGAACGGTGTCGACGAGGGTGCCATCGAGGTCGAAGATGAGGCCGTCGGGCCTGGCGAGCTGGTCGGTCGGATCATTCGTCATGGCTAGAATGGTGCCCCTGTCCGTGCGATTCGCGCGCCCGGAGGACGGCGCAGCCACGAAATCCGGTCCTGGACCGCGCGCCGGTCCGCGACCCACGAGCGATTGAGGAGCCTTCGATGACCGACGTCATGGAGCGGGTCAAGACGTACAAGCAGTTCATCGGCGGCGAATTCGTCGACTCGGCCAGCGGCCAGACGCTCGACATCGAGAATCCCGCCAACGGCCAGGTCATCGCCCAGGTGCCGGCATCGTCGCAGGAGGACGTCGATCGCGCGGTGAACGCCGCCGACACGGCGTTCCAGAGCTACCAGAACACCACGCCGCAGGACCGCAGCCTATTGCTCCTGAAGCTCGCCGACGCGCTCGAGGCCCGCGCTGACGAGCTGGGCAGGCTCGAGAGCGCGAACGCGGGCAAGCCGGTCGGCGCCGCGATCGACGAGATGACTGTCTGCGTGGACCTGTTCCGGTTCTTCGCCGGCGCGGCCCGGGTCATGGATGGCCTCGCCGCCAACGAGTTCCTCGCGGGTCACACCTCGATCATCCGGCGCGACCCCATCGGCGTCGTCGCCTCGATCGCGCCGTGGAACTACCCGCTCTACATGGCCTCGTGGAAGCTCGGCCCGGCGCTCGCGACGGGCAACACGGTCGTGCTCAAGCCGTCGATCCGTACGCCGCTCTCCGCCCTGGCCTTCGCGGAGACGCTCGCCGAGGTCTTCCCGCCGGGCGTCGTGAACGTGATCTCGGGCGAGGGCTCGACGATCGGCGACGCGCTGGTCGGGCATCCCAAGGTCCGGATGATCTCGATCACCGGCGATACGGCGACCGGCAAGCGCGTCGCCAAGATCGCCGCCGACACCGTGAAGCGACTGCACCTCGAGCTCGGCGGCAAGGCCCCGGTCATCGTCTTCGACGACGCGGACCTCGACCTCGCCGCGGAGACCCTCAAGGCCGCGGGCTACTGGAACGCCGGCCAGGACTGCACGGCCGCCACGCGCGTGATCGCCGGCCCCAAGGTCTACGACGCCTTCGTCGACAAGCTCGCGGATCAGGTTCGCTCGATCAAGTGGGGCGACCCCGCCGAGGCGGACGACATCGACATGGGCTCGCTCATCGCGAAAGCCCAGGCGGACAAGGTCGCCGGCATGGTCGAGCGGGCGCGCGGCTCCGCAGAGGTGGTCGTCGGCGGGAACCGGCCGGATCGACCGGGCGCGTACTACGAGCCGACGGTCATCGCCGGCGCCGACCAGAAGTCCGAGATCATCCAGGATGAGATCTTCGGCCCGGTTGTCACGGTCCAGCGCTTCAGCGACGAGGACACCGCGGTCCAGTGGGCCAACGACACGCCCTACGGGCTCGCATCGTCCGTGTTCACCTCGAACGTGGGCCGCGCGATGCGCGTCGCCAAGGCGCTGCAGTTCGGGCACGTCTGGGTGAACGAGCACTTCACGCTCGCGTCCGAGACGCCGCATGGCGGCGTGAAGCAGTCCGGCTACGGCAAGGACGGGTCCAAGTACGCGCTCGAGGACTACACGTTCATCAAGCACGTGATGATCAACGTCGGCGGTTGACGGCTCGGGACTACCTCGCAACGGCTCGCAACGGCTCGCAACCGCTCGGACCCGGCCGCACCCGGCAAACGCTCGCGAGCGCTCGCATCTCTGGTAACCCTCGCATAGCTCGCCTCCCTCGCAAACCTCGCAACCACTCGCAACCCTCGAAAAACCTCGCACGCGCTCGCACGCGATCGCAACCCTCGCGCAACCACTCGCCGGTCGAGCCGCGCTGCCGCCCGAGCCGCACTGCCGCTCGAGCCACACCGCCGGCCCTCGCGTTTCCTCGAATATCGCCCCCGGCGGTATTCGTCCGCCGAACCGGGCACGTTCCCCTCATCTACCACTGCCCGCGGTCTTGGACGGGTCGGGTGCCGCTGCGCGGGTCCTC
>JAICVI010000158.1 GCA_025935415.1 Chloroflexota bacterium
CCGAGCACGGCGCGCGCGAGCGCGACGCGCTGCCGGAGGCCCTTCGACAACGTGCCGCACGGATCATCCCGGCGCGCGGCCAGCCGGACCGCCTCGAGCGCCGCGTCGATTCTCGCTCGCGGGTCCGCGACCTCGTACAGGTCCGCGAAGCACTCCAGGTTCTCGCGGACGCTGAGGCGCAGGTACAGCCCCGGCGCCTCAGGCATCACCGCGATCCGGCGGCGGATCTCGACGCCGTTCTCCTCCGAGAGCGGGATCCCGGCGACGGTGGCCGTCCCGGAGGTCGGAGCCAGCAGCGTCGCGAGCGTCCGGACCGTGGTCGTCTTGCCGGCGCCGTTCGGCCCGAGGAACCCGAAGACCTCGCCCTGCCCGACCTCGAAGCTCACGTCCTTGAACGCCGCGCGGTCGCCGAACTGCTTCGACAGGTGCTCGACGCGGATCGCAGGCGAGGATGCAGGGGTGGCGAGAGAGGGGAGCGATGTCACCGCACGATCGAGGGTAGACCCCTCGTATCCGAATGCCTGCGCACGTACGATGCACGGGCGCGCCGCTCACCTTGGACGCACGCCTCGCGGCGCACCCACGGGAGGAGCATGACGATCGAGCTGCACCCCGACATGTCGAGCGGCAAGGCGAGCGACGCGAAGAACGCGGACGGTGACGCGCCGGTCTTCGCCTACATCGCCAGGCTCCCAGAGCCGCAGCGGGCGATCGCCGATGCCGTCGATGCGATCGCCGCCCGGGCGCTGCCGGGCCTCCGCCGCGGCGTGAAATGGGGAATGGCCTACTACGGCCTCGACACCGGTTGGTGCTTCACCTCCGGCGCCTTCGTCGGCCACGTGAAGGTGATGTTCATCCGCGGCACGGACCTGCAGCCGGAACCGCCGGTCAAGCCGGTCGCGATGGGCAAGCACACGAGAGGCATCGAGCTGACGGCCGTCGAGGACATCGACGAACCCCAGCTGATGTCCTGGATGCAGCAGGCGGCGGCGATGCCGTTCGAGACGGCCCAGCAACGCCGGCGCAGGGAAGACTTGCCGAGGAGCGGACGATGACCTTCGACCGGACGGCCCTGGACGCGAGCACCATCGATCGCGACTACGGCGTTCCCGAGCACGAGGAACACCGGCTCACGCTTCCGGACGGCCGGACGCTCGCCGTGGCCGAATGGGGCGACCCTACCGGCAAGCCCGTGATCACGTTCCACGGCACGCCCGGCAGCCGCATCGGCTACTGGACGGACGAGCCGGAGATCTGGAAGCGGTTCGGGCTGCGCCGGCTGAGCTTCGACCGGCCTGGCTACGGCGATTCGACGCGTCTCGCTGGCAGGAGCGTGGCCGACGTCGTGCCGGACGTCATCGCGATCGCGGACTTTTTCGGTCTCCGCCGCTTCGCCATCTCCGGCGGGTCGGGTGGCGGACCGCACGTGCTCGCGTGCACCTCGCTCATCCCTGATCGGATCGTGCGCTGCCTGTCCTCCGTCACGCCCGCGCCCATCGATGCCGAGGGCGTCGAGTTCCTCGCCGGCATGAACGACGGCAACGTTCGCGAGTTCGGCGCCGCGAGGGAAGGCGAGGACGTCCTCCGGCCGATCGTCGAGAAGACTCGCCTGGAGATGATCGACGCCCTGACGAGCGGCCAGACCGACTTCCTCGGCGAGGGCTACGACATGCCCGAGGCCGATCGGGCCGAGATGGAGCGGCAGCAGAAGGCCGCGGCCGCGCACCTGCTCACCGCGATCGCTGGCGGTGTGGACGGCTGGGTCGACGACGATCTCGCCTTCGTGAAGCCGTGGGGCTTCGACGTGGCGTCGTGCCGCGTCCCGATCGTCCTCGCCTATGGGCGCGAGGACGTGCTCGTCCCCGCCGCGCACGGCGACTGGCTCGCGGAGCGCGTTCCGGGCGCGACGACCTGGATCGACGATGACACCGGGCACATGACGACCGGCGCCCAGATGGAGCGCGAACTCGGCTGGCTCCGCGACGGCTAGGCTGCCGGCATGCAGACACGAGAACAGCAGAGGGCGGGCCTCAAGGCCGATCAGCAGTTCTGGCGCGACCTCGCGGCCGAGGTCGGACCCGACCGATACGACCAGGCCGGCGCGATGGGGGACTGGAGCTTCGGCGACCTTGCCGGGCACCTCCTGGGGTGGCGCGACCGGACGATCGCGCGCCTCGAGGCGGCCGCCCGCGGTGAGCCCGATCCGATCCCGTTCGAGCCGGACACCGACGAAGAGATCGACGCCTACAACGTCCAGATCCGCGAGAACGACGCTGGGCGATCATCCGCGGAGCTCGTCGACGCCTACACCGACTCGTACGACCGCCTGATCCGCGCGCTCGACGCGCTCCCGGAAGCGACGCTGACCGATCCGAAGGCGCTCCCGTTCGTTGGCGGCCCGCTCATCGACGTCGCCTTCACCGGGCACCTCCACGAGGAGCACGCACCCGACGTCCGCGCCTGGCTCGACAAGGGCTGACGCTCGGCGAGATTTCCGGGCATCACGGCCGCGGCCAGGTCACCTCGATCCTGGTGCCCGGCTCTGATTGGAGGCGCAACGTGCCTCCGGTCGCGACCGATTCGGCCCGCATGTCCGCGACGCCGCGTCCCCCCGCGCTGGTCCACGTGGAGCGAACCCGGCCGTCGTCGGTGATCAGCAGCGCGATCAGGCCCGGATCCACCGCGAGGCGGATCGTCGCCGCACTGGCGCCGGCATGGCGTTCGACGTTGTCGAGCGCCAGCATGGCGATGCGAAACGCGGCGCGAGCGATGTCCACAGGGACCGCGCCGCGCTGATCGACCGAGCTTCCTTCGAGCTCGAGGTCCACGCGCAGGAGATTGTGTCCCTCCGTCCGCTCAGCGAGCCATTCGAGTGCCGCGACCAGGCCGAACTCTTCCAGCACCGTCGATTGCCTCCGATGCATGAGCTGCTCGACGTCCTGCAAAGCACGCTGCACGCCGACGACCGCCGGCTCCGATCCGCCCACCACCGAAACTGCCGCCGCAGCCCTTCGGAGGTCGGGCAGAACCAGCGCGTGCAGGTCCGCGGCAAGTCGGGCGCGCTCGTCCTCGCGGACGTGCGACTGTGCAGCCGCCCGCCAGGGAATCAGCTCGTCGGCGAGGTTCCCGGCAAGGGAGCCCCGATCGCCGGCCTTCGAACCTGCACGCCAGCGGCGCCATCCCCGCGCCACCGCCGGCGCGACGTCGCGAAACGCCCCGACAGCCAGCCCGAGACCCACGGCGAGGAGGGTCAACCTGCCCGTGAGACGGATCGGTGACAAGTCGGTGTCGCCGATCGAGGCCGCCACGGACGGGTCGAGAGCCACGACGATCGTCCAGGCGGCGGCCACGACCACCCCCAGGAACGCGGCAGCAACAGCCGCGACGACGAACCCGTCCGCGCGAGAGCTGTGACGCGGGCGTGATCGTGCCGCGTTGACCAATGCTATGCCTGCTGCCGCGAGGAATGCCGCAAGCGCGACGAGGAGTCCGAGGGATGTCGACGTTGCGTCCGTCACCAGGCCCTCGTCTCGCAGCGCGCCGACCAGCTCGACGACACCGATCCCCAGCGAGATCACGACGGCGAACCACGCCACGCCCGGAGCTCGACGACGGGTCAGCAATGCGACATCCGCGAGCGCCGCGGCAACGAGCAGGGCGAAGAGCCGGCCCCCGAGCAGTGCGAGATCAACGGATGATCCCGAAAGGCGAAGTGCCGACGCCGCAACGAGGACGATGGCCGTCGTCGCAAGCGCACCCAACAGCCACCGAGGGCGGGCGGAGGGAAGCGGACGGGCCTCCACGATCAACGGCCCGAGTCGACCCAGCCCTGGTTCATCGCAAAGACGGCGAGCTCGGTCCTCGAGACCACCCCGTAGCGGTCGAACAGTCGACGAAGGTGACTCTCGACCGTCCGTGTGGAGATCCCGAGCTGCCGGCCGATCTCGTCGGAGCTCGCACCGCGCTGCACCTGCCCCACGATTTCCAGCTCGCGGCCCGAAGGCATGCGAGGCGCCGACCGGGCGGCATCCAGCGCCGCGCTCGAGAACGCCGTACCGCCATTGGCGACGGTTCGGACCGCAGCGAGGATGTCCTTCGGCTCCATGGCCTTGTCGAGGTAGCCCGCCGCACCGCGCTCGAAGGCAGCGCGCATGAGGGACGCCCGAGCAAAGGAGGTCAACACGATCGCCTTGCTCCCCGCCTGGGTCGCCAGGTCGATCGCGTCGAGGCCGTCGAGACCGGCGTGGAGCTGAACATCGCAGAGGAGGACATCGGGACGCATCGGACCCTCCATGAGCTCCCGGGCGTCTTCGAGGGACTGCGCGGCGCCGACGAATTCCATGGGATTCCCGGCGGCGGATTCGACCTCGGCAGCGGCGCGGATCGCCAGGCCGATTGCTGGATGGTCGTCCACGACGGCAACGCGGATGGGGCGATCCGGCGACATGGCCCGCAGTATGCCGTCGGTGACGGCTTAAGGGTCGAGGTCCCTCGCAAACAGGCGGTAGGCGCTGCCGCCGCTGTCGCTGGGCCCGACCCCCACACCGACGCCGATCGCGCGATACGTCCCATCGACGAAGCGGAAGACGACCACGGAGTAGGCGACCGATGTCGTCAACGGCCCGGCGGTCGAATACAGGCTCGCGTCGACAACCTCCGGATGTCCGGGGTGGCCGGAATCGAGCGCCTCGGTCGCAACCTCGATCGAGTCCTCGCATCCACCACTGGAGCACTCCGCCCGGTCGCCAATGGGCCAGCCATTGATCACCGGTCGGCTTGGCCCAGGCAGCTCCCCGCCACACCCCATCGCGCTGGCGATGACGCCGAACCCAAGGACGGCGATGGTTGCGACGCTGCGGAACTTCATGGCGCGATGACCTTATTCGGCGAATTGCGATGTGTCGTTCGGTGTTTCTACTGAAGCCAACAACGCACCGGCGTCGCTCGGGGCGGATACCATCCGCGCTCGCATCGAGCGAAAGCAAGGGTGGGGAGGAGTCGAGGGGTGGATTGGTTGCTGTTCGCGGTGCAGTGGCTGCACGTGATCCTGGCGATCCTGTGGTTCGGCAGCGTCCTCTACGCGGACGTCGTGCTCGCCCCGGCGTTCGC
>JAICVI010000053.1 GCA_025935415.1 Chloroflexota bacterium
CCGCTTCGCCAGGTTCCGCTCAGCCGGCGCTACTTCCTGCGCTGAGCGCCAACGCGAGCGCGTCACTCGTTGCGTAGGCCGGAGCGCGCCAGGCGTTGCGCGAACGCGAGCGCGCCAGGTGTTGCGGCGCGGACGTTCGTGCCTCTGGGCGAGATCAGCGCCGGCCGGACTCCGCGAGCTCGCGCTCGACCTCGCGGCGCGAGTCGCGGGCCGCGATCTCCCGCCGGCGGTCGTAGAGCTGCTTGCCCTTGCCGAGCCCCAGCTCCAGCTTGGCCTTCCCGCGCTCGGTGATGTAGAGCTTGAGCGGTACGAGCGTCAGGCCCTTGGCCTTGGTCCGGCCGAGGAGCTGGTCGATCTGGTGGCGGTGCAGGAGCAGCTTCCGATCGCGCTTGGGCTCATGGTTCAGGCGGTTGCCGCCTTCCCAGGGCGCGATGTGGGCGCCCACGAGCCACGCCTGGCCCTTGTCGATCCGGGCGAACGAGTCGGCGAGATTCACCTTGCCCGCGCGGATGGACTTGATCTCGGTCCCGGACAGCACGATGCCCGCCTCCATCGAGTCCTCGATCAGGTACTCGTGGCGGGCGCGGCGATTCAGGGCGATCGTCTTTTCCTGCGACATGGGCGTTGCACTCTACCTGCGGCGGGCCCGGGGTGACGCTCCCGAGAAAGCACGAACGCCGGTCCCGAAGGACCGGCGTCCGGTTGCGGCTGCCACCCGCTAGGAGTAACCGGTTAGACGGCCATCTCCTGCGAGGTGGTGCAGCGACTGTGTTCTGACACTGCACATCACCTCCTTTCGTTCGCGGGGAACCGTACCGGAACTCGGCGTCGGGCGCAAGGTGACCCTCGACCCATACCGACCCGAGGGTTTTCGGGGCGCCGGCTCAGGCGGCGCGCGGAAGCGCCACGGGGGCGAGACCGGTCTCTCCGAGCACCTGGACCGCCTTGTCCAGCACTGGATCCTCGCCCGGTGGCGTGTTGGCCGGGACGTCGACCACGACGTCGGGCGCGAGGCCGACCTTGTGGATCCAGCGCTTATGAGGCGTGAGCCACTTGTAGACCGTCAGCTTCAGGCCGCCGAGCTGGCCGAGCGGCAGCCATTCCTGCACGGTGCCCTTGCCGAACGACGTCTGGCCGATCAGCTGTGCCCGCAGCGTGTCCTGCAGCGCCCCCGCCACGATCTCGCTTGCCGACGCGGAGCCCTTGTCGATCAGCACGACGACCTTGATCGATGGGTCGGTGGCGACCCCGCCCACGTCCGCGTCGGTCTCGGTCTGGACGCCCTTGGCGTCCTGCTCCCAGAAGATCGGGCCCGACGCGATGAAGTCGCTGGCAACGGAGCGCGCGGCGCTGATGAAGCCGCCGGGGTTCCCGCGCAGGTCCAGCACGATCTTCTTGATCCCCTTGTCCACCTGGGCCTTCAGAGCGGCCCGCAGCTCGGCGGCCCCGGCGTCGCTGAAGCCGGACAGCCGGTCGTAGCCGATGGTGCTCCCGGCGAGCTCTCGAGAGCTGACCTCGCGCCGCTGGATCTTGTCGCGCGTCAGCGTGACGTCGAACTCCTCGATGGGCGTCCGTGGCGTCGAGGTCGCGGCTGGGGCGCCGCTCGCCGCCGGCGTCGGGCTCGGGCCGGCCGTCGCCGACGGCATGGGAGCGAACCGCTGGATGTGCAGCGTGACCTGCGTGCCCGCCTTGCCCCGGACCCGATCGCGGGCCTCGTCCGGAGTGAGGCCATCGAGCTTGGAGCCGTCGACCTCGAGGATCACATCTCCGGGCTTGAGCCCGGCCTTCTCGGCCGGCGAGCCCTCGATCGGGGCGATGACGACGAGGAAGCAGTCGGGCCCGTAGGTCGCGCAGTCGCTGGTGTTTCCGGCGGCGTCGACCGAGCCGATCTCGGCACCGATCCCTTCGAACTGACCGGAGATGTCCTGGATGGTCGTGGTGTAGTCGTCGGGGCTGAGGTACGACGAGTACGGATCGCCGACCGCCTCGACCATGCCCTTGATCGCGCCCTCCACGAGGGCCGTCCGATCGACGCGGTCGAGCGGGTAGCGCTGGGTGATCGCGTTGTAGGCATCCCAGAACGGCTGGAAGGCTTCACGATCGGCGACGCCGCCGGCGCCCGCGCCGCTGTTGTCGAGGCCGAGCTGGTAGCCGGAGAGAAACAGCGCGCCACCCGCCATGACCGCGACGAGCACGATGGAGATGGCGAAGCCCCATCCGCGACGACGCTCCGCCCGGGGCGGGACGACCGGGATCAGGATCGGCTGCGCCGCGGGGTCCAGGAGCCCGGTCGGTGGCGGTGCGGCCGAGCCTGGGTCGGGGGACGACGAAACGCTCGGCGCGCCATCGGCCGCCGAGTCGGAAGGGTCATTGGGGAGCATCGCTGGGACGGGTTCCTCTCGGGTGCGCCCGGCGCTGGAACCGGGGTGGAAAGCCTACCGCGCTATCGGATGAGATAGGTCCGGACGGAGACCCAGGCCCCGACGATGCCCAGCCCCATGCCGGACCCGACGACGAGCATCGTCACGTCGCGGGAGATCGACCCGACATTGATCGGCAGGATCGAGAAGAACCCGACCATGAACTGCGACAGCGGCTCGGCGGCGCCGAGCAGCACGCCCAGCGTGATCACCGCGCCGAGGAGCCCGACCAGGGCGCCCTCGAACACGAACGGCCATCGGATGAAGGCGTCGGAGGCACCGACGAGGCGCATGACCTCGATCTCCTCCGCCCGACCGAGGACGGCCAGCCGGATGGTGTTGATGACGATGAACAGCACGATCGCCCCGATGACGGCGAGGAGCAGCACGCCGAAGGTCCGCAGGAAGCTCGTGATCGAGATCAGCCGATCCGTCGTGTCCTCGATGTTGACCACCGGCCCGTGGACGATCGGCTCGGCATTCAGGAAGTCCGCGATCGTGCGGTAGCTCTCGGGCTTGTCGAGCTTGACCTCGAGGCTGGCCGGCAGCGGGTTCTCGGCAAGGTACGGCGTGAGGTCCGTCTGTCCCTGCTTGGCGCGCTCCTCGCGGTAGCGCTTGAGCGCCTCGTCCTTGGAGACGTACTCGACCGAGGTCACCTGCGGCATCGCCTTCAGCCTGGTCTCGAGATCCTGGATCTCGAGGTTCGTCGTGCCGTCCTCGAGGTCCGCAACGACGCCGACCTTCGCTTCGACATACGACAGGCTGGCGAGGAACCCGGCCTGGATGATCCAGAAGCCGGAGAGCAGCAGGAGCATCAGCGTCATGGTCGCGGTCGCGGCGAGGCTCATGGCCGCGTTGCGCCAGAAGCCCTGCCAGGCCCGCCCGATCGAGAAGAACAGGAACGAGAACATGGCTCAGCCGGCTCGGTGGTAGCCGCCACCGACCTCGTCGCGGATGATCCGGCCTTCTTCCAGGGCGACGACGCGCTTGCGCAGCGCGGTGACGAGGTCCGAGTCGTGGGTCGCCATTAGCACGGTGACGCCGAGCTCATTGATCCGCAGGAGCAGCTGCAGGATCTCCCACGAGATCAGGGGATCGAGGTTGCCCGTGGGCTCGTCGGCGATGACGATCCGGGGATCGTGGACCAGCGCCCGGGCGATCGCGGTTCGCTGCTGCTCCCCGCCGGAGAGCTGGTGCGGGTACTGCTCCGCCTGTGCAGTCAGGCCGACGAGCTTCAGAACTCGCTCTACCGCAGGCCGGATCTTGCGACGCGGCGTGCCCGTGACCTCGAGCGCGAAGGCGATGTTCTCGCGGACGGTCTTGCTCGGGAGGAGCTTGAAGTCCTGGAAGACGATCCCGATCTTGCGGCGCACGATCGGCACCTTGCGGCGCGAGAGGCGGGACAGGTCGTCGCCGTCGAGGATGACGCTGCCGATGGTCGCGAGCTCGTCCCGGATCAGCAGCTTCATGAGCGTCGACTTGCCGGCTCCCGAAGCGCCGACGAGGAAGACGAAGTCGCCTTCGGGCACGACGAGATCGACGTCCTTCAGGGCGTCGCGGCCGTTCGGGTACGTCTTGGTGACGTCGTTCAGGACCAGGACGGGCCGGCGCGTGTCGGCCGGCGCCCGCCCGTTGCCGCCCGCGGTGTCGTCGCCGGGCCAGCCGCGCTGGTCGACGGACGAGGCGGAACGATCAGGGTTGCGCTGCAGGATCAAGCTCGGCTCCACGAATCGGCGCGGCGGATGGTCGCGGCGGCTTCGGCGCGACGCTGGCAACGGCCCCGATTGCGGACACCACGGCGGGACCAGGTGGACTGGATTCTGCCACCGGTTCCAGAACGCAACAGTGGCCCGATCAGATGAGTCCGGGTGACGTTGGTACGTATCTGGTGAAGTCCGCGTAGGGCGCACTCCAGCAGGCAAGGATGGGGAATCCCTCGAGCCGCAGGCCCGCGCGGATCGCCGCGGCGACGGCCTCCGTGGCGTGCCCGCCAAACCAGATCGACGAGGCGCCGCGCGGCGGGACCGCGGTGAGCAGGTGTGCCGCCACTGGCCAGAGGTGGGTGGCGTCGCGCACGGCGATGGGGCCGACGCGGCCGACCTCCGAGGTGTAGCCATAGGCGACGAGCCGCCCGGCGCCGTCGCGGTAGCGAAAGAGCCACGGGCGCTCGCGGAGGTCGAAGGCGTGGTCCTGTGGGTGCGCCCAGCCGTTCACGTCCAGATCCAGCGCATCGAGCTCGTCCTGGTCGGCAGGCGCCAGCAGGCCGGGCATGGCAGGTTCGGCGCGCGCCGCGGTGACCCCAGCGGGCAGCGGCGGCGGGGTCCAGCCTTCTCGCGGCCGTCCCAGCACGTTCAGGAACGGCATCCTCGGCACGATCCCGAACGACGCATACAGCCCGTTCGACACCGGCTGCGCACTATCCGTGCAGGTCGCGAGCAGCCGCCCGTCGCGCTCCTCCGGGAGGATCCGCTCGAGGACCGCCCGACCAAGGCCGCTCGCCTGCTCGGCCGGCTCCACGAAGAGCATCGACAGGAACCACATCGGCCCGCGCTCGACGGCCGAGCCGAACGCGATCATCCGCGGCTTGCCGCCCCGGCCACGCCGTTCGGCGACCTGGAACCGGTCTGGATCCGTGCCGAGCGTGTGGGCATGGAGTCGAACGAGGCCCGGATTCTCCACGGGCATGGGTGGAAAGCCCATGCGGCCGAGGTAGGCGTCGATGCCCTCGCGATGGATCCGGCTGCACTCGAGCAGGTCACCCTCAGTGGCACGTCGGAAGGCCACCCCATCGAGCCCGCGGCGACGCGACCGCGATGGGGAGCGTCGAATCACGCCCCCGTGCCCTCGCCGTCGCCGCCGGTCGCGAGTCGCTCCAGCTCCGCCTGCATGAAGGCGTCGAGATCGCCGTCGAGAACCGCTGTCGTGTTCGACGTCTCGTGCTGGGTCCGGAGGTCCTTGACCATCTGGTAGGGATGGAGCACGTAGCTCCGGATCTGGTTCCCCCATCCGGCTTCCACGTGCTCGCCCCGGAGCTGGCGCAGCTCGGCCTCCTTCTCCTCCAGCTGGCGCTCCAGGAGCCGCGCCTTCAGCACCTTGATCGCGGTCTCCTTGTTCTGGGTCTGCGAGCGCTCGTTCTGTGACTGGGCGACGATCCCGGTCGGGAGGTGGGTCAGCCGGACCGCCGAGTCCGTCTTGTTGACGTGCTGGCCGCCGGCGCCCTGGGAGCGGTACGTGTCGACACGGATCTCGTCCCAGTCGAGCTCGATCGGGGCGTCCTCGTCCGGCTCCGGCATGACCTCCACGAGCGCGAACGTCGTCTGGCGGCGGTTCTGGGCATCGAACGGGCTGATCCGCACGAGCCGGTGGACGCCGCGCTCCGCGCGGAGCCAGCCATAGGCGCCACGGCCCTGGACGGCGACCGATGCGCTCTTGAGGCCGGCCTGCTCGCCCTCCTGCTGGTCGATGATCTCGGTCTTCCAGCGATGTCGGTCGGCCCAGCGGACGTACATCCGGAGCAGCATCTCGGCCCAGTCGGTGGCCTCCGTGCCGCCCGCGCCGGCGCTGATGTTCAGGATCGCCGGGCGCGTGTCGTACTCGCCCGAGAACAGGAGCTGCGTCCGCTCGCGGGCGAAGTCGCGCTCGAGGTCCTCGGTCGCCTTGTCCGCCTCCGCCTCGAGCTCCGCGTCACCGGCCTCCTGGGCGAGCTCGACCGTGGTCTCGAGGTCGGCGGCGCGCGCGAGAAGGCCCGTCCACAGCTCGACCTCGGCCCGGATGCCGTCCGCCTCGCGCAGGACCTCCTGCGCCGCTCGACTGTCGTCCCAGAAGCCGGGCTCCGACGCGCGCGCGGCGAGCTCGGTCAGGCGGGCTTGCTTGCCTGGGAGGTCAAAGACGCCCCGAGGTCGATCGGATCCGCTCCACCAGGTCGCGGGCGCGTGCAGCGTCCACTAGTTCTTGGCGACCCGGAGGTCCTGGAGCAGGATCGGACGGAGCTCGATCAGCCGCAGGGCCGACTTGCTCCGGACGACGACGGGGTTCACGCAGGGACAGTAGCCGTTGTGCGGGCAGACGCCGCAGTTGCCGTCGCAGTCCAGCGCGGCCGCGTAGCTGCAGTTGCGGCAATCACGTTCGCAGGCGATCAGGTCGACGAAGGTCGTTTCCTCAGCCTGCTTCACGAATCCCTCACTTCGGCGGCGTTCCCGGATCGATTCGCGACGCTGGGCGCGGCCTCGAGCGCGATTCGCCGAGGTGGCGTTGGGCATCGCGTGGGGGTTTTTCGGAGTATACGAGGCGGGTTTCGCCGCGCCAAGAGGGAAAAACGGGAAAAGGCCCAGCCATGGTGCCGGGATGCCGCGGCTCAGGGGGCAGTCGACGACTCCAGGTCGTTGATGAGCCGCCCGCCACCGACGAAGTACGCCGCGAGCCCCGCGAGCTCGTGGACGATCGCCTTCGCCCGCCGGTCACCCTCGAGGTCCGTCGGGCTGGTCGCGGTCGGGGATCCCCAGGCCACGATCCCCTGGTCCGACGCCATCCGGATGACCCGGAGCATGTGGGTCCGATCGCTCACGAAGACGCCGCTCGTGAAGCCGTGCTCCCGGAAGACCGCCGCGACGCCCTCCATCGATTCGAGGGTGTTGCGGCCCTGGTTCTCGCCGAGGATCGCGTCGGCGGGCACGCCATGCGCGATGGCCCAGGCGCGCGCGGTCGCGGCCTCGGTGGTCCGGTCCGCCGGCAGCTTGCCGCCCGTCACGACGAGATAGTCGGCGACATGGGCCTTGTACAGGTCGACGGCGTGCTGCAGCCGCGCCTCGAAGACGCCGCCGGGTGTGCCGTTGAACTGCGCGGCCCCGAGCACGACGATCGCGTCGGCCGGCCGCTGCTCGTCGAGGTCGCCCTGGGCGTTGATCCGGTAGGCCGCGTAGGCGATCAGCGCGACGGACGCGAGCAGCGCCGCGACGAGGAGCTGGAGCAGGGGCCGCAGCACTGGCCTAACGGCCGTGGCATTTCTTGTATTTCAGCCCCGAGCCGCACCAGCAGGCATCGTTGCGGCCGATCTTGGCGCCGGAGGGGGTGTACCCGGGCCGTGCCTGCTGGCCCCCTGCCGCGCCCCCCGCACCGGCGCCGGCGGCGGCACCCAATCCGGCGGCGATCCGCGCGCTTCCGCCGTTCCGGTCGGAGCCATTCGTCGGCAGAGCCGTGCCGGCGGTCCCGGAGACGCCCGGGCCGGCCATGGTGCGCATGCCCCGAGCTCCCGTGCCCAGCCCGACCGCCGCCGCGCCGCCATTGCCCGCGCCGCCATTGCCCGCGCCGCCACGCGCCGGCTGGCCCGGGCCCGGCAGGGGCATGGCGCCACCCGCAGCCTGTTGCTGCTGCTGGACGGTGACGCGGAAGATCGTGCTCGCCACGCCATGCCGGATGAACCCGGAGAGCTCCTCGTAGAGGCCGAAGGCCTCCTTCTTGAACTCGTTCAGGGGGTCCTGCTGGGAGTACCCGCGAAGGCCGATGCCGCGGCGCATGTCGTCGAGCTCGGTGAGGTGCTCCACCCAGAGCGAGTCGATGGTTCGGAGCAGGACGTAGCGCTCGACCGTCGCCCAGAGCTCCGGTCCGACCTCCGCCTCCCTGGCCTCGAGCAGCTCGTCCGCGACCTGCTTGAGGTACTCGTCGACACCACCGGCGGAGTGCTGGTCAGCGAGGAGATGGGCATCGACCTTGTCCTTCGGGAAGCCCATCCGAATGAGCTCGACGACGAGGTCCGCGATGCCCTCTTCCGTTGGGGCCTCGTTGCCCGTCCCGAGGTGCCGCTCGACCAGCTCGTCGAGGTCCTCGTCGAGGAACGCCCGGATCGTCTCCGTGAGGTCCTCGTTGCGGAGGACCTTGTCGCGCTCCGCGTAGATCGTCTCGCGCTGGCGGTTGATGACGTCGTCGAACTCGACGACGCGCTTGCGGATGTCGAAGTTGTAGCCCTCGACGCGGCTCTGGGCCTGCTCGATGGTCTTGCCGACCATGCCCGACTCGATGTAGCTGTCCTCGTCGAGCCCGAGGCGCTCCATGAGCGACGTCACCCGCTCGTTGGCGAACCGCTTCATGAGGTCGTCGTCGAGCGAGAGGTAGAAGCGCGACGAGCCCGGGTCGCCCTGGCGACCGGCGCGGCCGCGGAGCTGGTTGTCGATGCGCCGGCTGTCGTGCCGCTCGGTGCCGATGATGTGCAGCCCGCCGGCCTTGACCACGCGCTCGTGGTCCTCGTCGGTGATCTTCCTGGCTTCGGCGAGGGCCGCCTCGTAGGTGTCCTTGTCGACCTCGGCCGGATTCAGGCCCTTGCGGTGCAGCAGCTCGGACGCGAGACCCGCGGGGTTCCCGCCGAGCAGGATGTCCGTGCCGCGGCCGGCCATGTTGGTCGCGATGGTGACGGCGCCGCTCCGGCCCGCCTGCGCGACGATGCCCGACTCCTTCTCGTGGAACTTCGCGTTCAGCACCTCGTGCTTGATCCCGCGCCGCTTCATGAGGTCGCCGAGGAGCTCGGACTTCTCGACCGAGACGGTCCCGACCAGGATCGGGCGGCCCTCCTTCTGGAGCTCCTCGATCTCGTCGATGACCGCGTTGAACTTGGCCTTCTCGTTGAGGTAGACGAGGTCCGTGTCGTCGGATCGGATCATCGCCCGGTGCGTCGGGATCGCGACGACCTCGAGCTGATAGATCTTGTGGAACTCCTCGGCCTCGGTCATCGCCGTGCCGGTCATCCCGGCGAGCTTGTCGTAGAGGCGGAAGTAGTTCTGGAACGTGATCGTGGCCATCGTCACGCTCTCGCGCTGGACGCGGAGGCCTTCCTTGGCCTCGATGGCCTGGTGGAGGCCCTCGCTCCAGCGGCGGCCCGGCATCTGCCGGCCGGTGAACTCGTCGACGATGATGATCTCGCCGTCCTTGACGATGTAGTCGCGATCGCGCTTGTACAGCGCGTGGGCTCGCAGGGCCTGCTCGAAGTGGCGCGCGAAGCGCGGATCGGCGTCGTAGAGGTTCTCGACGCCGAGGAGCTTCTCGATCCGCTCGACGCCCTCCTCGGTCGGTGAGACGGCCTTGTCCTTGAGATCGATGAAGTAGTCGCCGTCGTCCGGGTCGCCCTCGACCCAGTCCTCGCGCCGCTCCCGGAGCCGGGGGACGAGCCGGGCGAACGTGTAGTAGAGGTCCGCCGACTCCTCCGCCTGGCCCGAGATGATCAGTGGCGTCCTGGCCTCGTCGATGAGGATGTTGTCGACTTCGTCGACGATCCCGAAGAAGCGCTCGCGCTGGACCCGCTCGCTGAGGTCCGTGACCATGTTGTCGCGGAGGTAGTCGAAGCCGAACTCGTTGTTCGTGCCGTAGGTGATGTCCGCCGCGTAGGCCTCGCGCCGGCTCACCGGCCGGAGGTTCACGAGCCGCTCATCATTGGTCGGGTAGCCCGGCTCGTAGACGTACGAAGCGGCGCCACCGTCGGACTGCTGGCCCAGGATCATCCCGACCGTCAGGCCGAGGAAGTGGAACACCGGGCCCATCCACTGGGGGTCGCGGCGGGCGAGGTAGTCGTTGACGGTGACCACGTGGACACCGCGGCCGGCGATGGCGTTGAGGATGGCGGCGAGCGGGGCCACGAGGGTCTTGCCCTCGCCCGTCCGCATCTCCGCGATCTTGCCCTGGTGGAGCACGACGCCACCGATGAGCTGGACGTCGAAGTGGCGCATCCCCAGGGTTCGGACCATGGCCTCGCGGGCCATGGCGAACGCGTCCGGGAGGATGTCGTCGAGGGCCTCGTTCACCGCGGCGATGTCGCGCTTGCGCCGGGCCTTCGCGAGCTCGCGGCGGCGCTCGAGATCGGGGTGGTGGAGCTCGTCCTCCGAGGGCTCCTCGGGGACGACGTTCTCCTTGAACTCGTCGCGAAGCGCCGTAAACCTGTCCCGGATCTCCGCGTCGGAGAGCGCCTTGAGCTCTTCCTCGAGCGCGTTGGCCTCGTCGACGAACGGTTGGATCCGCTTCAGCTCACGGTCGTTCGAGTCGACGAACCGGGAAAGGAAACCAAGCATCGGCCGCCAAGTATAGGTGGGCGCTTCACTGGCCCCCAGCGGCCGCCCCGGCGACGTGGCCGGGGCGATCCGCGCCTCGGCGGTTCAGAGGTCCTTCGTGAGCTCGAGCTCGTCCCGGAGCGGGATGCCGTGCTGGCCGGACTCGGGGAGTGACGGCTTCAGGGCCTGGCGGGCTTCGTCGATCGCGCCGGCACGCAGGGTGGTGATTCGCCACCCGGCCTTCTGGTAGAGGGCCAGCGCGGTGAGGTTGTCGTTGGTGGTCACGAGCCAGGCCCGGCGCACGCCCGCTCCGTGCAGTTCCGCCTCCGCCGCCGCCAGCAGCGCGCGGCCGACACCTCGCCCTCGGGCAGACTCGGCGACAGCGACGGCGCGCACCTCGGCACCCTCGGCGCCGTCCGCACGCTCGGACGCATGGGCCTGCGGCCTCGCCCATGTGACCAGCCCGACGCCGCGCCCACGGATCTCGGCGATCACGCCGAAGCCGTCGAGGACGTCGACGAGCTCGCCCCGTCGCGCCTGCAGGCGACTGCCGAGCGTCGCGCCGAGGAACGCCGCAGCCCAGGGAAGATCGGCCGCAGCGAGCGGCCGGATCGTCAGGTCGGGAACTGCCAGAAACCGACCCCGTACCCGAGCACGAGCAGCACGAACGTCAGGAACGCCAGCCCGACCCACATCCCGACGGCCACGACGCGCGAGGTCGGGCGCATCTCGGGGTTCTTGATCGCGGGCAGGCGCCCGCCACCGTGGGCGAGCCCCCAGCGTGGCGATCTGAGCTGGTCTCGGTAGTCGGGTGCCGGTCCTGGCTCGGGCTTCAGGACCCCGCGCTCATCGGGACGGTGCAGCTGGAGGCTCATCGATCCTCACCTTCGATGCTCGCAGTAGCGGCCAGGGGGACGTCGGACCCGTCGCCGGTCGCGTCTCCGTCGGGGCCGTCATCGCCATGCCCGGGCTCGATGCGGATGTCGAGCTTGCGGGCGATGCCGTCCTCCCAGAGGAGCATCTCCTGGGTGAACTCGACCTCGCTGGAGAACAGCGCACCGACGGACTCGCCGCGGTGGATCCGCTTGATCGCCTCGCCGATGAGCGGCGCGATCGACAGCGTCGTCACCTTCGGAATTCGCTTGCCTGCCGGCAGCGGGACCGTGTCGGTCAGGACCAGCTCGCGCAGCGGCGAGTCCGCGATCCGATCGATCGCCGCGCCCGACAGGACGCCGTGGGTGGCACAGGCGTAGATCTCGGTGACGCCCTCGCGCCCGAGCGCGTTGACCGTCTCGATCAGGGTCCCGGCCGTGTCGACCTCGTCGTCGACGATGATCGCGCGCTTCCCGCGGACCTCGCCGATGACGTTCAGCAGCTCCGCCCGGTCGAGGTTGCCGACGCGGCGCTTCTCGATGATCGCGAGGGGTGCGTCCAGCAGCTCCGCGAACGTCCGGGCCCGCTTCGCGAACCCGAGGTCCGTCACGACCACGAGGTCCTCGAGGTGCTTGTGCTTGAAGTAGTTCGAGAGGATGTGGACGGCGGTGAGCTCGTCGACCGGGATGTTGAAGAAGCCCTGGATCTGCCCCTGGTGGAGGTCCATCGTGAGGACCCGGTCCGCGCCTGCGACGGAGATCATGTCCGCGACGAGCCGGGCAGTGATCGGGACCCGCGGCTGGTCCTTCTTGTCCGACCGGCCGTAGGC
>JAICVI010000013.1 GCA_025935415.1 Chloroflexota bacterium
ACCGGCCGGATCTTCCGGCTCGGGCACCTCGGCTCGGTGACGCTTGAGGAGATCCTGGAAGCGCTCCAGACGATCGAGGATGTCTCGGTCGAGTGGGGCCGGGAGATCGAGCGCGGCGCCGCCGTCGCCGCGGCGCGAGAGGCCGCCGCCCCAGAGGCGGCCGCGCAGGAGGCGGCCGCGGGTACGGCGCTCCAGCCCGCTTGACGCTCGATCAGGCCCTCGACCCCGCGCCCCCCGCGGGTCGCTCCCCGACCGCGCCGATGCGCATCCTCGTCGCCGAATCCATCGCGCCCGAGGGCATCGAGGCGCTCCGCGCCGCCGGCCATGACGTCGTGGTCCAGACCGGGCTGCAGCCCGACGAGCTCCGTGCCGTGATCGCCGACATGGATGCGCTCATCGTCCGCAGCCAGGTCACGGTTGACGCGGGCCTGATCGAGGCGGGGACGCGGCTCCAGGTGATCGGGCGGGCCGGCGTCGGCGTCGACAACGTCGACCTCGATGCCGCCACGCGGGCCGGGATCACGGTCGTCAACGCGCCCACGGGGAACACCATCGCCGCGGCCGAGCACACGCTGGCGCTGCTGCTGGCGCTGGCGCGGAAGATCGCGTCCGCGGATGCCTCCGTTCGCCGCGGCGAGTGGGCTCGCAAGCAGCACGAGGGCGTCCAGCTCGGCGGCCGGACACTCGGCATCATCGGGCTCGGCAAGATCGGCATGGCCATCGCGGAACGGGCGCGCGGGTTCGGGATGACGCTGCTCGGGAGCGACCCGTACGTGACCCCCGAGCAGGCGGCGCTCCGAGGGGTGGAGCTGGTCGAGCTGGACGAGCTCCTGGCCCGCTCCGACGCGGTCACCGTCCACGTGCCGCTCGGGCGCGGCACGGCAGGGCTGATCGGCGAGGCCGCGATCCGGAAGATGAAGCCCACGGCCTTCGTGCTGAACGTGGCGCGCGGCGGCGTCGTCGACGAGGCGGCCGTTGCGACGGCCTTGCGCGAGGGCCGGCTCGGCGGCGCCGGCATCGACGTCTTCGAGCACGAGCCGCCGACTGGTTCCCCGCTCCTCGACGCCCCGAACACGGTGCTCACGCCGCATCTCGGCGCGTCGACCGCGGAGGCCCAGGTCGCGGTCGCGGAGGAGGTCGCGGAGCAGGTCCTCGACGTGCTCGCGGGCCGGGCGGCGAAGTACGCGGTCAACGCGCCGCTGGTCAGCCCCGAGGCCCAGCAGACGATCGGCCCGTACCTGCCGCTGGCCGAGACGCTCGGGCGCTTCCTGGCGCAGTTCGCTCGCGGCGGTGTGGGCGCGCTGACCGTGGAGCTCGCGGGCGACCTCGCGCGCGCTGACTCGGCGCCCCTCACCGCCGCGGTGCTGCGCGGGATTCTCGAGACGGCCACGACCGAGCGGGTCAATCTCGTCAATGCCGCGATGCTCGCCAAGGCCCGCGGGATCGCGGTCACGGAGCGCAAGACCGCGGAGGCCGGCGGCTTCAGCGCCGCGATCACGGTCTCCGCGCGCGGCGCCGGGTCGCTCGAGGACGGGACGCAGGCCGCGGTCGGCGGCACGATCGCGGGCGGCGAGGAGCGCCTCGTGCGACTGAACGACTACCGCCTCGACATGGCGCCGTCGGAGATCATCCTCATCACCCGCCACCGGGATCGGCCGGGGACGATCGGCCGGCTGGGCCAGCTCCTCGGAACCGCGGACGTGAACATCAACGCGATGCACGTCGCCCGGACGGCGCCGCGCGCCGATGCCCTGATGGTCCTGACCGTCGACGACGAGGTCGGGCCGGACCTGGAAGCGGCGATTCGCGCCGACGAGGGCGTCCTCGATCTCTGGGTGATCCGGCTCGGGAAGCTCCGGTGAGCGACGCCACCGAGGCGGCTTCCGTCGCGACTTCCGAGGCGCTTTCCGAGGCGGCTTTCCAGGCGGCGCCCGAGGCCCCGCCAGCGGGCGAGCCGAGCTCGCTGGAGCCCGCTCCCGGAGAGCCGGCGCCATCGATCATCCCGGCCGGCCTCGATGCCATCCTCGCGTTCGTGCGGCATGGCGAGTCCGAGTGGGTCGCCGAGGGCCGCTTCCAGGGCCAGGGCGACCCGCCGCTCTCCGAGCTGGGCAGGCGCCAGGCGCTGCTGACGGCCCGCCGCATCGGCCGGCGGACCCGCCGGCCGGCGCTCCCCCTCCCTGCCGGCGCCCCCCTGGCGATCGTGCACTCGCCACTGGCCCGTGCCGCCGAGACCGCGGCCCTCATCGGGCGCGCGGTGAACGGCGGCCGCGGCGATGACGCGCTCGAGGCGCCGGTCCCGCTGCTGCCTGAGCCCGGCCTCCTCGAGATCGGCCAGGGCGAGTGGGAAGGCCTCCCCAGCGCCGAGGTCTCCACCCGCTGGGGCGAGCGCCTGGAGACCTGGCGGCGCGATCCTCTCGCTGCATGGGCACCCGGCGGCGAATCGATCGTCGAGGTTGACGTCCGCGTCCGGGTCGCCCTCACTCGAATCCTCGCGGAGCTCGCGACCCATGCCCCCGCACCCACCGCCGGCCGTTCCCAGGTCCTCGGGTACGCGGACCTCCCGGCAGACGAGCCGTGGTCGATCGTCGTTGGGCACGACGGCGTCTTCAAGGTCGCGCTGCTGGCACTGCTCGACTACCCGCTGGCGCGGTTCTGGACCCTGCCGTTCGCCTTGAGCGGCATCACCGTGGTCGAGATTCGCGGTGGGCGACCGCGGCTGCGCCTCCACAACGCGACCGATCACCTGTCCGGCATCGAGACGGACGACGCGGCGGCCCGGGCCAGGACTGCCGAGCGCCAGCGGAGCGGCGCCCTCTAGCGACGCCCTCGACGAGGCCCGTCAGGGACGCCTCCTGGCGGCGCCCTCTAGCGGCGTCCCCGGATCCGGCGGAACCCGCGACGCACGACGACCCCGAGGATCGCCAGCCGCAGGCGCTGGTAGGCCTGGGCGATCCGCTTCAGCCGGTCCGGCTCGAGATCGCGGCGGCCGTATGCCACCTCGACCTTGGCGCGGGCGATCGTCGTCAGCTCGACCCTGGCGGTCGGCACCTCGTCGCCGAGCGCGCCCGCGTATTCGTAGACCGTCTGCGACGGTCGCGGCCCCAGCCCGAATCTCGCTGCGAGGCCCGCGACGGAGCCCCATGCCTGGTCGGGGTGCATCGGCCGCGAGGGCGTCCGGCGCATCGCCGCGAAGACCAGCGCCCCCACGCCCACGAGCAGGATCAGCGCGATCGCGATGAACGGCCCGGGGCCCGTCTGGGTGGTCGTGGGGCCGGTCGTTCCGCCTCCGTCGCCGAACGTCGGGACCGGGTTGTGGGACTGCAGGTTGAGCGTCGGACGGGGCGTCGCCGGCCCGATCGACCCGGAGGGCAGCGGAACGGGCTGGCCGACCTGCCCGGTCGGGTCGAACTCGACCCACCCGGAGCCCGGGAAGTACGCCTCGACCCACCAGTGCGCGAGCCAGCCGCCGACCTGTTCGACGTTGCTCTGGCCGCGGCTCGAGGGGTTGCCGAGGAACCCGTACGCGACCCGCGCCGGCACGCCGCTCGCCCGCAGCATTGCGGTCATCGCGCCGGCGTAGTACTCGCAGTAGCCGCGCTTGATCATCGCGAAGCACTCGACCGTCGAGGCCGAGCCGCAGGCGTCGCGCTCCTGGGTGACGTTCGTGTCATAGGTGAAGTTCGCGGGGCTGCGGAGGTAGTCCTGCATCGTTCGAGCGAGGTCGTAGGGGTTGCCCGGATCGAAGCCCGGCGGAACCCGAACCTGGGCCTTGATGGTGGCGAGGAGCTTCGTCGCCTCCGGCCCAAGCGCGTCCTTCGGGAGCTGCAGGTAGATGTCCGAGAGCTCCGTGGGATAGACCGTGCCCGCTACTCGCAGCTTCGCCTCGGTCAGGGCCCCGGGCGTGTCGGCGCTCACGGGGATCATGGCCGTGACCGTGTACGGCGCGATGTCCTGGGTCGATTCGACCGTGGAGAACCAGCCGTCGTCGCCGATCGTCTTCGAGATGGTGCTGCGGTCGACCGAGGAGATGGCATTCGGGCCGACGACGGTCTGGTCGCGATACGCCTCCGGGACCACCGTGATCGCGATCGGCCGGCGGCCGGCCGTCGTGGGCTGGTCCGCCGTCCCCAGGAGGAGCGCGGCATTCGCCGCTGCCGGCGTGCTCGTGCCATCGCTCCGCGACCAGCCGAAGAAGTCGTAGTGGTCGTACGCACCGGCGCGCCACTTGAACTGGGCCTGCTCGCCGGCGGGGAGCTGCGCCTCGAAGGCCACCTGCTGGCTGGGGTTCCAGAGCCCGCTCGTGGTCACGCTTGACCCGAACGTCGGCCCCCCGGTGAGCCGCAGGTCGCCGCCACCGGGCGCCAGGGCCTGCAGGAACTGCGACAGGCCGACGAGGTGCTTCGGGAGGTCGACCCAGAGCCCCTGGAGGGGCGCGGACGAGGCCGCCGAGGTGAGCAGCACCGATCCGAGGATCGCGGCCGTGACGAAGGCTGCGCCGCCGTTGATGTAGAGACGACCGACCGTCGCGGGATCGCCGATCTTCCGTCGCGCCCAGGTGACCTGCTCGTCGAAGACGTGGGTCCGGATCAGGAGCAGGAGCGCGGCCGCGCTGAACAGGATCAGCATCCACAGCTGCTCGTGCCGGGTCATCGCCATGTCCGCGAGGAGCGCGAGCCCGACGACCACGACCGCGTCAAGCGGCCGGCGATGCCCGAAGATCGTGAAGCCCGCGAGCAGCCCGGCGCCCCAGACGATCGCGCCGAACACGAGGTGGTAGTGGCCCGCCTGCTGGGTGAACGGCAGCCGGAGCACCGCGAGATCGATCCAGGCGTGCTCGGCGACGGACGAGGCCATCGACATGCGCGCGGCCAATGCCGCGGGATCCCAGCCGACCTCGATGCCCCGGGCCTGCAGGACCAGGCCGCCCATGATCAGCGGCAGGAGCAGCCCGGCGAAGAGCGCGCCCACGAAGTAGGTCCGCCAGCGGCCCCAGCCGATCTTCGCGCCCAGGAACCCGAACGCCACCCCGATCGACCCGACGTACAGCAGGAAGCCCGGGTCCCCGGCCTTGTCGCGGAGCGTCCAGCCCGCGTCGACGAGCGAGGCGCCGAGGAGCGTGACCATCGCCAGCGCCGCGAGAACGGTAAGCCAGCCCTCCGCCGGCCGTCGCGGAATCCGGGCGACGAGGTCGCCGACGAGGTCCGTCGAGAGCTCGATCGGCTGCGTCCGGGCGGTCATGTCGCGAGGGCCTCGGAGAGGGGCTGGGTCGGGCCGGCCCGGTAGACCGGGATGTCGAACTCGGCGAGGGCGTGGCGGAGCGCGCGCCACTGCTGGGCGTTCGCCGAAGGCTCCGGCGAGCCCTCGTCGACGGCAAGGAACCCGGCCTTCCGGCGCTCCTCCTCCAGCACGCGGCGCTCGAACGACGGCACGTCCATCGTGATCACCACGCAGGCCACGCCGCGCGACTTCAGGGTCGAGAGCGGCTTGACCCAGGTGCGGTCCAGCGAGGGGGTGATGACGACCGTGGTCATGCCCCGGCGGATTCGTGAGACGGCGGTCGTGAGGGCCTCGGCGATCGGCGTCGAGCCGTCGCCCTCCACGGCGGCGAGGAGCTGCATCACCTTCAGGTGCTGCCGGCCGCCACGATCGGGCTGAAGCTGGGCCAGGCGATGCGCGCTCACCGTCATCCCGACGGCGCGGTTCTCGACGAGCGCCTTGTCGGCCACGGCGGCCGCCGCGCGGACGCCGACCTCGACCGTCGATTCGTCGCCAAGGCCAAGCTGCACCCGGCGCTCGAGGTCGAGGATGATCCAGGCATCGGCCGTCTGCTCGAGGTCGAACTCCTTGACCTGGATGTCGCCGTGGCGCGCGGTCGACTTCCAGTGGATGCGGTTGAAGGCGTCACCCGGCGCCCAGGGCCGCACGGTCGAGACGAGTGGGGTCGACTGGAGCGTCCGCTCGCGCATCGCCTGGCTGCCGTCGAGGTTCGCCGCGGGCAGGCGCCACAGCGGGATCGGCTCGAGGCGCGGGTAGACGGTCACGTTGACCCCGGATCCAACCGACGCCGAGGACTCGAAGAAGCCGAACGGGTCGCCCGTGCGGATCTGGAGCGGCTCGATGCGGAAGTGCCCACGGCGCGTGAGGGGCGTGCGGATGAGCCACGAGCGCTCCGTGGTCGCACCCAGCGAGATCGCCCGTCCGGGCAGGCCCGCCGGGAGCGAGGTCGGATTGTGGATCTCCAGCCAGGGCTTGGGGATGCGGCTGGTGTTGCGGAGGGTGTAGGTCACGCGGATCCGGTCGCCGACATGCCCGGAGAGCTGGTTGACGGCGTAGCCGGCCTCGAGATCGGCGAGCCCGAGGCGGGTCAGGACATACGAGCCGCCGATGACGAGGACGCCGAGGTAGACGAGGTAGAACAGGAACGGCTCACCCGTGGAGAACGCGGCGATGACCAGGATCGTCCCGAGGAGGAGCAGCTGCAGGCGTCGAAACATCCGATGTCCTCGGCTGGCCTCGAGTCCCTTCCTCGCTCCCTAGCTGGCCACGGGTCGCGCCTGCACGGCGCTCGCGTCCTTGACGGCGCCGGAAGGCGCCTCGCGGACGCTGCCGACCGACGTCGACTCGAGCAGCTCTCGAATCACCTGGGCGGGCTGGACGTCATGGATCGACGAGCTGGTCTTGATGATCAGGCGGTGCGCCAGGGCGGCCTCGGCGAGGGCCTTGACGTCGTCCGGGATCACGTAGTCGCGCCCGAGCAGGCCGGCAAGGGCCTGGCCGGCGCGGTACAGGGCGATCGAGCCGCGCGGCGAGGCGCCCAGGTAGATGTCGCCGTGGTCGCGCGTGCCGTTCACGAGCCGGACGATGTAGTCCGCGACCGTCGGGTCGACATAGATCTCGCGGACGGCGTTCTGCATGGCTCGCAGCTCGTCGACCGAGCAGACCTCCTCGAGCTCGTCGATCGGGTGCTGGCGCTTCTGCTCGTCGAGGATCACGACCTCCTCGACCGGCTGGGGGTAGCCGAGGCGGATCCGGAGCATGAAACGGTCGAGCTGGGCCTCCGGCAGCGCGAAGGTGCCCTCGTACTCGATCGGGTTCTGCGTGGCGATCACGAGGAACGGGTCGGGCATCTGGTACGTCGTCCCGTCGACCGTGGCCTGCCGCTCCTCCATGCACTCGAGGAGCGCGGACTGGGTCTTCGGCGTGGCCCGGTTGATCTCGTCCGCGAGCACCACCTGGCTCATGATCGGGCCGGAGCGGAACTCGAACTCCTGGGTCTTCTGGTTGTAGATCGACAGGCCGGTGACGTCCGACGGCAGGAGGTCCGGCGTGAACTGGATCCGCCGGAACGAGCAGCCGAGGCTCTTCGCGATCGCCTTGGCCAGGACCGTCTTGCCGGTGCCCGGCACGTCCTCGATCAGGAGGTGGCCGCGGCAGAGCAGCGCCACGAGCGCGAAGCGCACCTCGTTGTGCTTGCCGACGATCACGCGCTCGACGTTCGCGAGGACACGATCCCCGGTCTGCTGGATCAAGGTCATTGCTGTGGCGCTCCCCTTGACGACTCGTCCCGGAAGGCTTGAGACGAGCCGGCCCTGTGTGGTGACACGGGATGGTACGACGGGGGTGCCAGATAGGTTCCCGTGAACGCCGAGACGCGATCTTGGTCCCGGTGGCCGCCGATCAGCCCTTCCGGAGCGTCGCGGCCGCGGCCCAGACCGTCATCAAGGCCCCGATCCCGGCCATCACCGCCAGGAAGAGCTCGCCGCTGGTCCAGGCCGCGAGACACACGAACGCGAAGACCGCGGCCAGCACGGCCGCGATGGCCACGAGGCCCAGCCGCTCGATGAGCGGACGCTCAGCCATTCGCCCAGGAGCGCCAGGCACGGAGCATCTGGCCGGCGATCGGCGAGGCCTTCACCGAGGCGCCGCCGGAATTCTCGACGAGGACGGCGATCGCGACCTGGGGGTTGTCGTAGGGCGCGAAGCCGATGAACCACGAATGCGGCCGGGTGCCGGGGTCCAGCTCCGCGGTGCCGGACTTGCCGGCGACGTCCAGGTTCCGAACGGCCGCACCCGCCGTGAAGATGCGCCCGAGGTCGCCGTTCACCGCGCGCTCCATCGCTGCCGCGATCTCGCTGGCGATGCCCGCAGGGACGACCCGCTCCTGGATCTCGGGGTTGATCGTGGTCGTCCCGGCCTTGCCCTTGGCCTCGCGGACGAGGTGCGGTCGCATCAGCACGCCGCGGTTCGCGACCGTCGCGGCCACGAGGGCCATCTGGAGCGGCGTGACGAGTGTCTGGCCCTGGCCGTAGGCCGCGTTGGCGAGCTCGACGCGATCCCCGAACCCCCCGGGATCATCGCCCTCGCCATTGGTCACCTGCGACACCGCCGTGGGCAGGTCGAAGACGAGCGGCTCACCGAAGCCCATCCGTGCCGCGTAGTCGGCGAGGGCCGCGCCACCGGTGCGAACGCCGGTCTCGGCGAACCAGATGTTGCATGACACCTCGACGGCCTCGGCGAAGTCGAGCGCGTGGCTGCCCGTCTGGAGGTGGTGGCCGTCCTTGACGCGGAAGCCGTCGATCAGCCAGCCCTTCTTCTCCGAGCCGGGTTGGTCGGCGTAGGTCGTATCGGGCGACACGGCGCCACTCCCCAGCGCCGCGGTGGCGGTGACGATCTTGAAGATCGAGCCCGGGACGTAGCGGCCCTGCGTCGCGCGGGGAAGGAGCGGCTGGCGATCGTCCGCGCGAAGGCGATCGAAGGTCGCCTCGGCGGTCGCCGGGTTGGCGATGCCGGAGGCGTCGAAGGTCGGGTTGGAAGCGAGCGCCAGCACCTCGCCGGTGCGAGGGTCGAGCATGACGACCGCTCCACGGTTGCGCCCGAGCGCCTCCACCGCCGCGTCCTGGAGCCGCAGCACCAGGGTCGTGGTGATGTCCTCCGGGTCCGACGGGTCCGCCCGGAACTTTCGCGTCAGCTCGCGCAACGGATCGGCGGAGACGACCCCGGAGAGCTGCGCGTTCCAGGCATTCTCGAGGCCCGCCGTGCCGAACTGCCGGGAGGCATAGCCGATCACCGGAGCGAGCGAATCGGAGGCATAGGCGCGGTACGGCTCGCCATTCTCGTCGCGCTTGTTCCAGGCCAGCCGGACGCCGTCTCGGTCGAAGATCTCGCCGCGCCGGACGTTGCGCGCTGCGGCGATGACCGCGGCGTCGTCGCCGGAGCTGCTCAGATTCGACGATTCGATGACCTGCCAGTAGCCGGCGCCCAGCGCGAGCCCGCCGAACGCGACCGACAGGGCCAGCGATACGCGGCCGAGCGCCGCCCCGATGCCGATCCGCCGGCCCGCCCACGATGGCGCGGAGCCGCTGACCGGCCGCGCGTGGCTCGCCGAGCGCCGGCCGTCGAGGGCCATCAGGCCGCGCCCCGATCGAGCAGCCGGCGCAACCGTCCGGGCCTGCGCGGTGGCGGCAGGGGCTCCCGGGCGCGCTCCGAGAGGGCGATGAGCAGCCCGACGATCACCGAGTTGGCGAGGAGCGACGACCCGCCGTAGCTGATGAACGGCAGCGTGATCCCGGTCAGCGGGATCAGCTTGAGGTTCCCGCCGGCGATGATGAAGGCCTGCACGCCGATCACGAGCGACAGGCCGGCGGCGAGAATCGCGCGGAACTCGTCCTGTGCCGCCGAGGCGATCCGCAGCCCCCGCTGGACGAGCACGAGGTACAGGCCGAGGATCGCGAGGATCCCGACGAGGCCGAGCTCCTCGCCGAGCGCGGCGAACGGGAAATCGGTGTGGAGCGCCGGGATCGGCGGACGGCCGGCGACGGTCGGAAGGCCGGCCCCGAGGCCTGTCCCGATCAGCCCGCCACGGGCAAAGGCATGGAGTGCCTGGACGATCTGGTAGCCCGTGCCGGCCGGGTCCGCGAACGGATCGAGCCAGACGTCGACGCGGGTTCGGACGTGGCCGAACAGGAAGTACAGGACGACGGCGCCGACGACGAACGCCGCAAGCCCGAGCACCACGAAGCTCACGCGGGCCGTGGAGACGTACAGCAGCAGCAGGAACACGGCGAAGAACAGCAGCGCCGCGCCGAGATCGCGCTGCACGATCACGATCCCGAGGGCGATCGCCCACATCGCGACCATCGGCGCGAGGTACGGCAATGGCGGCAGCCGGATGGGCCCGATCCGCGTGGACTCGTCGACGAGGAGCGGCCGGTTCTCCGACAGGTAGCCGGCCAGGAAGATGACCAGGATCACCTTCAGCAGCTCCGATGGCTGGCCGCTGACCGGGCCGAGGCTCAGCGTCAGGCGCGCGCCGTTGACGTCGTTTCCGAAGACGAAGGTCAGGAGCAGCAGGCCGACGCCCACGGCTGCCCACGTGTATTTGTAGCGACGAAGCCACACGTCGTTGCGGACCGCGACCCCGAGGATCGTCACGATCCCGAGCCCGATGAGCAGCCAGACGAGCTGCGTCTGCGCGAGCCCGCCGAGGTTGCCGGCGAGCGACTGCGGGAGGCGGATCATCAGCAGGAGCCCGATGCCCCCGAGGAGCCCGACCGCGGGCAACAGCAGCTGGTCGGTCCGGCGGCCCGCAAGGACGAAGACGGCGTGCACGGCGAAGAGCGCCGCGATGTACGTCAACAGCAGGCCGGGCTCGGCCGGGCTGGCCAGGTTGATCGGGCCGTTCGAGCCGTTCGCGAGCGCATCGCGGAACCGTTCCGTGGCCCCGAGCGAGATCGCGCCGATGTAGAGGGCGAGGGCGTCGACGACGAGGAGCCCGAGCTCGCGGCCGCGGAAGCGCGGCCTGATCCGGAGGCGGTCGGGCCGACCGTCCAGGCGGATACCGGCCGGCGCGCGGGCGACGCTGCTCACGGCTGGACGCTCATCGCCGGGCGCTCACGGTTCCAGGCTCAACGCTGGGACGCTCACGGCCGCGCGCGCTCGAGGCGGAGGCGGATCTGACCGATCTGGATCTCGTCGCCGAACGCGATCGGTGAGAGGCCGTCGACCTGGCCGCCGTTCACGAAGGTGCCGTTGGTCGAGCCGAGGTCCTCGACGTACCAGGCGCGGCCGCGGTACGTCAGCGCGGCGTGGTTCGCGGAGACGAACTCGTCCTCGAGCACGATCGAGTTGTTGACGTCCCGTCCGAGCGACGTGATCGCGTCCAGCGCGAACGTGCTGCCCGGCGGCGGCTCACCGCTCGGGCAGGCGACCACCACGAGGCGCCCAAGCTCCACGGTCGGCTCCCGGGCCGCCGATCGTAGGTCCCGCACCAGCGCCCGTACGACGAAATAGAGGAACGCGTACAGCATCGCAAGGAACAGCAGGCGAAGCACCCAGATCGCGACGAGAGCGGCGTCCATTGGCGGCGGGCGCGGCTACGGCCGCGCGTCGGCCCCGGCGCCTGCCGTCTCGACCAGCAGGCTCGTCTCGCCGATCTGGACGCGATCCCCCGCCCCCAGCACGACCTCGGTGACGCGGTGGCCGTTGACGCGGGTTCCGTTGGTCGAGCCCAGGTCGGTCAGCACCAGGACGCCGTCGCGCGCCGCCAGGCGCGCGTGCCGGCGCGAGGCCCGGGAGTCCTTGAGCACCAGCTCGCACTCCGGGGCCCGCCCGATGCCGATGGGGGCACCGGTCATCGGGATGCGGCGGGCCGCCACGCCGGGCTCGCGGACCTCCAGCACGATTGCGGGAGCCCGCACGACCGGCACCTGGTAGACCCGCGTGCCGCTGTCGACCCCGGGCGAGGCGGCGGCCTCCTCGGGGCTCGAGGAGATCGCGGTCTCGATCTCGACCTCGCCCGGGCGACGCCCGGGATCGGGTCGCAGGATCACACGCGGCCGCTCGCGCAACGCGTAGCCGTGGCTGCGCGCGAAGCTGAGGGCGCCGGACGCGAGCTCGCTCGCCACCTCCTCGGCCGGGAGGAGCGCGGCGAGGTCCTCGGGGTGCAGCCTGACCGTGAACTGGTCCGGGACGAGGCCCCGGTGTCCCTCGGCGCCGCGGTCGGCCTCCATCGCCCGCTCGATGCGACGGAGGATCTGGAGCGGCTGGAGGCGGGTCCCGAACAGCCGGGCGCTCGGTCGCTCGATGAGGCGCTCGATGAAGCGCTCCACCCGTGACATGGTCCGCACGGCCGTGAGGCTACCAGAGGGTCCCTTGCGGACCCGTACCGCAGCGTTCGGTACCCCTGTCGACTCGACGGCGGTACCAGCGGCGCGAACGGCCCCGTTGGGGGGGCCGGTATGATCTCCGACGGGTCGTGCCGGATGCGGTGGGATCCAGGCACACGGGGAGTCGATGACCGAGATCCTGACCGAGTCCTTCTGCGAGCGATGTGGCACGCGCTACACGTTCGAGCCCGTCGGCAGCAGGCGGAAGCCGCTCTCGAAGATCGGGACGCTGGGACGCGGGCTCAAGCACTTCGTCGCCGACTCCGGGACCACGCTCGACGAGGCCCTTGCCGTCGCGCGCTCCGAGCAGGAGCAGCGCACCACGCAGACGGCCCTGGAGGCGTTCCATCGGACCTTCAACTTCTGCCTGTCGTGCCGGCAGTACACCTGCGCCGATTGCTGGAATGCGGTCGAGGGGCGCTGTCTCACGTGCGCGCCGACGGCCGATGCCCAGGCGCCGACGACGCGGACGGACACGGCAGTCGCGCTGACGCCGGCGGGCCACGTCCACGAGGCGCCGACGCCGGTCGATGCCAAGGCCGCACGAGCGATCGCGGAGGCCGAGGCCGCCGCCCGGGCCGAGTCGGAGCGACTCGCGGCCGAAGCCGAGGCCGAGCGGGCCGCGGCGGAAGCCGCTGCGGCGTTGGAGGCCGAACGGCTCGCCGCGCAGGCAGAAGCGGCGCGGGTCGCCGCGGAGGAGGAGGCAGATCGGCTCGCGGCACGGCTCGCGGCCGAGGCCGAGGCTGCCCGGCTCGCGGCTGAGGCGGAGGCCGAAGCCGCCCGCCTGGCCGAGGAGGCCCGGATCGCCGAGGACGCCCGTCGCGCCGAAGAGGCCCGGTTGGCGGAGGAAGCCCGAATCGCGGAGGAGGCACGCCTCGCCGAAGAAGAGCGCCTCGCCGAGGCGGCGCGCGTGGCGGAGGCGGCGCGACTCGCCGAGGAGGAGCGGCTCGCGGAGGAAGCGCGCATCGCTGCCGAGGCGCAGGCAGCCGAAGATGCCCGCCTCGCCGCCGAGGCGCAGGCCGCTGCCGAAGCAGCCGCCGCAGAGGCGGCGCGGCTCGCCGCGGAAGCAGAAGCCGCCCGTCGTGCGGCGGAGGAGGCGGCCCGGCTCGCCGCCCAGGAAGAGGCTGCGCGGCTGGCTGCCGAAGAGCAGGCACGCGCCGAGGAGGCCGCTCGCCGGGCGGCGGAGGCGGAAGCCGCGCGCAGGGCGGCGGACGAGGCCGCGCGCGCCGCGGCGGAGGAGCAAGCCCGAATCGCCGCCGAGGCCGAGGCCCGGGCCGCCGCGGAGGCCGCCGCGCGCGAAGCTCGGGAAGCCGCGGCGCGCGCCGCGGAGGAGGCGCGAGCCGCCGCTGCCGCGGAGGCCGCACGGCGCGCTGCCGAAGAGGAGGCACGCCGCGCCGCGGCCGCGGAAGCCGCACAGCGACGCGCGGAGGAGGAGGCCGCTCGACGCATCGCCGCGGAACAGGAAGCCGCGAGGGTCGCCGCGGAGCGCGAGGCGGCAAGGATCGCGGCGGAAGAAGAAGCCCGCCGAGTCGAGGCGGAGCGGGAGGCGGCACGGGTCGCGGCCGAGGAGGAGGCGCGCCGGGTCGCGGCCGAGCGCGAGGCAGCACGCGTCGCGGCCGAGACGCAGGCAGAGGCGGCCAGGCAGGCCGCGGAGGCGGCCAGGCAGGCCGCGGAGGCCGAGGCGGCGCGCCGAACCGAGGAAGCCGAACGCGCCGCCGCGGACCAGCGGGCTGCGGCCACGGCCGAAGCAAGCGCGGGATCGGCGGACGGGCCTGCCGGCCCGGGGTCTCCGGGCGAACCCCCCGCCCTCACGTTCGAGCCGGGCCGCAACCTCGACGACGAGATCGCCGCGTACGAGCGCGGCCGTGGCGACGCTGGGCAGCCCGCGACGCCCGTCGGGCCGGCCGCGGCGGACGCCGAGCCGATCCCGACGGCCGTGGGGCAGCCTGTTCCGGCGGCCGCCCCGGACTCGCCGCTGCGGTGGCCGGTTACGGGCGCGACCCCGGAGGCATTCGAGACGCGCTGGCCGGACATCCCGGTCGGCACGGCCTCGGAGGCGGCGCGCGTCGGGGACCCGGGCAGTGCCATGACGGGCGGCGCCGACGCGGCCGTCGGTCCCGGCGCGCATCTCCCGGCGGTGTCGCAGCCGGTCGTGCCGCTCGCGGCCAGGGCCTGCCCTTCCTGCGGGCTGTCCCTCTCCGCGAGCGCGAGGTTCTGCCGCCGTTGCGGGACGCCCCAACAGGCCGCGGTCTAGGTTCGGATCTCCTTCGCCCCGGAGGGCGGAATGCGGTCCGCGCGATCGCGGACCCACGCGGCTCCGAGCAGCAACGCCTGGAACGACAGGGCCAGCCACGCGAGCGCGGCGAACGCGGTCGCCAGGGTCCCGAGCAGCGCTGCCGCACCGAGCAGCCGCGGCGCCAGGAAGGCGAACGCGCGGGCGACGATCGTCAGTGCGATCCCGACCACGAGCCCGGGTGTCAGCACAGCTCGCCACGGCGGCGATGGCGTCGGGATGATCCGGTAGACGAGCATCGTCGCCCCGATCGTCGCGATGACCGGCAGGAGCCCGAGTCCGATCGAGACCACGGCGCCGACCACCGGGAAGACGCCAACCGCCTGCCCTGCCTCGAGGAACTCGAGCACGCCTGACAGCAGGGTGCTCAGGAGGATCGCGCCGATCATCAGGGCCACGGCGACGACGGCGCCCAGGTTCCGGGCGAGGAGGCCACGGGAGCGAGAGCCGCCCATCACGCGTGCGATTGCATCGTCGAAGGCGACCGCGAACCGGCTCGTCCCCCAGATCAGTGCGACGGCGCCGAGGATTGACACCGGTGCGGCGTCGCGGGCGGCCTCGTCGAGGACCACCTGGATGAGCTCTCGGAGCGGCGGCAGGACGCCGACGATGACGTCGACGATCTTCGCGCGCTCCGCTGGATCGGCGACGAACAGGCCCGCCACGCCGGCAAGCAGGAGCACCCCGGGCACGATCGCGAAGAGCGCCGCGTAGGCGAGCCCGCCGGCGAGCAGCCCGCCGCCTGCGGCGCCGTAGCGATCGAGGACGCGGCGGGCGGCCGCCACGACGGGTTGCTCGAGCAGCGCCGACCCGCGGCGCCGCAGGCCCGACAGCCAACCGTCGGGCCGCGAATCGCTCAGTCCCGGAGATCCTCGAACAGGCCCGGCTGCAGGTCGGCGGCGCGAACGCGCCGCGGTGGCGCGATCAATGCGCGGATCTCGCCCCGGCGCACGAACCTCCGGCCGCCGAGCTTGATGCTCTGGACCTTGCCGGCTCGCGCCCACCCGCCGATCGTGGCGGGCCGGAACCGGACGTTCGCCGCGGAGAGGATCTCGGCCGCCTCCTCCAGGCTGATCCAGTCGGCGGCGGCCATGCTCAGGCCTCGCTCGATGCGGTGGTGCTCGAGCCCTTCGAGTCCTTGCTCGACGGCCCGTCGACCTTCCCGGCGCTCGCCGAATCGCCCGAGCCCGAGCTCGAGGACCCGTCGCTGGACGACGAGCTGCCCGACTCCGAGGCCGCGGCCGCCTTCGTCCGGCTGCCGCTCGAGCTCGAGCGGTCCTTCTTGGCCCAGCCCGAGCCCTTGAAATGCACAGATGGGGCCACGAAGGCCTTGCGCAGGGTGTCCTCGGCGCCGCACGCCGGGCAGAACCGCGGCGCGGGCGCGTTTATCCCATGGATGAACTCGGTCCGCGTCGAGCAGTTCGAGCAGATGTAGTCGTAGATCGGCATGTCAGGGGCGCTTCACGTCAGGGCACGCAACCTCAGGAGTGGAGCATCCGCATGCCGCACTTCGGGCAGTAGACGGCCCGCGGATGGACGTTCGGATAGCCGCAGTGCTGGCAGGTGACGCCGGTGCCGGCCGGTCCCGCGCCGGGTCGATCGACACCGGTCAGGCCGAGCGCCTCGCCGCTCTCCAGGATGTTGCCCAGCAGCCGCCCGAGCAGTCGCGTCGCGATCCGATCGGTGTCGCCGCGCGTTCCGCGTCCGCCCCAGCCGACGACACCGCGCACGATCAGGTCGCCGGTCGACTCGTCCCAGTGCGCGGCGACGCCGCCGACGATCGAGGCGTACTCCGGGTACCCCGAGGGGTCGACGACCCCATCCAGGAGCGCGCAGGCGAACGTGTCGTAGGCCGGGTCGATGGCGTCGAGCGACTCGAGGACGAAGAGCGCATGCCGGGTGATCGGCGAGTTGGCGCCATGGGCGCGCAGCCACTCGGTCGCCTCCTCGGTTCGGATGATGCTGGGCGAGGCCGACGCGAGCGTCGTCACGCGCGGCTCGACCACCTCCGGCTCCGTCATCGCGAGCCCGTCGAGCATTCGTGGCAGCGCGGCCAGAAGCTGCGGCCCGCCCTGCAGGCGGACGCCGGTGCTGGTCTTGGCGCCGAACGTGAGCCGGAGCTGATGCTCCTGCGCCACGGCCTCCTCGGGGACGGGCGGCGGCGGCGCGGGCTCGGGGACGGCGGCCTTGGACGAAGGGTTCCCCGTTCCCTTGCGTCGCAGGAACTCGAGCGGCACCAGCAAATCTCCCCGAAACCACGAGCCTGAGAAGGCGCAATCGTACCGCGCCGAACCGCCGCCTCGGACCGGCACGTCCGCGGCGCCGTACTGCCGCTCGAAGCCGCGCGGTCCGTCCGCCGCGGCACGCGCGGCTAGCTCCGGACGAGCACCAGCGCCTCCGAGGGCGACAGCTGGATCGTCCCGGTGACCGTCTGCCCCTCCGGACGAGCGCCAGTCGAGGCGGCGACGCGCCAGGACCCGGAATCCGCCGGCGGGATGGCGATCGGCGCCGCCACGGTCCCGAAGTTGAGCGCGATGAGCGCGTCCGGCTCGCCGTCGGCGGCGGGGCCTGGATAACGGAGGTACGCAAGAACGCTGGGGACGCCCGCGTCCAGGAGCTGCTGCCCGCCGGCCTGCAGCGCCGGGGTTTCGCGCCGCAACCGGAGCAGCCGGCGATACCACGAGAGCACCGAGGCGGGATCGGCCGCCTGGCGCTCGACGTTCCGCGTGTCCGCGTCGGCGGGCAGGGGCAGCCACGGCTGCGCGGTCGTGAAACCACCTCCGCGGCCGGGGTGCCAGGGCATCGGACCACGGGCCTGGTCGCGGTTCCACCACGGGAACAGCCAGCTGGCGCGGCGCGCCGGCGGGTCCTTGGCCTCGGCGTTGCGGATCGACAGGTTCCGGAGCCCCAGCTCCTCGCCGTAGTACAGGAAGGGCGTGCCGCGCAACGTGAGGAGCAGCGTGGCTGCGACCTTGGCCCGCGCGTCGCCGACCTGGCGTGACACGCCATCCCCGAAACGCGATCCGTGCCGGGGCTGGTCGTGGTTCGAGAGCACGTTGGCCGGCCATCGCTCCGGGCCGAAGGCCGCGTCGCGGGCCGCGATGGCGCTCCGGAAGGCCGTCGCGCTCCACGGGATGTTGATGAACGTCCAGTCGAAGACCAGGTGCCGCGGCTCCACGTACGGCGCCGCGTCCACCATCGAGTCGTCGAAGAGCTCGCCCACCGTCATCCGGCCCGGCCGCGAGTCGACCGACGTCCGGAGGTCGTGCAGCGCGTCCCTGAGCTCCGGCTGGTCCCGGTCGTGGAGATGGCGTTGCCACGTCCAGCGACCGCGCCGCCCAAGCCGCCGTGGATTCGAGCGCAGGGCCGGGTCCTTGAAGAAGGTGTTGAAGACGTCGAGGCGGAAGCCGTCGACACCCCGGTCGAGCCACGTTTGGACGACGTCGAGCAGCGCCGCGCGGGTGGCGGGATTGCGCCAGTTCAGATCCGGCTGCTGTGGCAGGAAGGTATGGAGGTAGAACTGCTGGCGCGCCTCGACCCAGGTCCAGGCCGAGCCGCCGAAGTACGAGCGCCAGTTGTTGGGTGGCCGTCGCCTTCCGGTCGGGGTGCGCCCGGGCGAGTCGCGCCAGATGTACCAGTCGGCGTACGGTCCGTCGCGGCTGGCGCGCGAGGCCCGGAACCAGGCGTGCTCGTGGCTGCTGTGGTTCAGGACGAGATCGAGCACGATCCGCAGCCCGCGCGCGTGGGCCACTTCGACCAGGTGCTCGAGGTCGGCGAGCGTGCCGTACTTCGGGTCGACCCCGAGGTAGTCCGAGACGTCATAGCCGAAGTCGAAATCGGGCGACGGGTAGATCGGCGAGAGCCAGATGGCGTCGATCCCGAGGGACTCGGGACCGCCGGCGAGGTGATCGAGGTGGCTGGCGATGCCGCCGAGGTCGCCGACGCCATTGCCGTCCGAATCCGCGAAGCTCCGGGGGTAGATCTGGTAGATCACCCCCGTCTGCCACCAGTCGTCAGCCAAGGGACGCCCGCAGCTTCTCGACGCGGTCCGCGAGCTCTGCCTCGCGCGTGCGCGCGCCCTCCACGATCTGCGGCGGCGCCTTCGCCAGGAACGTCGCGTCGGCGAGCCGGGCGCGTGCCGACGCCAATGCCGCCTCGGCCTGCGCGAGCTCCTTCCCGATCCGCCCCCGGTCCGCATCCGTGGACTCGATCGCGGCGTGCAGGTGCACTTCGAGATCTCCGGCGACGATGCCGATCGCGCCCTCCGCCCCAGCCTCGAATGCGGCGCGATCGACCTGTCGCACGGGCCTCACCCGTGCCAGCCGCTCGATGGCCGGCGTGAACGCAGCGAAGGTCGACGAGAAGCGATCGGGAACCACGGCGTCGAGCGGCAGGGTCGCGGACGGTGCGATCCCGACGGTCGAGCGCGCGTTCCGCACCGCCCGGATGAGCTCCAGGATCTGCTCGACGTCGGCTTCGAGCGACGCGTCGCGGACCGCGGGCGTCGGCCAGCGCGCGACGATCAGGAGCTCGGGATCGTCCGTGGCATGCGGCAGCGCCCCCCAGAGCGCCTCGGTCACGAACGGCATGATCGGGTGGAGCAGGCGGAGGTAGGTATCGAGCGCCTCGACCAGGACCCACCACGTGCTCTCGCGCCCCGCGTCCGTCAGCGTCGAATCCGCGAGCCGGACCTTGGCGAGCTCGATGCCCCAGTCGCAGAACTCCGACCAGATGGCCTCGTACAGCACCCGTGAGACCTCGCCGAAGTTGTCCTCGGCGTAGCCACGATCGACGGCGGCCACCGTCGCGGTGGCCCGCGACAGGATCCAGCGCTCGGTCGGTCCGAGCTGGTCCATCGCCGGGGAGTGACGCTCCGCCCCGTCGTTGATCGAGGGCGGCCGGGCCCCGAGAACGAACCGCGTCGCGTTCCAGAGCTTGTTCGCGAAGTTCCGACCGTCCTGGAGGCGCTCGTTCGAGAACTTCTGGTCGTTCCCCGGTGAGGTGCCATTGACCAGGGCGAATCGCACGGCGTCGGCGCCGGTCTGGTCGATCGCCTCGAGCGGATCGACGACGTTGCCCTTGCTCTTGGCCATCTTCTGGCCGTACGGGTCCTTGACCATGCCGTGGAGGTAGACGCGTTCGAACGGCGCCGCGTCCATGAAGTGCAGGCCGGTGAACATCATCCGGGCGACCCAGAAGAAGATGATGTCGTAGCCGGTCTCCATCACGGTTCCGGGGTAGTAGCGGCGCAGGTCCTCGGTACGGTCCGGCCAGCCCAGGGTCGAGAAGGGCCACAGCCCGGAGCTGTACCAGGTGTCGAAGACGTCCGGATCCTGGGTCAGCTCCGCCGCCTCGCGGCCGCAGGCCTCGCATCGCTCCGGCCCGCCCTCCTCGGCCGACACCGTCACGTGGCCGTCCGGGCAGTACCACGCCGGGATCCTGTGGCCCCACCAGAGCTGCCGGCTGACATTCCAGTCGTGGATGTTGGTCAGCCAGTTCTCCCAGACCTTCTCGAACCGCGCGGGCACGATGCGGGTCTCGCCGGAGCGGGTCGCCTCGAGCGCCGCGTGGGCGAGGGGGTCCACCTTGATGAACCACTGGGTCTTGAGTCGCGGCTCGATGACGTCGTTCGAGCGCTGGCAGCGGCCGATCACCATCTCGTGGGGCTTCGTGCCGGCGAGATCGCCGCGGGCCTCGAGGTCCGCCACGATGCGCGCCCGGGCCTCGTACCGGTCGAGGCCCGCGTAGCCGGCCCCGTTCTCGTTGATCGTGGCGTCGTCCGTGAGCACGCTGATCATCGGCAGGCCGTGGCGCTGCCCGGTGGCGTGGTCGTCGCGGTCGTGGGCGGGCGTGATCTTGACCGCGCCGGTGCCGAATGCGCGGTCCACCACCTCGTCCGCGATGATCGGCACGTCGCGCTCGACGAACGGGATCCGGACCTGCCGGCCGACCAGCGCGCGATAGCGGTCGTCGTCGGGGTGGACCGCGACCGCGGTGTCGCCCAGGATCGTCTCGGGCCGGGTGGTCGCCACGGTGATCGTCTCGCTCGGCGAGGGCTGGCCGGTCGCGGGGTCGAGCAGGTGGTAGCGGATCGACCACAGCGTGCCGGTCTCCGGCGTCGGGATCACCTCGAGATCGGAGACGCTGGTCCGGCAGCCCGGGCACCAGTTGATGAGGCCTTCCGCGCGATAGGCGAGCCCGTCGTCGTACAGCTGCTTGAAGCTGACCCGGACCGCCTTCGCGGAGCCCTCGTCCATCGTGAACCGCAGACGGCCCCAGTCCGCGGAGGCCCCGAGCCGCCGCTCCTGCCCGAGCATGACCTCGCGCGTCGTGTTGATGAACTGCCACATCCGCTCGAGGTAGCGCTCACGCCCCAGCGATTCCCTCGACTCCCCTTCAGCGGCGATGATCTTGTCGAGGACATACTGCGCGGCGATCGAGGCGTGATCGAGGCCCGGCAACCAGAGCGTCTCGTGGCCCTGCATCCGGGCGTGCCGGATCATCGTGTCCTCGAGCGTGAACGTGAGCGCGTGGCCGAGGTGGAGCGCGCCGGTGATGTTCGGCGGTGGCTGGATGATCACGAACGGCCGCAGGCTCGGGTCGGGTCGAGCGCCTTTCCCGTCCGGCGCGAAAACATCGGCGGCGAGCCAGCGCTCGTAGACGCCCGACTCGAAGTCGGCGGGCACGTACGCCTTCGGCAGCTCGTTCGGTCGCGCTCCGACGGTCCGCGTCTCGGTCACGTCACCTCTCCAGAAAACGAATGACCCGCTCGTCCAGCGGACGAACGGGGTCGTGGTACCACCTGCTGGTTCGAGGTCCCACCGGGCCGCTCATCGCGTCCCGGACCGGTCAGCGCCGGCGCCGGAAGCCTCCTCGTGGCGCGCTATCGGGCGCCGGCCGCAGGGCTCGCGAGTGACGTTCACGTCCTGGTGCCCGCGCGGCTCGCACCGTCCCGCGCTCGCTTCGTGGCCCTGGGCCGCTACTCCTCTCGGTCGTCGCCGTGAGGGCCGGAGTGTACCGCGGCTCCCGGGGTCGATGCCCAGGATGGGACCTTTGGGCGATGCGCATCGCCGACGCCCATCCGTAGCGTCCGATGCACGAGCGCACGGGATGGATCACGGGGGTGAAAGGCCGCATTGGGCGATATCGATACCGGCCTTGCCATGCTCGCCATCGGCTTCATCCTGGGCGCGCTCACGTTCTCCTACGTCGTCGGGCGGCGTCGTGGCCGGAGCGTCGCCCGAATTGCCGACCAGCTCGCACGAGCGGGCCTGACGTCGAGCGTCGAGGCGGTCCGCTACCCGGACCGGGCCGTGCGCACATCGCTCGAGCACCTCGCCGCCCGCATCGCCGAGGTCGAGGCGCTCGCGACGACGGACCCGCAGACGCGGCTGCTCAACCGGATGGCCACGCTGCGGGTCCTCACGGCCGAGGTCGAGCGCGCCAATCGCTACCAGCGCCCGCTGAGCGTGGCCCTCTTCGACATCGACCACTTCAAGCGGGTCAACGACACCCACGGCCACGCGGTCGGCGACGACGTCCTGCGGCACGTCGCGGGAGTGCTCAAGGATGGCATCCGCTCTGTCGACAGCCTCGGACGCTTCGGGGGCGAGGAGTTCCTGCTGGTCATGCCCGAGACCGACCCGGAAGGCGGGATGGCGAGCGCCGAGAACCTTCGTCGGACCTTGGGGCGCACGCCTGCGATGGTCGAGGTCGCCAATGGCGGCATCGATTTCGCGGTCGCGATCAGCGCCGGCGTGACGGGCGGCGACGGGCACCGCAGTCTCGACGTCGACCAGCTGCTCCGGGAGGCCGATAGCGCCCTGTACGCGGCCAAGGAGTCCGGCCGCGACCGGGTCGAGCAGTTCCAGGTCCTCGACGAGGATGCCTCGGTGACCCATGCCACGATCGACCCGAACGCACGAGCCAGGGCCACGCAGATCGGCCGGGCGGCCTTCGACGCCTCGAACCACCACCTGCTCGAGGCGCTCGCGGATCGGCCGGGATGGGCCGGCGGCGCCTCCCAGCTCATCGCCGACCTCGCCGCCGACATCGGTCGAGCCATCGGTCTCCCCGGCGGCGACATCGACCGCATCCGCACCGCGAGCCTCCTGCACGACCTCGGCAAGCTCGCCATCCCGGACGAGATCCTGTCGAAGCCGGCGGCGCTGGATGCCGCGGAGTGGCGCTCGATCGTGGAGCACCCCAAGATCGGCCAGGTCGTGCTGGAGCAGGCCGGGTCCATCCGGGACGCGGCCCAGATCGTCCTGCACCATCACGAGTGGTTCGATGGCCGGGGCTACCCGCACGGCCTCGCCGGCGCGGAGATCCCGATCGGGTCGCGAATCGTCGCGATCGCGGATGCCTACGAGGCGATGATCTCGGTCCGGCCGTACAAGCGCGCGATGTCCCACGCCGAGGCGGTGGCCGAGCTCCGTCGGCAGCGCGGCGTCCAGTTCGATCCCCAGCTCGTGGATGTGTTCATCTCGCTCGTGGGCGAGGGCGAGGGTGAAGGCGAGGGTGAAGGCAAAGGCGAAGGCAAAGGCGAACCGCCTGCGGCGGAACCCGCGTCACCTGCCGGCTCGTCCCGGAAACGGGCGTCGGGATCCGCGTCCAGGCCGAGGTGAGCCGGGAGTAAGCGGCGACGGCGATGCTTCGCGCGTGGACGACCGGACGGTGGGCCTCGTGCTCAGGGCGCTGCGTCGTCGCCGTGGCTGGCGCCAGTCGGATCTCGGAGCGCGAGCCGGATGTTCGCAGTCGCTCATCTCCACGGTGGAGCGCGGCCATCTGGGTGCCGTCAAGGTCGAGACGCTGCGCGCGGTCTTTGCCGCCCTGGACGCCCGGGTGCTCATCGAGCCACGGTGGCGCGGCGCCGAGCTGGAACGCCTCGTCGACGCCGGTCACGCGACGCTCGTCGGGGCCTTTGCGCGGCGACTCGAGCGCCTGGGTTGGACGCCGATGCTGGAGATCACCTATTCGATGTACGGCGAGCGCGGCTCGATCGACGTGCTCGGCGTGCTGCCCGCCGTCCGCGCCGCGGTGGTGGGCGAGATCAAGTCCGACATTCCGTCGTCCGAGGCCGTCGGACGGAAGCTGGACGAAAAGCAACGGCTGGCGCCGGCGATCGTGGCGGAGCGGCTGGGCTGGAAACCGGCCTCCGTGGGGGCGGTCCTGGTGCTGCCCGAGTCGGCACGCCTCAGGCGGTTGCTGGCGGGCCAGGCCGAGCCGCTGGCGCGGATGCTGCCGATCGACTCGCGGCGGGTCGTGTCATGGCTGCGCGAGCCCGCCGGCCCGCTCGCCGCGACCTGGTTCCTGTCGAATATCGCCCCCCGTGGTACTCGACGAGTCGCGCGGCGTGCTGACGTCCACCCGGCGCGGTCCGGCGAGCCTCCGAACGTCAGGGTGAGCGTGGATCTGGACTTCGACGAGCCGCCGAGGCGGATCCTCCGCTAGCTCATCTC
>JAICVI010000033.1 GCA_025935415.1 Chloroflexota bacterium
GCATCCTCGCCTGCGATCCGCGTCGAGCACCTGTCGAAGCAGTTCGGCGACCGCGCGGCGTTCAAGGACGTGAGCTTCGAGGTCGGGCAGGGCGAGGTCTTCGGGTTCCTCGGGCCGAACGGCGCTGGCAAGACGACCACGGTCCGGACGCTCGCGACGCTGCTGGCTCCGACCTCCGGGACGGCTACCGTCGCCGGGATCCCGCTCTCGGAGGAGAACGGCGTCGAGATCCGCCGCCGGATCGCGGTGATGCCTGAAGCGCCGGGGCTGTACCTGCGCCTCAGCGTCCGCGAGAACCTCGAGTGCTTCGCCGACCTGTACGAGGTCGCGGACCCGCGAGCGAGAATCGACGCGGCGCTCGAGGCGGTCCGGCTGACCGCGCGCCGGGATGATCCGTGCGGCACGTTGTCGAAGGGCCTCCGGCAGCGCGTCGCGCTCGCGCGCGCCGTGCTCGGTGAGCCGGAGATCCTGTTCCTCGACGAGCCCACGTCCGGCCTCGACCCGGTTGCCGCCCGCGAGGTCCACGAGCTCATCACCGGCCTGCGCCAGCGGGGCACGACCATCTTCCTCACGACCCATCGCCTCGGCGAGGCCGAGCGCCTCTGCGATCGGGTGGCGATCCTGAACACGACCCTCCAGACCATCGGGAAGCCTGCCGAGCTGCGCGACCGGCTGTTCAAGCCGGCGCTGGTGGTGCGGACGCGGGAGGCCCTGTCCGACCCGGCGCAGGTGTTCGGGGGTCAGCCCGGGGTCACGGAGTGGCGCGCCGCGTCTCCCGCGGATGCCGCCGATGAGGCGAGCGGATCGACCTACGACCTCACCGTCAGCGACGCGGAGCTCGCGGCACCCGCGGTCACCCGCGCCCTCGTGTCGGCCGGCGCGAACGTCCTGAGCATCGCCCAGGAGCGGCACTCGCTGGAGGACGTCTACCTGGAGCTCGTCGACGAGGACGTGGAGGCGGCCAGCCGATGATCCTCGTTTCGCGCGGGATCGCCGGCCTCGCGACCCTGAACCGGCGCCGCGTCTGGGCCATCACCCGCAAGGAGCTGCGCGAGTACCGGCGCAACCGCTCCGTCCTCGTTGCCGTCGCGATCTTCCCGATTGTGTTCCTCGTCCAGCCGATGGTCGCGATCTTCTCCTCCGGCGCCGAGGCGGCGGGGTACCTCCAGCACACCTACGAGCTGCTGTACCTCCTCGGGATCCCGATCCTCGTCCCGGCCACGCTGGCCGCGCACGCGATCACCGGCGAGCGCCAGCAGGGCTCGCTCGAGCCGGTCCTGACCACGCCGATCCGGCGGGAGGAGCTCATCCTCGGCAAGGCCCTCGCCGCGATCGTCCCGTCGATCGTCGTCGCGTACCTGGTCTACGGCATCTTCCTGGTCGCGGTCGCCCTCTTTGCGAGGCCCGAGATCTCCGCGGCGATCCTCCAGAGCCAGTCGATCATCGTCCAGGTCGTCTACACGCCCCTCCTCGCGGCCGCGTCCACGTGGATCGGGCTCGCGATCTCGACGCGAACGAGCGATGCCCGGGTCGCGCAGCAGCTGAGCATCCTCGGCAGCCTGCCGCTGCTCCTGGTCGTCGTCATGATCGCGTTCGACATCGTCCACGCCACGACGACGCTGTTCGTGGCGGCCGGGGCCGTCCTCGTGGCGGCCGACACTCAGGGCTGGCGCGTCGTCGCGCCGATGTTCGATCGCGAGCGCCTGATCACCGGGACGCGCTCGTAGGGCGAACGGCGGCGGTCGCGACGGAGGTGTCAGGCCGGGGTCGGCCGGGCTAGGCTTCGACCGTGGAACCACTCCCGCGTCCAACCGTGGACGCGCACGCGCTCCGGACCGTCCGCGCCACGAAGTACGTGACGCCGTTTCGGGAGGGGGGCTCGCTCCCCGGCCTCGTGGAGGCGGACGACGACGGGCTGTATGTCGTGAAATTCCACGGCGCCGCGCAAGGTCCCAAGGCGCTCGTCGCCGAAATGATCGCCGGCGAGCTTGGGCGGGCCCTCGGGCTGCCGGTGCCGGAGATCGTGATCGTCGACATCGACCCGTCGCTGGGCGGGCTCGACGGCGACCCCTGGGTGGGCGAGCTGCTGGAGCGCAGCCCCGGGTTGAACGCCGGCATCGACTTCCTGCCCGGCTCGCTGACGTTCAACCCGCGCGCCGACGGGCGACCCGACCCCGAGCTCGCGGCGAACGTGGTCTGGTTCGACGCGCTCGTCACGAACACCGATCGGTCGCCCCGAAACCCCAACATCCTCGCCTGGCACCGGAGGCTGTTCCTGATCGACCACGGGGCGTCGCTGTTCATCCACCACACCTGGCGGGACCAAGACGCGCACGCCCGCCGGCCGCTCGACACGATCGCGGACCACGTCCTCCTGCCGTACGCCTCGTCGCTCGAGGCAGCCCACGCTCGGCTGGCGCCGCTGGTGACCGAGCCGCTCCTCTGCTCGATCGTGGCGCTGGTGCCCGACGCCTGGCTGCTCCCCCACCCCGGCGTCGGCGACGCCGCCGCCCAGCGCGACGCCTACGTCGCGTACCTGCTTGCACGCGTGGCGACGCCGGCTGCGCTCGTCGATGCAATCGAGGGGCTCCGGCGTGCCGCCTGACGGGGGCGCGAAAGCCCAGCCGTTCGAGTACGCGATCCTGCGCGTCGTCCCCCGCGTCGAGCGCGGCGAGGGCGTGAACGTCGGCGTCGTCGTGTTCTGCCGGACGCGGGGCTACCTCAAAGCGAGAATCGAGGTGGGCCCGAGGCAGCGCAAGGCGCTGGCCGCGCTGGCAGGCGAGCTCGACCTCGATGCCGTGCAGTCACACCTCGACGAGATCGCGCGCATCGTCGCCGGCGATCCTGACGGCGGCCCGATCGCGCGCCTCGATGCCCCGGAGCGTTTCCGGTGGGTCGCCTCGCCGGCGAGCACGATGCTCCAGCCCTCCGAGGTCCACGGCGGCGTCACCGAATCACCCGAGGAGTCTCTCGCGGACCTGTTCGACCGCCTCGTCCGCTGAATCGCCTCAGCGCGGCAGGAGCTCGACTACTTCGCGGGCATATCGGAAACAGGCGTGATCTCGGCGACGCAGCGGTTGGTGCCGGGCCGCAGGAACGCCTGGAGGTTGCCGACGTCGTCGGTCTCGACCACGAGGAAGGTCGTGTGCTGCGGGAATGCCAGCCAATAGCCGTGCAGCTTCACCCCTGGCGCGCTCTCGTCGAACAGCGACCTGGAGCCTCCCTTGCCGTACGGGCAATCGGCGGGCGCGTGGGACTGCTTGATGTGGAAGAGCACGTCGACCTCCTGGAAAACGTTGTCGGATCGCCTCCAACGCTAGCGGAGGAGGACGAAACGGTCGCTTTCAAGGGCGCGAGCAGCTGCGCGCGCGGCAGCGAGCGCGCAGAGGTCGTCCGGAGGCCTTACGGCAGGCGGCCCACGATGAGGTTCGCGGCGGTCACGTGATTGCCCACGCTGCACGCCGGGAAGCCGCAGTAGAGGTCGAAGAACCAGGTGCCCTGGATGACGAACAGGGCGCTGAGGCTGACGCCTTGCGCGGCGCCGCTCCCGTACGCGGCCCGGTCGAACCCCGGCACGTCCGCGATCTTGACCTCTGCCGGCTTCTGCGCGACGGCTGCGTCCCAGTAGGCCTGCGCCGTTTCCGCGCTCGGCGCCTTCGGCGCGAGGATCAGCTTCACCTCGGTCAGACCGGAGCCCTTCCAGGTGCACACGCGGTCAGGATCCAGGGTCGAGCTGACGCCGTCGCCGAGCTTGGCGCCCATGAGCGTCGATGCCTCGTCCTTCGTGAGGAGCGTGCACGGATCGACGTCGGGTGGCGGCGCCGAACCACCGGCCGCGGGCTCCGTCGGAGCCGGCGCGGTCGTGCCCGCCGGTGTGGAGGCGGGTGTCGCTGTGGCGACGGCGACCGGCAGGGTCGCGAGCGGGCCTGCCGTCGCGGGATTCGTGGCAGCTGACGAGCAGGCGCTGAGGATGACCGCCGCGGCGGCGATGGCGAGCGCGAGTGGCTTCGAGGTCATGATTCCCCTTCCCGATCGAGCGCCTTTGGCCCGATCCCGATACCGATGGCAGCCGCGATCCGATCGAGCGGCGCGTTGGCCCGCTCGTTGAGCGCGCGGACGGCGGCTTCGTCCCCGGCCGTGATGAGCGTGAAGACGACCTGGTCGACCGGCATCAGGATCGAACCGACATGCTCGACGACCTGGCCTTCGGCCGACATCTCGAGGGCCTTCGACTCGAGCGCGGACGCGACCGATCGCGCGCCCGGCTCGTCGATGCCGGGCCAGTAGCGCTCGACCAGGAACATCCGTGTCGGCGGCACGTTGGCTGCGCGGTCCATCGCACGGATGCTCGATCGCCGGCATCGCCCGACGAAAGGGGCGATTACCCCGATCTGTCCCCGGCCCGCGACCCCATCCGCGCCCCCAGCTCCGCGCGCGAGTGGATGTCGAGCTTCTGGTAGACGCGCCCGAGCACGTTCCCGACGGTCTTCGGCGCGAGGAACGCCGCGTCCGCGATCTCCCTGCTGGACAGCCCGCGGGCGGCGAGCTCGGCGACGCGGCGCTCGGTCTCCGTGAGCTCCGCGGTGGCACGCGGGCGGCGCCCCACGCGCGCCAGCTCCTCGCTCGCACGCTTCGCCCAGGCCCGGGCGCCGAGCCTGCCGAAGAGGGCGATCGCTTCGCGGAGGCGCTCGTCCGCAAGGCGCTTCTCCTTGCGCCGCCGGTGGACCTGCCCCAGCGCCAGGAGGGTCCGGCCACGCTCGAGCGGCATCGGCAGGCGCTCGTGCGCCGCCAGCGCCCGCGCGAGGGCGGCGACGGCGCCCCCGAGCTCGCCCTCGGCCGCGAGGACGAGCCCCCGGCCGCGCGCCGCGATCGCGCGGGTCCACGGCGTGGGCGCGCGGTCGTTGGCGTGCTCGAGGCTGGCGACGATCGCGCGACCGCCTGCGAGGTCGCCCACCCCGAGGGCCGCCTCAAGGCGGTCGCCGTCGAGCTTGAAGCGGCCCGGATGGCGGGTGCCCGTGGCAATCGCGGCTCGCGCCGCTGCCTCGAGCTGCTCGTGGGCCTCACGGACGTCGGCGGCCGAGAGCGCCACGAAACCGAGGACGTGGCGGTGGTACGCCTCGAGGGTCAGATCCCCGGCGGCCAGTGCCAGCTGCAGGCCCTCGAGCGCGATCCGGCGGGCGTCCTCCAGGCGGCCCTCATGCGCGGCCACGAGCGCGAGGCCCCGAAGACGCCACGACGGGAATACGTCGGCGCCCTCGGCCGCGTAGCCGTCGTCGGCGGCCTCGGCGCTGGCGCGTGCCTCGACGAGGTCGCCGCGCAGCACCTGCAGCCCGGAGAGCTGGACCAGGTTGAAGGGATCATCGCCGCCCGGGCCGGACTTGGCGCGGATCAGGTCGCGGGTCATCGCGATCGCCAGGTCGAGGTCGTCGGTGAGCCGGGCGATGCCGAACGCGATCCCGTCGGCGCCCTCGTGCTCCCAGGAGCGACCCTCGGGCCGGATGAGCGCAAGGCCGCGCTGGACCTCTTCCTCGTCGTAGCCGCGCACGAGCCCGAGGGACGCGCTCGCGTGCAGGAGCAGCGCATTGGCCAGCAGCTCCGGGTCGGCGCCCGCGGGCAGCGGGTCGATGAGCCGGAGCGCCTCCTCGACGAGCCGGAGCCCCCGCTCGAGGTCCAGCTGCATCACCAGGAAGGCCGCGCGGGACAGCACGGTCGCGCGGCGGGTCCTCGCCTCGGGGGACGTTCCCAGCCCGACCTCCTCGACCGCTAGGTCGCCGAGCCTGACCGCGTCGGGCGTATCGCCGTGGTAGTAGCGAAGGATCGCCCGCAGGCTCATCGCCAGGGCGCGCTGGGGGCCGGGCGGGGCGGCATCGATCGCGCGCGCCAGGATCCGGTCAGCGTGGACGACCTCCGAGACGTCGACGAAGAGCGTCTCGCCGGCGAGCGCCGCCCGCCGCAGCGCGTCGGCCGTGTCGCCCGGCGGCGTCAGCTCGCTGGCACGCTCGTACAGGCTGGCCGCGTCGATGGTGGCGCCTCGGTCGCGCACGACGTGCGCGGCTTCCTCGACGGCCTGCGCGACGCGCGCATCCGGGCCGTCGGAGGCGCCGGCGAGGTGGCGGGCACGCGCCTCCTCGGCACCGGCGACGGCGGCCAGCGAGGCATGTGCGCGCCGAACGTCGGCCGGGCTCCGCGCCTGGATGACGGCCTGGGCCAGGAGCGGGTGCTCGAACCGCACCCCGTTCGCGTCGAGCCGGGCGATTCCCGCGGCGATGGCTGGCCCGAGATCGTCAGCGGCGCCGGCCTCGACGCGGACGAGCGTGTCGATCGTGGGCTCCGTCGCCAGCGCGGCGAGCAGCAGCACGTCGCGCGTCGCCCTCGGCAACGCCTCGATTCGAGCCTCGAGCAGGCCACCCAGGGATTCGGGGATCGGCAGGCGCTCACCCGGATGAATCTCGCCCCCGATCGCCGCGAGCTCGCGCGCGATCTCCAGCGCGAAGAACGGATTGCCGGCGGACGCGTGCTCGACCTGCAGCAGGACGAGCCTCGGAAAGGACCGGCCCAGCCGAGTCTCGAAGAGCTGGTGCAGCGCCGCGAGAGGCATTGGGCCGACCCGGATGCTGTCGCGCCCTTCCGCGGGCACGCCGGCCAGGCCCTCCAGCGCTGCCGCATCGGCCGATCCCCGCAGTGCCAGCAGGACGCCCGCGCGAAGGTCCCCGAGTCGGCGCACGGCATAGGCGATGACGGCCGCCGACGTCTCGTCGACCCACTGCGCGTCGTCGATCGCGATGAGCAGCGGTCGGTCGGCGGCGAGGTTCCGAAGGAGCGTGGCCGTCGAGACGGCAAGCGCCCGCTGATCCGGCAGCCGGCCCGACGGAGCCTCCCGCAGCAGGGCGATCTCGAGGCCGTGGCGCTGGATGGCCGGCAACGGGGCCATCTCCTGCTGCGTGACGTCCGAGAGCAGGTCCGTAAGGACGCCGAGGGTCATGGCTCGCTCGGATTCCGCGGGCGCCGCCCGGAGGATCCGGGCTCCGACCACGGCGGCGCGATCGACCGCCGCGCGCCAGATCGACGTCTTGCCGATCCCGGCCTCGCCCTCGATCACGAGGGCCGAGGAACGTGCCTGAAGCCGGTCGACCAGGCGATCGACCGCCTCGAGCTCATGAGCTCGCCCGACCAGGCCCGGCGCCGCCCCGAGGACGCTCACGCCGGAACTCTAGGCCGGGCCGCGATGTTGCGGCGGCCGGCGCGACGGCCTACTGGAGCAGCGGCAGCCAGGGTCCGACGACGGCGGCGACCGCGGCCGGGATCGTGAAGACGAGGAGGGCGATCGCGCGGGCAAGCGGCGAATGCGACCGGGCCACCGCGACGACACCGAGGAACGTCCACGCGAGCGTGAACCCGATCACCCAGCCGAGCGCCGAGATCCCAACCAGCCGGGTGACCTCCGGATCGGCCGCCACGGCCAGCAGCATCCCGAGCGGTGCGAGGGACAGCAGCACGGCCAGGAAGTCGATCCGGCTCGGCCGCGATCGAGCACGCGGTCGGGCAGACCCCACCTCAGCCATTCGCATCGTCGTGCCTCCCCCGTTGCCGTGGCGAGCGGCGATCCTATGGAGCGCGGCAGCGGCGGCGATATCCGGAAAACGCCGTATGCGGGTACTGGTGCAGGGCCGGCTCGATCAGCTTCGCGATCGCCATGACCTCGCCGGCGTCAGTCCTGCCGCCGTTCATGAGCAGCCCCGTCGGACGGGCCAGCGTTCGGAGCCGATCGCCGCCAGCGTCTCGAGCCGTCCGCCGCTGACCATGCGCCCCATGTCCGCGAGCGCGCCCCCCTGGGCGAATGCCCGGTCGTCATGGAGCTCGTTGGGCACCTTCATCGTCGAGCCGAGATCATGGGCTCGCCCTCTCGTCTCGCTAACCTTCCGGGCCGTTTGTGCCGGCGGCGTCACGGTGAAGTCGCATCGCCGCCGCGACGTCCTGCTCGCGCGGCGACCCCGTGGACAGCCCCTCGATCGCGCCGTCGATGTCCGCCGCCGAACGATTCTGGCTGAGCTTGGCCTTCGCCTCGAGCCGTTCGATCCGCAGCTCCAGTCCGACGATCGCGCGCGCCTGCGAGCCGACGTAGTCCTCGGGCGCATCGGCCAGGGCCCACGGCTCGCTGCGACCGCGCTCGTGCCGGTCCACGAGGCGGGCGACGTGGGGCACGAGCCAGGTCGGGTCGTGGATGGTCGTGATCCCGCCCTGGACCTGGACGGTCACGTAGTTCCAGGTCGGGACGACCTTGCCCGTCAACCGCTTCTCCTCGTACCACGCGGGCGACACGTAGGCGTCCGGGCCCTGGAAGATGGCGAGCGCCGTCGCCGCCCGACCATCGGCGATCACTGCCTCGATCTCGCGCCACTGCGGGTTCCCGCGGGCGAGGTGGCCGCGGAGGATCCCGGCCGGGCCTTCCTCGGCGTCGAACAGCATCGGCAGGATCGAGGCCCGGAAGCCGTCCGGCCCATGTGTCACGAGCGTGGCCGGCACGACCCGGCTGAGCTCCGCGATGACGGCGGCAGCGTCGGCGACCTCGAACCGTTTGTGGGCCGGCTGGTACACCCCGGCATCATGGCAAGGTCGAGCGCTCGCCGCCGTCCCGCTACGCTTGTCGGCAGTGGGGAGCGCCGCGTTCCTCCGCAGCACCCAAGGAGGCGCGATGTCGAAGCGGTCCGCCTATCACACCGCTCGCAAGGCCGAGCAGCAGGCCCGCATGGCCGAGGTCGAGCGCGCCTGGCGCGGCAGCGTCCCCCCGGACGTCGCCAAGGCCTTCGACGAGCAGGTCCGAGCCTCCAAGGCCCGAGGCCCGATTCCACCTCCTCCGGACATGGCGCCGGGCACCCCACCGCGTCCACCCCGACCCGGGCACGAGCCGAAGCCGCCCAAGACCGACGAGCGCCGGCGGCGGCGCGAATGAAGCGCAAGAAGGTCTTCTACCCGAAGGCGCGACCCGGCGCGCCTGCGCCTCCCGGCGCACCGGTTACCGACCCTCGCGCCATCGCTGCCGCGGCTCGCACGGTCTCGATCGACCTCAACGCGATCCGCGGCGAGTCCAAGATGCGCCAGGGCGACCGGGTCCGGATCCAGAGCGGCCTGTACGCGGGCGAGCTCGCGACCGTCGAATCGGTCGTCGGCGGGGTCATCCCCGCGGCGGTCATCCGCACCGATGCGGGCCGCAGCCGCCGCGTTCGCGCCGTCGACCTCGTCCCTGCCGGCGACGAGACGCAAGCGCCCTCGCCACCCGACGCCAGCGCTTCACCCGAATAGGCCCGAACCTACCAGCCTCCGTCGATCGTTCCGGTCAGTCGATCGAAAGGGTCATCGTCCACGACTTCCCGCGCCGGTCAGGTGGCTCGAGCCGGACGGGCCATCGCTCCGCGAGCACCTCGGAGAGCTCCTGGAGACCGGCCGGATCCGCGCCGGACTCCAGCAGGTGGTGGGCCGCCTCGCCGCGCACCCGCTTCGCGATGACGTCCCCGATCCGGTGGCCGCTCGGTCCCTGGTCGACCCGCAGGGTGACGGCTCGCTCCCCGGGAACCGCGGCGGTCCCGGCAGCCTGGTAGACCGGCGACCGGAGGTCGACGACGATCCCGTCGCCCGCGGCCTCCGCGAGCAGGCTCGGGAGGTGCTCGCGCCAGCGCCGCTCGACGCGCTCGAGGCCGCGAAGGTGCGCGCAGAGGTGCATGCGGTAGGGCGGGATCCGATCGACCGGTCGCAGCGCGCCCCACAGGGCCGAGGCGACGACGACCCGGCGGCTTGCGCGCTCGGCGCCCGCGTGCGACAGGCGCGCGGCATCGAGGCCGTCATGGAGCGGCCCCGTGTAGAGGTCGAGCACGGGCATCGCCGGGAGCTCGAGGAGATGGGTGTTCCGCGCAACCTCGCGCGCCAGCGTGGGGCGGACGAGCAGCCGCTCGAACGCATCGAGGCCCGCGCTCGTCACGATCAGGGCGTCCAGCACCGCCCGGCGGGTCTCCCGGAGCTCCGGAAAGGACAGCCGCTCGAGGTCCACCGGCGAGCCATGCGTCGCGGGCGGGCGCTTCGTCTCCGAGGGCGGCACGACGATGAGCACGCTCGACCTGGCTCCTGGCGCGCTACGGCGCGATGTTGTGGTTCAGGCGGAAGACGTTGGCCGGATCCCACCCGCGCTTGAGAGCGCGGAGCCGTTCCAGCTTGGCCTCGCCGTAGGCGGCCGCCGTGACGTCCGGACCTTCGTCAGAGAGCTCGTTGATGTACCGGCCCGGCAGCAGATCCGGCTCGACGATGGCCATCGCGTCGCGGACCCAGGCGAGATTCGCCTCGTCCTCCGCGGGGTCCGCCCACGACGTGTCGGGGCTGACGTCGAAGGGGTGGGCTCGGCCCGTGAAGGCCGCATCGGCATCATCGCGCCGCCCGATCGCACCGCCCAGCATGGTGACGGAGATGCTGCCCTCCGCCGGCGCCGTCTCGACATGCTCCACGAAGGCATCGAGAACCGCGGGAGAGCAGTCCCGCACGTAGCCGCCGAGGATCGCCGTTCGCGAGCCCCACGCCAGCGTCAGGTCGCTGGAGCCCTGCGCCGTGAGGTAGGGCTCGCTGGTCGCCGTGACCTTCGTCGCCCTCGGGCCCGCGAGCAGTGGCGCGATGTCCCGCTCCACGTCGGTCGCCGCGCCGCTGTGGTTGTAGGAGACGATCACGACCGGCTCGTTCGCGATGGTCCCGGGGTCGTCGGCCTCGGTCTCCCCGATCCCGACCGTGAAGATCGCGGAGACTGTCTCCGGCGCGCTCGCGGCCCAGTCGCGAAACGTTTCCCAGACCTCGTGGACGTCGGCGGCCGGCCAGACGTGGACGCCTCGATGCAGGGTGCCGCCGAAGGGATGGAGGTCCAGCTCCAGGTTCGTGGCGATCCCGAAGTTCGCGCCGGCGCCCCGCAGCCCCCAGAACAGATCCGGCTCCTCCTGCCGGCTCGCGCGAACGACCTGACCGTCCGCGGTCACGAGCTGGACCGCGCGGAGGCTGTCGATCGTGAGCCCGAAATGCCGCTGCAGCCGCCCGACGCCGCCACCCAGCGTCAGCCCGGCGACCCCGGTGTGCCCGACGACGCCGACCGGGCACACGAGCCCATGCTCCTGCGCAGCGATGTCCAGGTGACCCAGCAGCGCGCCGCCGCCCGCCGTCGCGAGGCGCCGTTGGGGATCCACCTGGACCGTGTTCATCCGGCCCATGTCGACGATGAGCCCGCCATTCGTGGTCGAATGCCCGACGGCGCTGTGCGCACCGCCGCGGACCGCGATCTCCAGGTCCCGCTCCCGCCCGAAGCGGATCGCCGCCTGGACGTCCGCGACGCTCGTGGGCCGCACCACGAGCGCGGGCTTCCGGTCGAACATCGCGTTCCACACGCGGCGGGCATCGTCGTACGCGGGCGAGCCAGGGTCGATGATGTCGCCCCGGAAGGACCGGCGGAGCTGCTCGAGGTGCGCTGGGGTGATGGTCGCCATCCCGCTCGATGCCATGCGCGGAAGCCTACGGGAAGCATCAGGGCCCCGGTCACGCCGCAAGATCGGGCGTGCCGCGGGTGCGCGAATGTCCGACACTCCGCGCGTGGGTCCGCACATCGTCGCCGCAGGTTCCCCGGGCTCGCCGGAGGGCCGCCGCGGCTCCAGCGTGAGCACGACCGGCTCGCTGCTGGAGGTCGCGGGGCTGTCGCGCTCCTTTCGCGGCCTCGTCGCCCTCGCCGACTACGAGCTCCAGCTGTCGCCTGGATCGATCCATGGCGTCATCGGCCCGAACGGCGCCGGCAAGACGACCCTGTTCAACCTCCTGTCCGGGTTCCTGCGCCCATCCAGCGGCACGATCCGGCTGGCGGGTGCGGACATCACCGGGGCGCCGGCGTGGCGGGTCTCGCGCCTCGGCATCGCCCGGACCTTCCAGAACATCCGGCTCTTCGGCGACCTCCCCGTGATCGACAACGTCAAGGTCGGGCTCCAGCGCGACGCCCGCCGCTCCATCGTGTCGGCGCTGCTCTCGACGTCGTCGTTTCGTGCCACCGAGCGAGAGCTCACGGAGCGCGCGACGGAGCTGCTGGAACGCTTCGGCATCGAGCAGCATCGCGATCGGCTGGCGCGCCACCTCCCCTACGGAGACCAGCGGCGGCTCGAGATCGCGCGCGCGGTCGCGACCTCGCCTCGGATCCTCCTGCTCGACGAGCCCAATGCCGGCATGAATCCGGTGGAGACCCAGGAGCTGCTTCGCCTCATCCGCCGGATCCGGGACGACCAGGGCATCACCGTGATCCTCGTCGCCCACGACATCCCGCTGGTCATGAACCTGTGTGATCGGATCCAGGTGCTCAACCACGGCCGGCTGATCGCGGACGGCGTCCCCGCTGCCGTCCGTGCCGACCCACAGGTCGTGGCCGCCTACCTGGGCAAGGGCCGCGATGCTTGAGGTCGTGGACCTGCACGTTCGCTACGGCGCAATCCGGGCCCTCCAGGGCGTCTCGTTGCGCGTCGCCGAGGGCGAGCTCGTGGCGCTCATCGGATCGAATGGCGCCGGCAAGACGACGACGCTGCGAACGATCTCCGGGCTCCTCCGCCCGACCCAGGGGAGCATCACGTTCGAGGGCGTCGACATCACCCGTGCCGCGTCGGACCGCATCGTCTCGCTCGGCATCTCCCACTGCCCGGAGGGCCGCCGGATCTTCGGCGGCCTCACGGTCGCCGAGAACCTCCGCCTCGGCGCGGTCTCGCGCCCGAGGTCCGAGGCCGCGGCCGTCGCCGAGGACCTCGCGATGGTGCTCGAGCTCTTCCCGCTCCTCCGCGAGCGCCGCGACCAGGCCGGCGGGACCCTGTCCGGCGGCGAGCAGCAGATGCTCGCGATCGGGCGGGCGCTCATGAGCCGCCCTCGCCTGCTGCTCCTCGACGAGCCATCGCTCGGGCTGGCGCCGCTCATGGTCGAGCGCATCTTCGCGACCATCGCGCAGCTGAAGGAGCGTGGCCGGACGATCCTGCTCGTTGAGCAGAACGTGCACCACGCGTTCGACGTGGCCGACCGCGCCTACGTCCTGGAGACGGGCCGGATCACGCTGGACGGGCCTGCCGGCGTCCTGCGCTCCGATCCCAAGGTCGAGCAGTCCTACCTCGGCGTCGGAGGCGTCGCCCTGTGACCGAGTACGCGATCCAGCAGGTGGTCAACGCGCTCAGCGCCGGCAGCCTCTACGCCCTTATGGCCGTCGGCCTGGCGATGGTCTTCGGGATCCTGCGCCTCATCAACTTCGCGCACGGCGACCTGATGATGATCGCCGCCTACGTCGCCGTGTTCTGCATCGGCGCCGGCCTGTCGCTCCTCGTGAGCCTGCCGATCATCGTCGGCGCGACGGTCGTCGTGGGACTGCTGATGGAGCGGGTCGCGTACCGCCCGATCCGCGGCGCGCCGGACGTGGCGGTGCTGCTGTCGTCGTTCGCGGTCGGCCAGATCCTCCAGAACGGGACCCTGCTCGCGACGAGGCTCGTCGACAAGCCCCAGCTGATCGCCTTCCCCAGCCCGGAGGCCCTGAGCGGCGTCGTGACGCTCGGCACGATCACGATCCCGAAGGTCAACGTCGCCAGCTTCGTGGTCGGCCTGCTGCTGCTCGGGTTGCTGACCCTGTTCGTGACCCGCACCGACCTGGGCCTGTCGATGCGGGCGACGGCCGAGGACGTGCCCGCGGCGCGGCTCGTCGGGATCAACGTCAACCGCGTGGTCGCGACCGCGTTCGCGATCGGATCCGCGCTCGCCGCCGTGGCCGGGCTCCTGTATTCCGTCCAGGCCGGGCAGATCAATCCCTACATGGGGTTCACGCCGGTGCTCAAGGCGTTCATTGCCGCGGTGATCGGCGGATTCGGGAGCATCTCCGGCGCGGTCGTGGGCGGCTTCGTGCTCGGGTTCCTGGAGGTCCTCGTCACGGCCCTGTCCGGGATCGGCGACCTGATCCCCGCCGGATCGGTCCCGCCCGATGTCCTCGGCTTCCTGCACCAGTGGCTTCCGGCCGGGCTCGCGAGCTGGCGGGACGCCATCGTGTTCGTCGTCCTGATCGTGGTCCTCCTGGTCCGGCCCCAGGGCATCCTCGGGCGGCGCGATCGGACCGACGAGGGATGACCGGAGACCGCCTCCGCCGCGCCGGGGGCCCCGGAGCGGTGATCCTGCTCGTCTCCGCGGGCCTGGCCGTGCTCGAGGCCAGCGGGCAGGCGTTCTGGCAGGGCCTGGCCATCAACCTCGGGATCTTCACGATCCTCACGCTCGCGCTCAACCTGACGAGCGGCTTCACCGGCGTCTTCTCGCTCGGACAGATCGGGTTCATGGCGCTCGGCGCGTACGTCTCCGCGATCCTGACCCTGCCCGTCGGGCTCAAGGACGCCTACCTCTCGGACCTGCCCGACTGGCTGGCCGGCGTCCATCTCGACCAGATGGCGGGGCCCGTTCCCATCGGGTTCCTCGGCGCCACCGTGGTCGCCGCGCTGCTCGTGACCGCGATCGCCTGGCTCGTCGGCCGGGTGCTGATGCGGCTCTCGGGGCACTTCGTGGCCGTGGCGACACTCGGCTTCCTCGTGATCGTCCGGGTCGTGCTCTTCAACGCCGACACCTTCACGCGCGGGTCGCGGACGTTCTCGAACGTCACGCCGAACACCAACCTGTGGTGGGTCTGGATCTGGCTCCTCGTCGTGGTCTACGTGGTCTGGCGGGTGAAGCGCTCGCCAGTCGGCCGCGAGATGCTGGCCCAGCGCGAGGACCGCCTCGCTGCCCAGGCCATCGGCGTGCGCGTGCTGGACCCACGGCTCGTGGCCTTCGTCATCGGGGCGTTCTTCTCGTCCGTCGCGGGCTCGCTGTACGCCCACTTCATCACGTCGTTCTCGCCGACGGTCTTCTATTTCGACCTGACGTTCCGGGTCATCACGATGCTGGTCATCGGCGGGATGGGTTCCGTGAGCGGCTCGATCCTGGGCGCGATCGGGATCGTGGGGCTCACGGAAGTGCTGCGGCGGGTCGAGGACGCGACCCTCCTGTACGGGCTCAGCCAGATCGTCCTCGCGGTGATCTTCATCGTCGTCATCACCGTCCGCCGCGACGGGCTCCTCGGCCAGCGTGAGATTCCGCTCGACCGCCTCTTCCTGCGTGGCGGGCTCCGCCGCGCCGCCGCGACCGTCCCGGAGGCCGATCAGAGGCTGTAGACCGCCTCCGAGTTGCGCGCGAGGATGCGGCCCGCCCAGTCGAGCGCCGTCGCCTCGTCGAGCGTGCCCTCCGCGATGTGCTCATCCAGGACCCTGGCGAGCGCCCGCCGTCCCACCTGCGCGCCGACCCAGTAGAGCTCGGGGACGAGCGAGGCATCGGTGCTGAACAGGAGCTTGCTCGCCGGCGCGAGCCCCAGCAGCTCGCGATAGATCTCGGTCGCCTCGCCGGCCGCGAACAGGATCGCCTCGCCGATGTCGGCGTAGACGTTCGGGAACATCGCGGCGAGGTAGGCGAGCGAGCGGACGTAGGGATAGCCCGTGTGCAGGAGCACGATCGGCGCGCTCCGGAAGCGGTCCGAGAAGAGGAGTCGCAGGGCCGCGGGGTCGACCAGCGTGAGATCGAGATCAGGATCCCCGAGGCCGGTGTGGAACTGGATCGGCACGCCCTGGCGGCCCGCCTCCTCGACCGCGATCACGATCAGGTGATCGAGGAGCGGCTTCGAAGCGATCCGGAGCCGGCCCTCGCGCAGGGCCGCGTCGCGGACGGTGGCGTAGGCCCGCGCCGCATCGTCACGGCCGGCGTCCGAGATGTGGAGGCCGGTGCGATAGGCAAGGACGGACTTCATGCCCACGATGCCGCGGGACCGCAGGTCCGCGATCTCTGCTCGAAATGCCTCGACGAAGCCGTCGAAGTCCTCGGGTCCCGCCGCCAGGATCAGGCGCTCGATCCGCGGCTCCAGGCGCAGGATCTCCTCCACCCTCACCGGCGCCAGCCCGCGCAGCTCGTCGAGGGAGTAGGTCATGTCCGCGCCGTAGCCCGTGTCGATCAGCCAGGTCTTGAAGCTCGCACGCCGGACGATCTCGCGGGTCAGCCACTCCACCCCACGGGCCGCGCGGACCTCGTGGACGGCCTCCGGTCTCGAGTCGCAGCCGAGCAGGTCCGCCAGCTCGACCATGGTCCGGCGGTACAGGATCGATGTCGGGACGTGATCGCGCGCGATCTCCTCGAAGTACGAC
>JAICVI010000240.1 GCA_025935415.1 Chloroflexota bacterium
GATGACGATCTTGCCGATCGATTCGGCCCCGGTCTCGGCGAGCAAGGGGCGCAGGATCTCCATCCCGGCCTTCATCGCGTTGGCGGCGAGCAGCACCTCAGGGACGAACAAGATGCCGTCACGGAAGTCGATGCCGACGATCCGCATCCCCTCGACGAGGGCGTCGTTGAGCACCTTGTCGGCGCCCCAGCCTCGCCCGAGGAGAATGTTCGTGCCCTGCACGATCTCCGGCGCCATGCCGTCGTAGAGGTCGTTGTGCATCTGCTCGACGAGCTCGTCGTCGGCAAGGGCCGAGAGGTCGAAGTCCTGGTTCGCGTCCGCCACGCGCCGCGCTCCGTTCTGAGGTGTTCCACATTGCGGAACGGTGCCGTATAGTGGAACGATCGAGCGAGAAATCTAGCCCAGGAAGGGTCCTGTGTCCAGCCCGACGAACGGCATACGCGGTGGCTCCCAGAGCGGCGTGCAGAGCATCCGCCGAGCGTTCGGGGTGCTTCGCGCGCTTGCGGGCGGCCCGTTGGGGGTGAGCGAGGTCGCGGCCGCGTCCCGCATCCCGAAATCCACGGCCGCGCGACTCCTCGCCGCTCTCGCGTCAGAAGGTGCAGTCGAGCAGGTACCGGGCGAGCGCCGGTACCGGCTCGGACCGGACCTCCTCGCGATCGCCCAGGGACTGGGCGAGACCTGGGACATCGTGGCCATCGCCCGTCCCGTGCTGGTCGACCTGACGACGGAGCTGGGAGAGGCGGCCGGCGTCGCCATCCGCGACGGCTGGACCGTGCAGTACGTCGACCAGGTCGAGCCGCCGAACCCGAACCCCATCCAGGTGCGCGACTGGACCGGCACCCGGATCCCCCTCCACGCGGTTCCGTCCGGGCAGGTGTTCCTCGCCCAGCTGCCGGCTCCGGTCCTGGCCCGCTACCTCGCGGAGCCGCTCGAGGCGTTCACCTCCCGGACGCTCACGGACGCGGGCGCGCTGCTGGAGCGCCTCCGGGACGTGCGGCGCGACGGGCACGCGTGGGTCCGCGACGAATACTCGGAGGGCCTGACCTCCGTCGCCGCGCCGATCGCCGACGCCCGCGCCGAGATCGTCGCCGCGGTCCACGTGCACGGTCCCACGTATCGGTTCCCGGGCCTGGGCGAGGACGATCGAATCGCCGCGGCCGTGCGGACCGCGGCGGCGAGAATCGGAGCTCGCCTCCGTGCCGGCGCCTGACCCGCGACGGATGCGCCCATCGGCATCGACCCTCCGCATCGTTGCCGCCCTGGTCCTGATCGGCACGGCGCTCCGGCCGCAGGCGCTGATCGTCGGGCCGCTGGTCGCGCAGATCCAGGCCGACCTGGGGATGTCGCACGGCATCGCGGGCCTCCTCAGCACCTTCCCCGTGCTGTGCATGGGCTTTCTCGCGCCGCTCGGGCCGGTGCTCGCCGGGTCGATCGGGCCGCGTCTCGGCGCCGCGCTGTGCGTGCTCCTGATCGCTGTCTTCGGCGTCCTCCGGGCCGTGCTCCCCGACAGCCTGACCGTCTTGCTGGCGACCATCGGCGTCGGTGTCGGCATGGCCGTGATCGGGCCGATCCTGCCGTCGATCGTCCGCCAGCGCCTGTCCCGTCAGCCGGCCGCGGGGACCGGCGCGTACGTCGCGGGCCTCGTCCTCGGTGCAACGTTCACCGCCGCCGCGGCCGTCCCGATCGCGGAGGCGATGGGCGGCTGGCGAGCGTCCTTCGCGATCATCTCCTCGCTCGCGCTCATCTCCCTGGTCGCCTGGCTCGTGCTGATGCCGCGCGACATCGGCCACAGCCGAACCGCGCCGCAACGCCCGAACCTGCCCTGGCGCCGGCCGTCCGCCTGGCTCCTCGGCGTGATCTTCGGCTCGCAGTCGATCCTGTTCTACGGCGGCATCACCTGGCTCGCGAGCATCTACACGGAGCGCGGCTGGGGCGCGGTCGAGGCTGGCGGGCTGGTGGCGCTCTTCACGGGCATCGGCATCGTGCCGACGCTCGCGGTGCCCGTCATCGCCGATCGAATCGGCACGCGACGCAGCCAGCTCGCCGGCGCCGCATCGCTCTCCGTGGCCGGCGCGCTGGTGATCGCGCTGACGCCTTCCGAGCCGGCCGGGTCGCTCGTCTCCGCCGCGGCGGTCGTGCTCCTGGGCCTCGGGATCGGCGCGTACTTCCCGCTCGCGCTCACGCTGCCCGTCGACGTCGCCGCCGATCCCGCCGACGCCGCGTCGATCTCCGCGCTCATGCTGCTGATCGGCTACCTGCTCGCCGCGACCTCGCCGGTCGTGCTGGGGTTCGTGCGCGACGCCCTCGGCAACTTCACCGCCGTGACCTGGATCCTGGTCGCCGTCGCGCTCGTGCAGCTGCCGCTGGCCCTGTCCCTGCACCCGACACGGCTCAAGGCCGCCGGAGGCTGACCGCAGCGAGACCGGTCCGCCGGAGGCTCATCGCAGTGGGAGGCGTCGGCCGCCAGATGGTGCGCCTGGATTGAACGTTTCGCCGTCATCGCTCGTCTGGACCGGCGATGAACGCCATCCTTGGAGGCGTCGTGCGAAGCGAGGTTCGGTGGCAGCGCGGATCGGACCAGGCGTTCGAGGCGCTCGTCCACGACCGGCTCGACGCCTGCTACCGCCTCGCGGCCGTCCTCCTCGGGGACCGGATCGAGGCCGAGGACGCGACCCACGAGGC
>JAICVI010000040.1 GCA_025935415.1 Chloroflexota bacterium
AGCAGCGCCTCGAGCAGCGCCTGATCGCCCGCCGTGACGGCGATCCGCTCCCCTCGCGCGACCGGAGCGAGCGCCGGCGGGATGGGATAGAGCACCAGGATGGGCCGCCGGATGCCGGCCGCTCGCAGCTCGACGGCCTCATCGAATGCCGCCACGCAGAACCCGTCAGCGCCCGCGGCCTCGAGGGCCCGGGCGATCGGGATCGCGCCGTGACCATAGCCGTCGGCCTTGACGACCGGGTGGACCGGCACCCCTGGCCCCGCGAGCGCCCGGATGGCCGCCAGGTTGGAGCCCAGCGCGTCGAGGTCGAGCTCGGCCCAGGCCGTCCGCGGAAGCGGCGGAAGCCCCGCCGCGGCGAGCCGGTCCTCGATCGACGGCGTCAGGCCGGCGCTCCCTCGCCGTCGCGCACGGTGAAGCCGACACGCTTGCCGGGCTTGTTCCGTTCCGCCAGGCCGGCGAGGCGCTTGCGAACCGTGGGTACCGCGTCCGGCAGGTCCGAGGCGAGCAGGCCCGCGTCCCCGATCCGGTCCCGGACGGACTCCCCGGCCGCGCCGTGGAGGTAGACGCCAAGCCGCGCCGCGGGACCGGGAGCCAGGCCCTGGGCGAGCATCGCTCCGATGATCCCCGACAGCACGTCCCCGGTGCCGCCGCTCGCAAGCGCGGGGTTCTCGAACGGCGCGACCGTCACGGTGCCGTCGGGCTCCGCGATGACGGTCTTCGCGCCCTTGAGGACGACCACCTGGTTCCAGGTCGCAGCTGCGGCCGCTGCGGCGGCGCGCCGGGCATCGTCGTCGGCGGCGAGGTCGCCATCGGCCCCATCCTCCACGCCCGAGCCCGCGCGAAGCCGCTCGAACTCCCCGGCATGCGGTGTCAGGACGCACGGGCGGACGGAGCCCGCCCACCACTCGCCCATCGTCGCCATCGAGCGGAGCGCCTCGGCATCGAGCACCAAGGGGGCCGGCGATGGGTCGTCCTCGGGGGCGGCGAGCAGCAGCCGCACCAGCTCGGCCGTGGCGAGCCCGGGTCGCAAGCCCGGACCGACTACGATCGCATCGTGGTCGTGATCGAGGATGCGTGCGATCGACGGCTCCGGATCCACTTCCTCGACGTCGTCCTCGGGAAGCGCCATCGTCGTCGCCTCCACGACCTTGGCCGCGAACAGGGGCTGGAGCGACTCCGGGATGGCCAGCGTCACGAGACCGGCTCCGGCGCGGCCGGCGGCGCGGCCCACCCGCCGTGCCGCGCCGGCGGAATCGAGCGATCCCGCGATCGCCAGCACCTTGCCGAAGGTGCCCTTGTGGCCTCGCGCGGGCCGTTCCGGGAGGAGCGCCGCCGCGGCCTGGTCGTCCATGGTCGGGTGGGGCGCGGCGGTCGCGCCGTCGGTGGTGGCGGCCGGTGGCTCCTCGTGCCGCCGGAATCCGAGTGGCCGGCGCTCAGACATCGGCTGGCCCGCCCGCGCGGGCCGGTTCTGCCGCTTCCGACGCGCCGGTTGCGTCCGTTGCGTCCTTCGCGAGGTCACGCAGCCGCTCCATTCGCGCAAGGATGCGCCGCTCCCGGTCGTCGAGGCGTTCCTCGATGTCCGGCGGGAAGAGGAAGCGCCCCCCGGCGCTGCGGATGCCAAAGGCGATCGCGACTGCGTACTCCGCCTCGTGGCTGATCGAGACCGCGATCCGGCCCATGCCCAGCTGCTCCGCGCGCCGCGCCGCGCGGCCGTGGAGCTGGACCGCCGGTGCGCCGGTCGGCAGCCGCTCGATCTCGATCTCGGTCCAGCCGATCCCCCGGACCCCGAGCCCGAGGACCTTGCTCACGGCCTCCTTGGCGGCCCACCGCCCCGCGAGCGTCTCGGGCCGATCGCGAACGTAGCGGTCCTCGGCCGGGGTGAGGACGCGCTTGGCGAAGCGTCGACCGAACCTGGCGAGCGTCCCTTCGATCCGGGCGACCTTGATGATGTCGATCCCGAGCTCGGTGGTGCCTTCGGGGACCTGCATGTCACCCGAGATGCTATCCGAGCGGCGCGGCGCCCCTACTCGACGGTGACGGACTTCGCGAGATTCCTCGGCTGGTCCACGTCCGTGCCGCGCTCCAGGGCCACGTGGTACGCGAACAGCTGGAGCGGGATGATCGAGAGCACCGGGCTGAGGAGCTCGTGCGTGTCGGGCACCCAGCAGACGTCGTCGGCGATGCGGCCGAGGCCGTCGTCGCCCTCCGTGCCCACCGCGATGACCCTGGCGTCCCGGGCGCGGCCCTCCATCACGTTGCTGATGAGCTTGTCGTACGTCGGCGAGCGCGTGGCGACGGCCACGAGCGGGTACTCCGCGTCAAGGAGCGAGATCGGCCCGTGCTTGAGCTCGCCGGCGGGATAGCCCTCGGCGTGGACGTAGCTGATCTCCTTGAGCTTGAGGGCGCCCTCCAGCGCCGCCGGGTAGGTCGGACCACGACCGACGAACATGAAGCCGCGCGAGTTGACGTAGCGCCTGGCAAGGCCGGCGGCCACGTGCTCGTTGAGCTCGAGGGCGCGCTCGGCCCCGGCGGGCAGGGCTCGGAGCGCCTCCACCAGCTGCGACTCGTCCCCGCTGGAGAGCGTCCCGCGAAGCTTCGCGAGCCCGGCGGCGAGGATGACCAGCGTCGTCACCTGGGTCACGAACGTCTTGCTCGCGGCGACCGCCATCTCCGGGCCCGCCTGGAGGAACAGGACCGCATCGGCCTCGCGGGTGATCGCCGAGCCGACCGTGTTGGTCACGGCGATGATCGGGCAGCCCCGCTCCCGCGCGAGCCGCGTCGGGGCGATGGTGTCGGCCGTCTCGCCGGACTGGGTGACGGCGATCACGAGCGTGTGCTCGTCGAGTGGCGGTGGGTCGTAGCGGAACTCCGAGCCGACGGTGACCCGCGCCGGCAGGCCGGTGACCGACTGGATCGCCGCGGCGCCGATCATCGCGGCGTAGGACGCCGTTCCGCAGGCCACGAGCTCCACGCGCGTCGCCGTCCGCACCGCACCCCAGACGGGCTCGAGCTCCGGGACCTCGATGCGCCCGGCCCGGGTGATCCGGCCGGTGATCGACTGGCGCAGCGCCAGGGGCTGCTCGTGGATCTCCTTGAGCATGAAGGTGTCGTAGCCGCCTTTCTCGGCGGCCTCGACGGTCCATTCGATCGTCTCGGGGACGCGCTCCACCGGCCGCCCCTGGACGTCCGTGATCGTCACGCCCTCGGGCCGAAGGTCGGCGACGTCGCCCTCCTCGAGGAAGATCACGCGCCGCGTGTGCGCCAGGATCGCCGCGACATCGGACGCGAGAAACGATTCCCCCTCCCCGAGCCCGACGACCAGGGGGACGTCCTTGCGCGCGCCAACGAGACGGTCGTTCTCGTCGCGGTGCATCACCGCGAGCGCGTAGGCACCCTCGAGCTGCTGCAGGGTCTTCCGGGCGGCCTCGGCGATGTCGCCGTCGTAGGCCTCCTCGATGAGGTGGGCGATCGCCTCGGTGTCCGTCTCGGAGAGGAGGCGGTGGCCGCGGGCCTCGAGGCCGTCACGGAGCTCCTGGAAGTTCTCGATGATCCCGTTGTGGATCACCGTGATCCGGCCCGTGCAGTCGACCTGCGGATGGGCGTTGACGTCGCTGGGGCGCCCGTGCGTGGCCCAGCGGGTGTGGGCCAGGCCGACGGCCGCGTGCGGCGTCCGCTCGGCGATCGCGGTCGCGAGGTTGCTCAGCTTGCCGGCGCGCTTCTCGACGAAGAGATCGCCCTGGTCGTCCACGAGCGCGATGCCCGCGGAGTCGTAGCCCCGGTACTCGAGGCGGCGAAGCCCCTCCATGAGGATGGGCCCGGCCTCACGCGGCCCCGTGTAGCCGACTATTCCGCACATTCGGTGAGAAGCTCCCGGAAGGGGCCGCGGTGGCGACCTCCGAAGGCCGAGGCGACGCCCCTGCTAGCCATCGGCCTGAGGATTCAGTGTAAGCGTGACTCGGCGACGGCCGACAATCCGTCGGCCAGCTCGCGCACGACGTCCGCGTTCCAACCTTCGACCATGACGCGCAGCGCCGGCTCGGTGCCCGACGGCCGAACCAGGATCCGTCCGCCCGCACCCAGCTTCGCCTCGGCATCGGCGATCGCGCGGCGCAGCACCGGATCGCCCTCCCACTGCTCCTTGTGGCGGACGCGGACCGCGCGCTGCTCCTGCGGCAGGAGCGGGATCTCCTCCGCCAGCTCGGCGAGCGTCCGATCGCCCGAGGTCACGACCCGGAGGAGCTCGAGTGCCGTCACGAGCCCGTCGCCGGACGTGGTGTGCTCCCGGATGATCACGTGGCCGCTCTTCTCGCCGCCGAGGCCGGCGCCGGAGACCTGCATGCCCTCGAGGATGTACTTGTCCCCGACGGGGGTTCGGACGACCGTCCCGCCGGCGTCCTCGATGACCTGCTGGAGGCCGCCGTTCGAGAGCACCGACACGACGACGGTGCCAACGGACGGTTGCGTCCGGTCGGCGCCGGCGCGCCGCAACCGTTCGAGCGCCAGGACGCCGATCACCCGATCGCCGTCGACGACCTGTCCCGCGGCATCGACGGCCACGAGCCGGTCGGCGTCGCCGTCGAGCGCGAAGCCGAGGTCCGCGCCGGCCTCGACCACGCGGGCGGCGAGTCCCGCGGGCGAGGTCGCCCCCGCCTCGAGGTTGATGTTCAGCCCGTCCGGCGCGGCGTTGATGACCTCGACGGTCGCGCCCGTGGCCCCGAGGATCGCCTCCGCGACGGAGCAGGCCGAGCCGTTGGCGCAATCGACGACCAGGCGCAGGCCGGAGGCATCGATCCCGCGCGCCAGCCCGGTCCGGTGCGCGACGTACCGCTCCAGCCGGTCTCGCGCGTCGACGACCACACCGAGCCCGTGGGGAGCCACGCCGGCGAGCTCGTCGGTCCGCCAGATGAGCTGCTCGAGCTCATCCTCGACGGCATCGTCGAGCTTGAGCCCGTCGGCGTCGAGGACCTTGAGCCCGTTGTCGTCGGCGGGGTTGTGGGAGGCCGAGACCATGATCCCGGCGGCGACGTCGCCGGACGCGGCCAGGAACGCCAGGGCGGGCGTGGGCACGACCCCGACGACGTGGACGTCGACGCCGAGGCTCGTCGCGCCGGCCGCGATCGCGGACACGAACATGTCGCCCGAGCGCCGCGTGTCCTGCCCCACGACGATCGCCCCGCCCGGGCCCACGAGGCGGTGCGCCGTCGCGCGGCCGAGGGCGAAGGCGGTCGTCGGCTTGAGGTCGACGTTCGCGACGCCCCGGATGCCGTCGGTGCCGAACAGGCGTGGCAAGGCTGGTCGTGCTCCTTGGGTGGTGGTCCCGGCCCGCCGTCAGGGTGCGGGCGACGGTCCGGGACTGGGTGACGATGCCGGTGGCGCGGGCGTGACGGTGACCTGGAGCTTGCTCGGGCTGGCCGCGACCAGCGTGAGGCCGGTCTGAAGGTTGGCAGAGACGGGCACGTCGTGCGTGCCGTCGGCCAGGCCCGTGACGTCCACGGTCAGGACGAGCGTCGTTCCCGACAGCCGATCGAGGTCGGCAACCGAGCCGCCGATGGTCACGAGCACCCGATCGCTCGAGAGACTGTACTGGCGGTCCGACCGCGCGCCGCTGAGGACCAGCCCGGCCTCGAACGTCCGGGTGCCAGTGATCGGGCGCAGGCGCACGGTCACCTGGACCGAGCCGGCGCCGAGCGCCTCGACGCCGTCGGGCAGGGCCAGGCCGACCGTCTGGACGAACCCCGAGGACGCCCCCGCGACCGAGACCGGCGCCGTGTCGGCATGGTCGAGCCCGGCCAGGTCGTTGGCGTCGCCCTCGACCGAGACGACCCCGGGGTTGAGCTCGACGGACTCGACCTCGAAGCCCGCCGCAGGCGTCCCGATCACGTTCGGGCTGACCGGGATGGTCTTGGAGCGCCGATCGCTGAACACCGCAACCCGCACGCGGACCTGGGGCGGCTGCACCTCCACGGGTGTCGATGCGGGGATGGCCTGCCCCCGATCGTCGATCGGGACGAGGGTCACCAGCTGGTTGACGTCGACCCCGGACGAGTCGACGGCCACGGACGCCCTGACCTCGGAGATCGTGCTGACGACGGACTGCGGACCCGACACGGTCGCGGTGGCGAGCTCGACGGTGGGCTCGCCGGCGTCGAGGCCGGAGGGGATGGGCAGCAGGTCCGCCTTGATGTCGACCTGCTTGGTCGCGAGCGTGTCCAGGGTCATCGGCACGGAGCGGGGCTCGAAGTCGAGGATCTGGACGCGCGGGTCGATGGTCGTGACGGTCACCGGCACGAGCACGGGAGCGCCTGTCGGCTGGACCTTCGAGAGATCGACCGAGGCGGCGAAGGTCGTGCTGTTCACGAGGAAGCCGAGATCAGGGGGCGCGACGTAGCGGATCCGGGTGACCGAGCCCGGATTCGAGAGGACGACCACGTCGGCGGGGGCATTGGCGTACTGGATCGGGATCGGTGTCGTGAATGCCTGCGACGACTGCGACAGCACCAGGCCGCCGTACAGCAGCGTGGCCAGCGCGATGGCCGCGAGCTTGAGCGGCCAGTTGTGGACGAAGAACCGGAGGACGCGTGGCATCGCCTGTCTAGCCCGCGCGGCCGCGGGTCCCCGCGGGCTGCCGGTCCTCTGTCCGCTCGGGGGGCGTGACGGTCGCCGGGCCCTCCACGCCCTCGCCCGACGCTCCCGCGCCGCTCTCCGGCGACTCCGCGGCAGGTTGCATTGGCTCGTCCGGCGGGAGGGGCTCGTGCTCGGCGCGCTCGCGCCGAACCGCCTGCCGCAGCTCGGCGAACCGGGTCGTGCCACTCGGCGGCGCGGCAGCGAGCTGGCGCAGTCGCGTCCGGTCGGTCGGTGGCTCGAGGGCGGTCCGGATCGCCCGGGCGAGCTGGCTCTCGTTGAGGTTCCGGCGGATGCGGGCCCGCTCGACGAGGCTGATCTGGCTGTTCTCCTCCGACACCACGACGACGATCGCATCCGTCTGCTCGGTCGTCCCGAGCGCCGCGCGATGGCGCGTCCCGAAGCGCTCTGACTGCATCGTCGTCTCCCCGAGTGGCAGCACGGCGCCGGCGGCGAGGATTCTGGCATTCCTGACCAGCACCGCGCCGTCATGGAGCGGCGAGCGCGGCGAGAAGATCGTCCGCAGGAGGTCGGCGGAGAGGTCCCCATGGATCATCACGCCGGTCTCGGCCATCTGCTCGAGGCCGGTCTCACGCTCGATCACCATGAGCGCCCCGTGGCCCTCCGCGGAGAGGATCGCAGCGGCCCTCGCGACCTCGGTGGCCACGAGCTCGGCCTGGCGGCTCTCGGGGGAGACGAGCCACGCGAACGAGCCGACGCGGCCGATGCGATCTAGCGCCCGTCTGAGCTCGGGCTGGAAGATCACGACCAGCGCGAACAAGCCGACCACGGCCCCCGTCTCGAGGATCTGCGTCAGCAGCAGGAGGTTGAAGAACCGCGCGGCGAAGTAGACCGCGAACAGCACCGACACGCCGATCACCAGCCGGACGGCGCTCGTCCCCCGGATGAGGCTGAAGAGCCAGTAGATGAGGACGGCGGTGATGGCGATGTCGAGCACGGACGCGAGTCGAACCTGTTCGAGGATCGACTGCAGGACCTGCGGCATCGCCGGTGGAGTATAGGTCCCGTCCTCCGCCGGACAGCCGGTCCGGAGGAGGCTGGATCAGCCTCGGCGGGCCGCCGTCGGGGGCGCCGGGTCGTCGCGTAGGCGCTCCGAAGCAAGGCCGTGCACGTCCGCCTCGGCCTGGGTGTCGCCGGTCAGCGAGGTCAGGCGGACGAGCAGGTCGAGCTTCTCCGTCGCCACGGCGCTCCAGCCCCGGTCGAGCTGGAGGTTCGCGATCGCGAGGTGGACGCGCGGGTCGCCGGGGGCGATCGACAGCAGGTTGAGGCAGATCTCCAGGGCCGCATCGATCCGCCCGGCGGCGCGGTGGACGCTCGCGGCGGTGAGCATCAGGTCGCGCGCCGCGTCGATCTCGTGGGCCTCCAGCACCAGGGCGGCCTCGGCGAGAAGCGCCTCCGGATCCGGCGGTGGCCCGACCATCGGTGGTGGCGGAGGCGAGGGGAGGTCGATCGGGGGCCATGCGCCGCCGTCGTCCGGTCCTGCGGCACCCGCAGCCTCCGCGGAGTCGGCTTCGCCGCCGTCGAGGGTGGCGGCGGTGGCGGCGGGCGCGTCCTCGCCTGGCGTCTCCGGCGCCGCGGCCTCGGGGATCGTGGCGGCGCCGAGCGCGTCGTCGATAGCCGCCCCTTCGGCGTCCATGCCGGCCCGCAGCGCATCGAGCATGTCGTAGGCGACCGAGTCGTCGATCGACGGGCGGCGCGGCGCGGCCGTGGCCTCCTCGTCTTCAATCGCGGCGCCAGTGTGGTCGTCGCCGGGATCAGCCGAGGTGGCATCGAGCCCCATCAGCCGGCGCTCGTCCAGGGCGGCGCTCCACGGGTCATCGAGGTCCCGCTCCGCCCGAGCTTCGAGGTCGGCCGCCGGCCCCATGGCATCGCCACCGGCGGCCGAGGCCCATGTGTCGGCGCCGGCCATCTCGGCGCCGGCGAGCTGGGCGGCGGCCGTCGACAGCCGGTCGGCAAGGGCCTCGCGGGAGGCCGATGGCTCCAGCTCGGCGGCACGGCGCGCGGCCTCCGCGGCAGGCGCGGCACGGCCGGCGACGTCGAGCACGAAGGCGAGGCGCTCGAAGTCGTCCGCGGCGCCGGATCGCATGCCGCGCTCGGCCCGGGCGGCGCCACGCGCCCGCAGCGCGGCCTCGTCGTCGGGAGCCAGCTGGAGCGCGCGGTCGAAGGCCTCGGCGGCCTCCGGCCACCGATCGAGGCGGTGCAACACCGTTCCGCGACTCGCCAGGGGAAGGGCGCGATCCGGGACCAGCCGCGCGGCCGCGTCGTAGGCGCTGAGGGCGTCGTCGAGCTCACCCGCGAGCGCGGCCAGATGGCCACGCCGCAGGGCCGCCTTGTACTGCTCGAAGAGGCTCTCGCTCACGTGGCCGAGCCTACCGCGCGAATCGCGGCCCGGGCTCCCGCCCGAGGTACGGGTGGACTACCGCTTGGTGTACTGCGGCGCCTTGCGGGCGCGCTTGAGGCCGTACTTCTTCCGCTCCTTCATCCGCGGGTCGCGGGTGAGGAGCCCGGCCTGCCGGAGCGAGAGCCGATGCTCGGGATCCAGTTCGAGCAGCGCCCGCGCGATGCCGTGGCGGACCGCGCCCGCCTGGCCGGTGACGCCGCCGCCCTCGACCTTGATCATCGCGTTGTAGCGGCCGTCCGTGTTGGTCACGCGGAAGGGCATCCGGAGGTCGGCCTCGTCGACGGCGGCGCCGAAGTGCTCGACGAGCGATCGACCGTTGATCACGATCTCGCCCTCGCCGGCGAGGAGCCGGACGCGCGCGACCGCGGTCTTTCGACGGCCGGTGCCCGAGTTGTACGTCTGCGCGGTAGCCATGGTCGAGTCCTCCGTCAGGCGAGCGGCTCAGGCCGCTGGGCCTGATGGGGATGGTCGGAGCCGGCGTAGATCTTCAGCTTGCGGAGTTGCTGCGTCCCGAGGCGCGTGTGCGGGAGCATGCCCTTGATGGCCCGGCGGATGACCTCCTCCGGTCGCCGCTCCAGCAGCTTGCCGAGGGTCTCTTCCTTGAAGCCCTGGGGGTGGCCGCTGTGGCGCTGGTAGAGCTTGGTCGACTGCTTGGCAGCGCTGACGCTGACCTTCCTGGCATTCAGGACGATCACGTGGTCGCCACCGTCGAGGTTCGGCGACCAGGTCGGCTTGTGCTTGCCCTCGAGGACGCGAGCGACACGCGTGGCCAGGCGACCGAGCGTCTCGCCCGTCGCATCCACGACGAACCATGCTCGCTCGATCTCACCCTGTCGCGCCGTGTACGTCTTGTCGTTCATCAGTCCTCGTGTCCTGTCTCCATCGTCGTCGCCCTGTCGCCGCTGCGCCGTCCGAGGACGACGCGTCGGAGGCAGAGCCCCCTGGCCGGCGCCGAGGCGCCGCCCAATGCCGGCCTCCCGGCGGTCAGCAGTCCCGGCACCGCCGAGACCTCGAGCGTCCCCTTCCCCACCGCGAGCAGTGCCGCGACGATGCGTCGCACCATGCCCCGCAGGAACGCGTCGGCCCGAACGTCGATCGTCACCGCCGAGCCCTGTCGCCGAACGGAGATCCGGTGGATCGTCCGAACGGGCTGGGGATCGGCCCCGCCGAATGCCGAGAAGTCGTGCCGGCCCAGGAAGGCCGACGCGGCGCTCGCCATCGCGGCGACGTCCAGCTCCGACCGCACCCAGAGCGTCGAGCGCTCCCGGAGCGGGCTGCGCGGCCCGTTCCAGATGGAGTATCGGTACTCCCTGGCGCGAGCGGCGTAGCGGGGGTTGAACCCGGCGGGCGCCCGTCGGAGGTCGCGGACCGCGACATCCGGCGGGAGCGTCCCGTTGAGCGCCTGGGTGAGGCCTTCGACGGAGAGCCTGCCCGAGTAGGTGAAGGCGATCACCTGCCCCATGGCATGCACCCCGGCGTCTGTCCTGCCAGCGCCCTGGACCACCACTCGGTCCCCGCCGATCAGGCGGGTGAGGGCAGCCTCGAGCTCTCCCTGGACGGTCCGGGCTTCCTTCTGTTTCTGGAAGCCCGCGAACTCCGTGCCGTCATATTCAGCGGTGGCCCTGAACCGCCGGACGGCGGTTCTGCCCCGCGGGGACTTCTCAGTCCCCTGCTTGTAGTCGCCCGCCTGCCGCGTCATGCGTGCGTTGCGTCCTCCGCTCCTTCGGTCACGCACCTTGGGGTGCGCTCGCTCAGGTGCTCGGCCGCGCCTTCGCCTGCCACGGCATCCGTTCGACGGTGTTCTGATTGGCTCCTAGACGAGTTCGATCTGGACGATTTCAGCCGCGTCGCCGGCTCGTGGGCCGAGCTTGACGATGCGGGTGTAGCCCGACGAGCGATCCGCGTACTTCGGCGCGATCTCGTCGAAGAGCTTGGTGATGACGAGGGGCTCATTCGGGAACTGCGAGACGATGGTCCGGCGGGCCGACAGGTCGCCCCGCTTCGCCAGCGTGATCGCCTTCTCGACCCGGCCCTGGATCTCCTTGGCCTTGGCCTCGGTGGTCTTCACGCGCTCGTAGCGCAGCACCGAGACCGTGAGGTTCTTGTACAGCGCGAGGCGCGGGCCCATCTTGCGACTGAGCTTGCGGCCGTCGATCTTGTGGGCCATGGCTCAGGCTTCCCCGTCGTCCTCGAAGCCCGCCTCGTCCTCGGCCTCGTCGCCGTCGAAGTCCGACGGCTCGGTCTCGGGGAGGATGAAGCCGCGCATGCGGAGGCGCTCCTTCATCTCGTCGAGCGACTTCTTGCCGAAGTTGCGCATCCGGAGCAGGTCCTCGTCCTTGAGCTGGAGGAGCTGCCCGACCTTGACGATGTTGTTGCGCTTGAGGGAGTTGTAGGCCCGCATCGGGAGGTCGAGCTCCTCGATCGGCATGTCGAGCATGTTCGGCGGGAGCTGCGGGATCCCGGGGACGCCGCGGTCCGTGGCCATCTGCGCCTGCCCGATCGTCACGAACGGGCGGAACTGCTCGATGAGGATCGAGGCGGCGCGGCTGAGCGCCTCCTCGGGCCCGATCGTGCCGTCGGTCTCGATCTCGATCGTGAGCTTGTCGAAGTTGGTGACCTGGCCGACGCGGGTGCTCTCGACCCAGTAGTTGACCTTCCGGACCGGGGTGAAGATCGCGTCGACCGCGATCACGCCGATCGGCAGGGCCTCGGTCCGCTCGACGCCGAGGTAGCCCACGCCACGCTCGACCGTCATGTCCATGTCGATGGTCACGTCGTCCGAATCGAGGGTCATCAGCACGAGGTCGCGGTTGACGATCTCGACGTCCGCGGACTCCATGACGTCCGCGGCGAGGACCGGGCCGGCGCCGCTCTTGGTGAGGCGGAGCTGGACGGGATGCGTCGCGAAGCTCTTCATGCGCAGCTTCTTGGTGTTCAGGACGATCTGGGTGACGTCCTCCTTGACCCCGGGGATCGTGGAGAACTCCTGGTAGACGTCCCGGATCTGGATGGACGTGACCGCGGCGCCCTCGAGCGAGGACAGCAGGACGCGCCGGAGCGCGTTGCCCAGGGTCACGCCGTAGCCGGCCTGGAGGGGTCCGACCTCGTACTTGGCGTACGTGCCGGCGCCGCCCTCTTCGACGGGCTCGATCTGCGGGGTCTCGAGTTCGATCATGAGTGGGGCTACCTCGAGTAGTACTCGACCACGAGCTGCTCGGAGAGATCGAGCGGCATCTGGTCGCGACGGGGGATGCTGACGACGGAGCCGGCCATCTTCGCGCCGTCCAGGCTCAGCCACTCTGGCGCCTGGTGGGAGCGGAGCGTCTCCTTGATGACCTTGAAGGCCTCGCGACTCTTGCGGCCCTCACGGACCTCGATGCGGTCGCCGGGCTTCAGCGCGTACGACGGTACGTCCGTGGGGACGCCGTTGACCGCGAAGTGGCCGTGGGCGACGAGCTGCCGGGCCTGCGGCCGCGACGTCCCGAAGCCGAGGCGGAAGACGACGTTGTCCAGCCGCGTCTCGAGCGACTGGAGGAGCGCCTCGCCGGTCACGCCAGCGTGGCTCTCGGCGTCGCGGTAGTAGTTCCGGAACTGCCGCTCGAGCACGCCGTAGACGCGTCGGACCTTCTGCTTCTCGCGAAGCTGGATCCCGTACTCGCCCATCTTGCGGCGGCGGACGCCGTGCTGGCCGGGCGGCGTAGGGCGCCGTTCGAACGAGCACTTCTTGGTGTAGCAGCGGGTGCCCTTGAGGAAGAGCTTGGCACCCTCGCGGCGGCAGAGCCGGCAGACCGACTCGGTGTAACGGGCCATGGCTCAGACCCTGCGCCGCTTGGGCGGGCGGCAGCCGTTGTGCGGGATGGGCGTGACGTCGGTGATGGCGCTGACCTCCAGCCCGGCGGACTGGAGCGAGCGGATCGCCTGCTCGCGCCCGGCGCCCGGACCCTTGACGAAGACCTCGACCTGGCGCATCCCGTGCTCCATTGCCTTGCGGGCGGCCACCTCGGCCGAGAGGGCCGCGGCGTACGGGGTGCTCTTGCGGGAGCCCTTGAAGCCGGCGACGCCGGCGGAGCCCCAGCTCACCACGGCACCGGTGAGGTCCGTGATCGTGATGATCGTGTTGTTGAACGAGGCCTGGACGTGGACGTGCCCGACGGGCACGTTCTTCTTCTCACGCCGGCGCTGCTTGACTGCCTTCTTGCGTTCAGCCATGTCTGCTCTTCGTCCCCGCCTACTTCGTGGCCTTGCGCCGAGCGCCGACCGTGCGCTTCGGGCCGCGCCGCTGGCGCGCATTGGTCTTGGTCCGCTGGCCGCGAACCGGCAGGTTCCGCCGATGGCGGAGGCCCCGGTACGAGCCGATCTCCTGGAGGCGCTTGATGTTCAGCGCGACCTCGCGGCGGAGGTCGCCCTCGACCTTGAAGCGCCGGTCGATGAGCTCGCGCAGCCGGTTGACCTGGTCCTCCGTGAGGTCGCGGACGCGGGTGTCGGCATTGACGTTCGTCTGGACGAGGATCTTCTGGGCGGTCGGCAGGCCGATGCCATAGATGTAGGTCAGCGCGACCTCGACCCGCTTCTCGCGGGGAATGTCGATACCGGCGATACGTGCCATCGGTCTCCTACCCCTGTCGCTGCTTGTGCTTGGGGTTGGTGCAGATGACCATCACCGTGCCATGGCGGCGGATGACCTTGCAGTTGTCGCAGCGGGCCTTGATGGAGGCTCTGACTTTCAACGTTTCCTCGTCGCGTTACTTCAAGCGGTACGTGATCCGACCGCGCGTCAGGTCGTAGGGCGAGAGCTCCACTCGGACGCGGTCGCCGGGCAGGATGCGGATGAAGTTCATCCGGAGCTTCCCGGAGATATGCGCCAGCACGCGGTGCCCGTTCTCCAGCTCAATCGCGAACATGGTGTTGGGCAGCGGCTCGATGACCGTGCCTTCGACCTCGATCGCATCTCGTTTCGCCACGGGCGGTGCTGGGTCCCTTTCTCACACGGAATGCCGGCCCG
>JAICVI010000143.1 GCA_025935415.1 Chloroflexota bacterium
CCGCCGATGTCAAGGAAGTTGGCGGGCTCGCCGCCCGCCCGCTTCACCAAATCCATGGTGGTCATGGCCAGGCCGGCGCCGTTGACCATGCAGCCGATCGTGCCGTCGAGGTGGATGAAGCTGATGTCGTGGCGGCGGGCCTCGGCGTCGGCCGGCGCCTCCTCATCGGGGTCGCGCAGGGCCTCGTGATCCGGGTGCCGGAACAGCGCCGAGTCGTCGAGCGTGACCTTGGCGTCGAGGCAGACGAGGCGCTCCTCCAGCCCGCCGGGGCCGGCGCCGCGGATGACGGCGAGCGGGTTGATCTCGACGAGGTCGGCGTCGTTGGCGAGCATCGTCTTGACGAGCCCCTTGGCGATCCCGACGGCAGCCTTGAGGTGCGCCCCGAGACCCATCCGGAAGGCGATCTCGCGAGCCTGCCAGTCACGCAGGCCGAGCATCGGGTCGGCGTGGATGCGGACGATCGCCTCGGGATGCTCGGCGGCGACCTGCTCGATCTCGACGCCACCCTCGGCGGAGCCCATCAGGAGGATCTTCCGAGCCGCCCGGTCGAGCACGGCGGCGAGGTAGTACTCCTTGACGATGTCCGCGGCCGGCGCCACGAGGACCTTCCGGACGGGGATGCCCTTGATCTCCATCCCGAGGATCGCGTCCGCGACCTGCTCGGCCTCGTCGTCCGACGACGCCAGCTTCACGCCCCCGGCCTTGCCGCGCCCACCGACGAGCACCTGCGCCTTGATCACGACCTCCGATGCGTGGCCCGCCCCGTGCAGCAGCCGCGACGCGGCCGCGCGGGCCTCGGCGGGCGAGCGCGCGACCTCCCACGGCGGCACCGGCAGGCCCTGCGCGAGCAGGAGCTTCTTGGCGTCGGCTTCCTGGATCTTCACGGGACCGCGATGGTATTCGGAACGGCTCGCCGGCCCACGTGGATCCCGCGGGCCTCAGCGATCCGGTCGATCGCGGCGGGGGACTTGCCGATCGACCACACGATCGCGTCGGCGAATCCGGCGGCCTCCAGCTCGTCGAAGATGTCGGCCAGGCCCTCGGCGTTGGCGTCGGTCGATCGGGCGTCGTCGCCGCGCTCGCCGGGCTCGAACAGCCGGATGCCGATGGTCCGGCGAATCTCGCCGCGGTCCCGACCCACCGCGTCGCATGCGGCATCGAGATCGGCGAGTCGCTGGCGCACCAGGTCGTCCACGCCACCGAACCAGGCGGTGTTCCAGGCGTCGGCCCACGTCGCGGTGAGCCGGAGCATCCGCTCGCCCTTCGCCGCGACGAGCACCGGCGTGTGCCGTGCCGGGGCGGGGAGCAGCTTCGCGCCCTGGTAGCGGCTCCACTGCCCATCGAAGTCGACGGTCTCGCCGTCGAGCAGGCGGCGGACGACCTCGAGGTCCTCCTCGAACCGCCCGACGAGGTGGTCGAAGGGGAAGCCGAACGTGGCGTACTCCGGCTCGTGCCAGCCACAGCCGAGGCCGAGGATCAGCCGGCCGCCCGAGAGGTCGTCGAGGGTCTGGGCCATCTTGGCCATCAGGCCGGCGTTGCGGAACGACGAGCACATCACGAGGGCGCCGAGCTCCACCCGTGGCACCACCGGCGCCAGCGCCGAGAGGGTGGTCCAGGCCTCCTGCAGCCCCTCGTCGGGCTCGTTGGGGAACTTGAAGATCAGGTGGTCGAAGACCCAGAGCGAATCGAGGCCCGCGCGCCCGGCTCGGGCGGAGAAGTCGAGCGTCTCGGCGAAGGTCGGCGCCTTGCCGTCCTCGATGTCGCCGTAGCCGAGCGGAACCGTCATCCCGATGCGCATCGGCGGAGTCTATCGGCCGCCCGCTCCGAGGGCCGAACCTTGCCTAGAATGGGGCCATGGCCCACCGCGTGACCCTCATCCCCGGCGACGGCATCGGCCCGGAGCTGGCGGAGGCGACCCGCCGCGTCCTCGACGCGACCGGCATCGCCTTCGAGTGGGAGGTCGTCGACGCCGGCGAGGCGACGATCGCGACCAGGGGCACGCCACTCCCGGACGAGGTCCTCGAGTCCATCCGGCGCAACAAGATCGCGCTCAAGGGCCCCATCACCACCCCGGTCGGCTCGGGCTTCCGGAGCGTCAACGTCGGGCTTCGGCAGGCCCTGAACCTCTACGCGAACCTGCGGCCCGCCCGGTCGATGGCCGGTGTCCAGAGCCGCTACGACGACGTCGACCTCGTCATCGTCCGCGAGAACACCGAGGACCTGTACGCCGGGATCGAGCACATGGTCGGCCGCGACGCCGCGGAGTCGATCAAGATCATCACCCGCTCTGCCTCGGAGCGGATCGCCCGGTTCGCGTTCGAGTACGCCCTGGCGAACGGCCGCCGCAAGGTCACGGCGGTCCACAAGGCCAACATCATGAAGCTCTCGGACGGCCTCTTCCTCGAGGCCTGCACGCACGTCGCCGCGGACTACGCGGGCCGCGTCGAGTTCGAGGACCGGATCGTCGACAACATGTGCATGCAGCTCGTCCAGAAGCCGGACATGTACGACGTCCTCGTGCTCCCGAACCTCTACGGCGACATCGTGTCGGACCTCGCGGCGGGCCTGGTCGGCGGGCTGGGCGTCGCGCCGGGCGCCAACATCGGCGAGGACGGCGCGGTCTTCGAGCCGGTCCACGGCTCGGCGCCCAAGTACGCCGGCCTGAACAAGGCCAACCCGACGGCGTTGATCCTGTCCGGCGCGCTCATGCTCCGGCACCTGGGGTACGCGGACATCGGCGCGCGGGTCGAGGAGGCCGTGCGAGCCGTGATCGCGGAAGGCCGGACCGTGACCTCCGACCTCGGCGGGAGCGCCGGGACGCGGGAGTTCGCGGACGCGGTCATCGATCGCCTCGGCGTGACTGCCGGCGCCGCCGCGTGAGGGCCGCGTGACCGTCCAGTCGGCCGTCCTGCGCGCCCTGCGGAAGCCTCGCGGCACCGCCGAGCAGGGTTTCGGCCGGACCCAGCGCAAGGACGCCTGGGCGATCTACCCGGTCGTGCAGGCCCTCGTCTTCACGATCTGCGCCGGCTACCTGACATTCAGCGGTGTGCTCTGGGGCCCGCTGTTCGGCCCGCAGTTCGTGCGCGCCGACGGCTACCTCTCGCCGCTGTTCTCGCCGCTGCTCGTGTTCAAGGACATGCCGACCTGGCTCAGCCCCGGCCTCCTGATCCTGTGGATCCCGATCGGCTTCCGGGCCACCTGCTACTACTACCGCAAGGCGTACTACCGGTTCTACTTCGCCGATCCCCCGGGCTGTGCGGTCGGCGAACCGACGGTCCACCGCGGCTTCAAGCTGGAGACCGCGTTCCCGTTCATCCTCCAGAACCTCCATCGCTATCTGCTGTACCTGGCCTTCATCCCGCTGTTCTTCCTGTGGCTGGACGTTATCCAGGGGTTCGTGAACTGGTCCGGCGGGGAGATCGGCAACGGGGTCGCGCAGCCGCGGATCGGGTTCGGCGGCGTCGTGCTGCTGTTGAACACCGTCCTGCTGACGGGCTACTCGCTGTCGTGCCACTCGCTCCGGCACCTTGTCGGCGGGCGCATCGACTGCTTCTCCTGCACGGCGGCGCGACGCGTCCGGTACAGCCTCTGGCAGCGGCTGACCGACCTGAACCGCAACCACATGTGGTGGGCCTGGACGAGCCTCGTCACGGTGACCTTCGCCGACATCTACGTCCGGGCCCTCCAGGCGGGGCTCCTGACCGACCCCCAGATCCGGTTCTAGGGCCGGGTCGCGCGTGACACTCGCTCCGGAGGCGCTCGACCAGGTCGAGACGCATCCCGTTGACGTCCTCGTCATCGGCGCCGGTGGTGCCGGCCTCCGAGCCGCGATCGAGGCAAAGGCCGCGGGCGCAAAGGTCGGGCTCGTCTGCAAGTCGCTGCTCGGCAAGGCCCACACCGTGATGGCCGAGGGCGGCGTCGCCGCCGCGCTGGGCCACGTCGATCCCGAGGACAAGTGGCAGACGCACTTCCGGGACACGATGGTCGGCGGGAAGCTGCTGAACAACCCCCGCATGGTCGAGCTCCACGCGAAGGAGGCACCGGACCGCGTCCGCGAGCTCGAGGCCTGGGGCGCGGTGTTCGACCGGACGCGGGATGGCCGGATCCTCCAGCGCCCCTTCGGCGGCCACTCCCATCCGCGCCTCGCCCACGTCGGCGACCGGACCGGCCTCGAGATGATCCGGACCCTTCAGGACCGTGCGGTCGCGGCGGGGATCGAGGTCTTCATGGAGTGCACCATCACCCGGCTGATCAAGGCCGGCGGGGCCGTCGTCGGCGCGTTCGGCTACTGGCGGACGACCGGTGCGCCGGTGGTCTTCCCGGCGAAGGCGGTGGTGCTGGCGACCGGCGGCATCGGCAAGGCCTACACGGTCACCTCGAACTCCTGGGAGTACTCCGGCGACGGCCACGCGCTGGCGTACGAAGCCGGCGCCGAGCTCATCGACATGGAGTTCGTGCAGTTCCATCCGACGGGCATGGTCTGGCCGCCCGGCGTTCGCGGCCTGCTCGTCACCGAGGCGGTCCGTGGCGAGGGCGGGATCCTCCGCAACAAGGACGGCAAGCGCTTCATGTGGGACTACCTCCCGGAGGACCGGCGCGGCGAGTACGCGGCGACCGACGAGGAGGCCGCGACGTGGGTCACGGCCCAGTCCCAGGCGCGCGTCGTCGACGCCCGACGCCCGCCGGAGCTCTCGACCCGCGACAACGTCGCCCGGGCCATCTACACCGAGGTCCGCGAGGGCAGGGGATCGCCACACGGCGGGGTCTTCCTCGACATCAGCTACCTGCCCGCCGACCACGTGCGCCGGAAGCTCCCGTCGATGTACGACCAGTTCAAGGAGCTCGCCGACGTGGACATCACCAGGGGCCCGATGGAGGTCGGCCCGACCACGCACTACGTGATGGGCGGCGTCCGCGTCGACGCGGAGACGGGCGCCTCGACCGTCCCGGGCCTCTTCGCCGCGGGCGAGGTCTCCGGCGGGATGCACGGCTCGAACCGCTTGGGCGGCAACTCGCTCTCCGACCTGCTCGTGTTCGGCGCCCGCACGGGAGCGGGAGCGGCCGAGTACGCACGGCGATCGCCGGGGCAGGCCTACGTCGATCCCGTGCAGGTCCGGGAGGGCATGCGCGAGCTCGCAGCGCCGCTGGAGCGCGGCGAGGGCGAGAACCCGTACCGGCTCCAGAGCGACCTCCAGGACGTGATGCAGCGGCTCGTGGGGATCTTCCGCGTCGAAGGCGACCTGCAGGAGGCGATCGCCGAGCTCCGACGCCTGCGAGGCCGCTGGCCGACGCTCGCGGTGTCGGGCGGCCGCGTGTTCAACCCGGGCTGGAACCTCGTCTTCGAGCTCCGGAACCTGCTCGTGGTCTCCGAGGCGATCACCCGCCTCGCGCTCCAGCGGACCGAGAGCCGTGGCGCGCACAGCCGCCTCGACTACCCGGAGACGGACGAGAAGGAATGGAACCATCGCAACGGCGTCGCGCGGCGAGCGGCCGACGGCTCGATGGAGGTCACCACGACCGCGCTGCCGGAGATGCAGCCGGAGCTCCGCTCGCTGCTCGGGAAGGCGCATTGATGCTGTCAGGGCGATCGGTGCGACCATGACCGACATGCTGGTCCGCGAAGACGAAGCCACCGCGATCCGCCCGGCCGAGACGCCCGCGCCGGGCATGACCATCGACGCTGCGGAGGTCGCGACGCCGGAGGTCGAGTCGATCGCCCACCTCCGCGTCTTCCGGGGCGAAGGCGATGGGCCGACGCGCTTCGACGAGTTCGACGTCCCCGTCGGCGAAGGCATGGTGGTGCTCGACGCCCTGCACTGGATCCAGGGCAACGAGGCGCCCGACCTCGCCGTCCGCTGGAACTGCAAGGCCGCGAAGTGC
>JAICVI010000086.1 GCA_025935415.1 Chloroflexota bacterium
CCGCGGCGTCGCCGAGGATCCGCTCCCGCGAAGGATCCGGCAGCCGGTCGTCCCACTCGTGAATTCCGAGGTACGTCGCCCACGTGGGCTCCTCTTCGACGACCCGCTTGAAGCGCGCCTCGACCAGGTCGTAGAGGGTCTCGTCCAGCGGGCCGGGCGTCGTCGCGGCGGGGGCGCGCGAGAGCTCGACACCTCCGAGGGTGCGGTCGCTCACCGCACGCTACGCGACCGAGCCGGCGTAGGCGCGCGTCGAGCTGGACGCGCCGGCAGCCGTCGCCGGGAGCTCGTCGAGCGCCTCGCGAACGGCCCGGATCGTCGCCTCGATGTCCGAACGCTCGATGCCGTAGTGGGTCACGGCCCGGATCTGGCCGTTGTGGGGCATGAAGGCGAGCATCAGCACGCCGCGGCGCTCGAGCGCCGCCAGGAAGGCCTCGCGGTCGCGCTCCACACGGAAGAGGACGAAGTTCGTCCGGACGCGCTCCGGATCCAGGCGCTCGCCCACGGGCTGGGCAACCTCGCCGGGGGAGAGGATGCCCGGGATGTCGGCGAGGGCCCCGGCCAGAAAGCGGGCGTTGGCGTGGTCCTCCGCCAGGCGATCGATCATCCCCGCGTCGCCGTCCCGCAGCGCCACCAGCCCCGCGGCCGCGAGGATCCCGACCTGGCGCATCCCGCCGCCGAGGAGCTTCCGCGCCCGGCGCGCGCGCCAGATGAAGTCCTTCGAGCCCACCACGACGCTCCCCACCGGGCAGGCGAGGCCCTTCGAGAGGCAGAAGGTGATCGAGTCGGCCGGGCCGGCGAGCTCCCTCGGGTCTTCGTCGAGGGCCACGACCGAGTTCCAGAACCGGGCCCCATCGATGTGGAGCGGGACGCCGCCCTGGTGCGCGACTGCGGCGATGTCCCGCACGTAGGACGACCCCACGGGCTGGTTGTTGGCGTGCGCGCTGGCGTTCTCGAAGACGACCAGCCCGGTGATCGGGTCGTGCACGTCCGTCGGGTCGCGGAAGGCCTCGCGGACGTGCCGCAGGTCGAGCGTGCCGTCTGGCTGCTCATCGATCGGGCGCAGGCTGGCCCCGACGACCACCGCATAGCTCGCCGCCTCGTGCAGCATCAGATGGCCGTGAGCTCCGGCGATCACCTCCTGGCCGCGCTGAACGTGGGCCATCTGGGCGACGAGGTTGCCCATCGCGCCCGAGCTCACGAAGAGCCCTGCCTCCTTGCCGAGGAGCGCCGCAGCCCGTTCCTCCAACGCCCGGACGGTCGGATCGTCGCCGAAGACGTCATCACCGACCTCGGCATCGGCCATCGCGCGGCGCATCTCGGGCGAAGGCTTCGTGACGGTGTCGGAACGCAGATCGATGGTCGGCATGGGGCGGCGAGGATACCGCGGAAGGTCTGGTATCCTCCGCCTTCGTCGCTTGGACCCGTGGTGTAGCGGCCCAACATGCCAGCCTGTCACGCTGGAGATCGCCGGTTCGAATCCGGTCGGGTCCGCCACGATCCTCTTCGAATCCACCCGACGCCCCGTTCGCCCGCCCGAACGGGGCGTCACTCTGTCAACCGGCCTGCAACCCCAGCTCCCTGCGGAGCTCGATGAGGTCCGACGCGGCGGCATCCCGGCGCCGCTGTAGATCGCGTGCCGGATCGATCCGTCGCGGCTGCATCACCGCTGGCGAACGATAGCCACGGACTGGTCGGCCGGCAGTACCTAAGTAGGGCGGACGCGTCGTGGTGCGTTCGGGCATCCTTCGTCGGCTGTGATCGGCACCATTGGCTCGCGCCTTCGTCTCGTGCTGCGCCAGCCGGGCACCGCAGAGGCCGTGGACTTCCCCGAGGTCGACTTCGTCGCCTATTCGACGAGCGAACGCCTTTCCGGACGAGTCCGCCTCGACAGCGCGCGACTCACCGACATGCTCAACGCCCACCGGGAGTTCGTCCTCGTTGACGCGCTCGCCGAGCGCCTGCCGGAGGGCGGCTCGATGGTCGTCCCGGAGATCCTCATCGGGCGGCACGAGCTCGCGCTGGTTCGCGCCGGCGGACCGCGCGGCGATCGATCGCTGCGAGTGCGCACCAAGACCCATCGCGTCGTCCTGCGATCGGGACGCTACCTGGTGGCGGGGCTCCACCACAGCACCGGCGGGCAGGATCCGCTCGCCGCGCTCCGGCGACGCGACCCGATGGTCCCGTTGACCGACGCGATGATCCTCTTCCGCGTCGGTCCGAACATCGTCGAGGAGCCGGGCGGCACGATCGTCGTCAATCGCGACCTGGTCGACTGGGTCCGCCAGGGCGAGCTCGACGCCCGCAGCCTGGACCTGCCACCCGACTGACCAGCACTGGACGCGCGAGCGGCGCCATACCATCCCGGCGTGTCCAGCCCGAGCCGGCCCGCCGAGAATCTTGGGCCCCTGCGCGGGATTCGCGTCATCGACTGCTCGACGGTGCTCGCCGGGCCGTTCGCAACGATGCTGCTCGGTGACCTCGGGGCGGACGTCGTCAAGGTCGAGCCGCCGGAGGGCGACACCACACGCGGCTGGGGTCCGCCCTGGGTCGGCTCCGTCGAGAAGGGCACACGGACCGCGGCCTACTACCTCGCGATCAATCGCAACAAGCGCTCCATCCGCCTCGACCTGTCGACCGATGACGGGCGCGAGGTCCTCCGCCGGCTCCTCCGCGGCGCGGATGCGGTCGTCGAGAACCACCGCGTTGGTGGATTCGCCAGGCTTGGCTTCTCCGACGACGTGCTGCGCGAGCTGAACCCGGCGCTGGTGCACCTCGCGATCAGCGGCTACGGCACCCGCGGGCCCGATGCCGGCAAGCCCGGCTACGACTTCGTGATCCAGGCGGTCGGCGGGCTGATGTCGATCACCGGCGAGCCGGAGGGCCGGGCGATGAAGGTCGGTGTCGCCATCAGCGACGTCGTCTCCGGGCTGTTCGGGGCGGTCTCGATCCTCGCCGCGCTGCTGGGTCGCGAACGGGCGCGAACCCGCGGCCCCGAAGGTGGCGCCGATGGTGGCGCCGCGGGCGACGGCGACGGCCAGCGCATCGACGTCTCGCTCCTCCAGAGCACGCTCGCCGTCCTCGTGAACCAGGCCCAGAACGCCCTCGTGACCGGCACGCAGCCGCGCCGCCGCGGCAACGCCCATCCGAGCATCGTGCCCTACGAGACGTTCGCCACGGCCGACGGCGAGATCGCCATCGGGGTCGGAAGCGAGCGGCAGTGGGCCAAGCTCGGGCCGGCGATCGGACTGCCGGAGCTGGGTGCCGAGGCGAGATTCGCCACGAACGGTGATCGGGTCCAGCACCGCGACGAGCTGATCCCGATTCTCGCCGCGCGATTCGCCACGGAGACGAGCGCGGCATGGCTCGCGCGGCTCGATGCGGCCGGCATTCCGGCGGGCCCGATCCTCGATGTGCCGGCCGCGTTCTCGACCCCCCAGGCCGAGGCGCTCGGGATGCGCGTCCCGCTCGAGCACCCGGTCCTCGGGCGGGTGGACCAGGCCGGCATCCCGTTCGAGCTCGCGGCAACCCCGGCGTCGATCCGGACCCCGCCGCCGACCCTCGGCGAGCACACCGACGAGCTCCTCGCCGAAGCCGGCTATGACGCCGCCGAGATCGCGCGCCTCCGGAAGAACGGCACGGTCTGACCCCCGGGCGCCCTTCGCGCTCGCCCTGGTCCCGGCCCTTCGGTTCGGCTAGACGTCGGCCCGCCGGAAGCGCCACCACGACAGCAGGAGCGCGACGAGCACGATGCCGGCGGACACGGCGATCGTCTGGAACGGGTCGAGGTCCGAGCCCACGCCTTCGAGCGGCGTCGCGCGCGCGATCTCGGCGAGGCCGGACGAGAACCACGGGCTCGCAGTCGGCAGCGTCGACCCGGACGACAGGATCACCAGGCTCAGGACGCCCAGGGCACCAGCCCCCAGGGACGACGCCGCGAAGACCGAGCCGAGGAACGTGATCGAGGCCGGAACCAGCACGGCCAGCAACAGCACGAGACCCACCTGGCACCACGCGACGGGATCGGTGGCCCCGTACAGGAGCGTCGAGTAGAGATACATCGCCAGGATCCCGAGGGCCGTCGCCAGGGCCAGCACCATCGCAATCGAGACGAACTTCGCGAGCAGGAACGCCGTGCGCGAAACCGGTTTCGAGAGCGTCAGCGTGAGCGTCCCGCGTTCGCGCTCGCCGGCAACCGAGCCCATCGCCAGCAGCACTGCCGCGATGGACCCGAACTGGACCATGTTCCGCACGACGAGGTCGATGGCATCGGGGAGGCCCAGCTCGCCGAGCCCGAGCTCTTCATTGACGGGTCCGAACAGGCTCTGGATGTCCGGCAGGTACCGGATGATCACCGGCGCGCTGATCCCGAGGAGGATGTACAGGGCCGCGACGAGGACGAGGCGGTGGGTCCGCCAGGCCTCGATGATCTCCTTCTCCAGGAGCTCGCGATAGCCGGTGATGCGCGTCATCTGCGCGAGAGTCCCGCGACGAGCTGCTCGAACGAGCCCTTCTCGCGCCGGACTGCCGAGACGGCAACGCCGGCGCCGACGAGCACGGGCAGCAGCTCCCGCGCGGCTCGATCGGGATCAGAGGTTGCAACGTGGAGAGTCCCGCCGGTCGCCCTGACATCGGTGATCCAGGGCTCGGCTCGCAGCCGCGCGACCACGCCTGCCAGGGCCAGTCCGGGCGCCCCCGACGTCTCGACCACGTAGGTCGACGCGAGACGCCTGACAAGGTCACCGGTCGCGCCGTCGAACACGATCCGCCCCGCGTCCAGCACCACGAGGCGATCGCACAAGGCTCGAACGTCGGCCCAGCGGTGGGCGGCCACGACGATGGTCATCTTCCCGCGTAGCGCCGCCAGCGCAGCGAGGACCTGCTGGTGCGCCTCTGGGTCGATCCAGTGAAAGGGCTCGTCGAGGACGAGCACCTCCGGGTCGCCAACGACCGCCTGGGCGATCCCGAGCCGGCCCTGCATGCTCGGTGGCAGCTCCGAGACGCGCCGATTCAGGGTGCTCTCGACACCGAACCGGCCGGCGACCTCGGCGATCCGGGCCGGCACCTCTGGTCGCCCGACGTGGGCGAGATCAGCGGCGAAGGCCAGCACCTCGCGGCCGCGCATCCAGCCGTACAGGGACGCCTCCTGCAGGAGCACGCCCAGCCTCCGCCGGCCAGCCGCGGATCCCACCGGAGCGCCGAGGATCGTCGCGGACCCCGCCGTCGGGCGCGCCAGCCCGGCGAGCACGCGGACAAGGGTGGATTTCCCCGCCCCGGATGTGCCGACCAGCCCCAGCGCAGCGCCGCGCTCGACCTCCAGGTCGACCCGGTCGAGCGCGACCCGCTTGCCGTAGCGCTTCAGCAGCCCGCGGGTGGCGATCGCCGTGTCCGTCACGGGCGAACGGTACTCGCCGCAATGTGCCGACTCATCTCCGGCGAAGGATCACACGAAGCGGCTTGCTAGACTCGCCGCCGTTCACGACGACGTGCAGGAACCTGCCAGAGGAGCCCGACGATGGCCGATTCGCGCGAACGCTGGGCGCTGATCCTTGGCGCCTCCTCGGGGATGGGCGAGGCCACCGCTCGGGCGCTCGCCGCGGCCGGCTACAACATCGCCGGAATCCACCTCGACTTCCGCGCGAGCCTCGCGCACGTGGAAGCGCTCAAGTCCGACCTCGAGAAGTCCGGAGCCAGCGTCCTGTACATCAACATGAACGCGGCGGACGACGAGAAGCGTGCTGGCGCGCTGGCGCAGCTCGGCGAGCGTTTCGAGGTCGCGCGCAAGGCCGGGCGCGATCCCTACGTACGGGTGGTCATGCACTCGCTGGCGTTCGGCAGCCTTGTGCCGTTCATCGCGGACGACCCGAAGGGCGCGGTCGACCGGAAGAAGATGGAGATGACCCAGGACGTGATGGCGAACAGCCTCGTCTACTGGGTCCAGGATCTGTACCGTGGCGGCTTCCTCGGCGAGGGCTCCAAGATCTACGCCATGACCTCGGAAGGCTCGACCCGGGTCGTGCCGTCGTACGGCGTCGTGTCATCGGCGAAGGCCGCGCTCGAGTCGCACATCCGCCAGCTCGCGATGGAGCTCGGAAGGCTGCGGACCGGCATCACCGCCAATGCCATCCGCGCCGGCGTGACCATGACCCCGGCGCTCATGAAGATCCCCGAGCACGACATGATCATCGCCTCGGCCACGGCCCGGAACCCAACGGGCCGGATGACGACGGTGCAGGACGTCGCGAACGCGATCGTGGCCCTGTCCGGCGAGGGGACCGGGTTCATCTCCGGCGAGGTCATCGGGGTCGACGGCGGGGAGTACGTCACCGGCTCATAGGAGCGATCTGATGCCGGAAACACGGGAAGGTCGGCTGCTCCTCGCCATCGTCCTGATGCTGTTCGGCATCGAGATCACGTTGGTCGGTGGAGGCGTCGTGGGCGTGGTCATCGGGCTCATTGCCCTGCTCGTCGCATCCATCATCCCCAGGTCACGCCCGTGAAGCTTCGGCCCTTCTACGCCGACTGGGCCGGCTACAACCGCCGCTGGATCGAGGGCATCCGGCGCCTCACCCCCGAGGACCTGGCGCTGCCGGTTCCCGCCCAGCGCGACTACGAGACCGAGCCGTGGCCGATCTGGGCGGTCGCGGCGCACACGGTCGGACCCCGGGTGTTCTGGCTGTGCGACGTCTTCGGCGAGCCGGGCGCCGAGGAGACGCCGTTCCCCGGCGAGACGCCGGGCTGGGAGGACGACCTCTCGCACCCGAGAACGGTCGACGAGCTGGTCTGGGCGTGGGCATCGACATGGAAGGTCATCGAAGGCTGTCTCGATCGCTGGACGGTCGACACGCTCGACGTCTCGGTTCGCCGCGAGGAGCCCGGCCGAACGCCCGAGGTTCACACCCGCCAATCGATCCTCATGCGGATGATCAACCACGAGGCCTACCACCTCGGTGAGGTCAACTTGGTCCTTGGCTCCAATGGCCGGGAACCCATCAATCCCTGGCCAGGCTCCGAGTGGCAGGAGGGTGCGGCCCGCTCGCTGCGGGAGGGCACCGCGCCGCAGGGGTGACGGGCGCCCGCCGCGACACCGCGCTCAGTTGTGGGGGTCGCCATCCCCTGCGACGAAGACGCCGATCGCGCCGCGCCCGACGAAGTTGAAGGCGTGGGTCACGAACGGGTACATCCCATCCTCGCGGGGGCTGAACTCGACGATCGCTCCCTGTGCCGGTGAGAGGTCGACCGCCTGGGCGCCCCAGCCGCCGGCGTTGCCGGACCGCAGCGCGATCCCTTCCTTGATCACCGTGTCGAAGATGGTTCCGACCACGTGGAACGAGCTGTCGATGTTCGGCCCGGCGTCGAGGATGAACACTCGGACCCGACCCCTCGTCGGCACGGTGATGGGGTTGTCCTTGTACTGGCTCGCGATTCCGTTGAACGTCACGAAGTCCGGCGCGGGCGCGGCCGATGCAGCCTTGGCGTAGTCCACCGGCTCCTTCTGCCCGCCCAGGTACCAATCGTTCTGGACGAACGCATACTCGGCGTCGGCGGCCTCGAACCCGCCCTTGGGCTCCACGATGACCATCCCGAACATGCCGTTGGCAATGTGGTGGAGCGCCGGCGCGGTTCCGCAGTGGTACATCCACACGCCGGCATAGTCGGCCGTGAACGTATAGGTGAAGGTCCCGCCGGGCGGGATCTCGACCATCTGGTCGTTCATCGCCGTCTGGCTGGCGTGGAAATCGATCGAATGGCTCATCGTGCCCTGGTTCGTGAGATGGACGCGAACCGTGTCGCCGAGATGGACGCGGATGACGGGGCCGGGGACGGTGCCGCCGAACGTCCACGCGTGGACCACGAAGCCCGTGGCGACCGTGATGTCCTTCTCGATGATCGGCATGTCGATGTCGTGGACCTTCCCCGCCATGACCTTCGGCGCGGTCGCGTCGCGGACCTCGTACGGCGCCGCGTTCGGGTCGGCAGACGCGCTTGCGGTGCTCGGTTGGCCGGAGGAGCCGGGGGCCTCGGAGCCCATGGCCATGGTGCCGACGCTGACCATCCCGGTCATTCCGGCTGCCGCGTGGCCCGGAATCGAGCACAGGAACGTGAGCCCGTCGGCCGGGATCAGCACGGTGCCCGAGGCTTTCTCGCCGGGCGCGGCCGTGACGGTCGTGCCATCGGAGAACGTGATGTTGTGCTCGATCGCGCCGGTGTTGGCGAGCTCCACGGCGTACGTTCCGGCTTCGGCGACCGTCACCATGCCGGGGCTGAAGGACAGGTCAGCCGCCGTGATCTTGATCGTGCCGATCGGCGCGCCCGCAGCCGCGGCGGACGCTGGCGCTGCAGGGGTGGAGCCGGCCGCGCCTCCGGGCGGCCCGTATGTCCAGGCTGGCTGGCGCACGGCAGGCGTGCACGCGGCCGCAAGGATTGCGGCTGCAAGAAGGCTGAGTCGGATCCAAGGCTTCATCGTGTCGGCTCCCAGGGCACGCGACGACCCGACAATCGAGCGTTGCGGCGTGTCCCCACGTCACGCTGAGTCTGATCAGTCGACCGGCGAGACCAGGAGGGCCATCCCGGCCCATGCAGACGTGCCATTCGGCCCGCCCGGCACGAGCCGGTGCGCCGGCGCCGGCTGCGCTCAGGGCGTCGTGTATCTCGTCAGCTCGACGTAGGCCTCGCCGCCGAGGTACTCGACCGCCGGCTGGTGGTCTTCCGTCACCCGTCGCCGACCATCGACGCGCTGCGACCCCTCCCAGTACGCGACGCCAGTGGTCGCACGGGTGTCGAGCTCCTGATCGTCAACCGTCGGGGTGAGGTCGAGCGTGATGTCACCGAGGGTCACGCGCCATCCGCTCGGCCACGTTCGACCCGTGTGCGGGCTGGTCCATGTCCCCGTGGCGTCGACGCTGAAGTCCGAGCCGTCGAGCCGGCGCGCGGACCCGTCCGCGGCGACCTCCGTGCCGTACACCAGCACCGGCTTGCCGTTGGCGTCACGAACCACGGACAGGGTGATGTCCACGCCGTTCGAGAGGTTCATCGCGAACCAGTCCCAGCCGCCTCCAACCGAGACGAAGTCGCCCCACTGATGGTCGAACCAGGCGATGCCGTCGACGGCCATCGCCTGGCCGTCCAGCTGGAGCTGGCCGGACGCGGCCATCCTCGTGCGCGAGTAGTAATACGAGCCGCCCGCGGGCCCGAAGTCGACGAAGCCATCGTCGTCATGGGCCGCCGGCGGCTTCTCTGCGCGCAGATCGAGCGTCAGGCCGAAGGAAGCACCGGCCGCCGCGGCCTCGGCGTCGGTGAGGGCGGCCTCGATGTGATCCGTGCCGTCCGAACCGGCGAGGGTCCACGGCGACCCGGCTGTCGGGGCACCTCCTGCCACCAGCGCCGGACTCAGCCCCGTGATGCGGAGGTCGAAGCCTGCAGCGTCGCCGTTCGCATCCCGCGGCGAGTGGTCGACCTGCGGCCCGACCTCGCTGCGCTGGGCATAGTGGAAGACGTTGCCCTGCTCGTCGGTGACGGCCAGGTGGGACGCCCAGGCCGTCGGGACCGCGCTGCGCTCCGCGCGGAAGATGACGGCTTCGAACCCGAATCGCCGGCCCGTCGCCGTGTGCAGGTGGCCGGTGTAGTACCACCACTCGGTGAGTCGATCGTGCGGACCGTCGTCGCGCGGGAAGGTGATCGCGACGGGATCTGGCGGCGGCGAGGCCGGTGGCGCCGTGATCGCTGGCGCCGGAAAGGCCAGCGGCGGATTCGCGAGGATGGGGGCGCCGGCGCAGCCCGCTGCCAGGAGCGCGACGAGGGCGAGGATCGGCACCAGCCGTCGAACCGGCGGCGCGCCCCGTCGAAGCCGCGGTACAGCGAGACGAATGCCCGCCCCGCGACGCGCGATCACGCCGCGACCTCTGCCGGACCTTCAGCTTCGACATCGGGCAGGACGCGCGCAAGCGCCGCAGGGAGCCA
>JAICVI010000186.1 GCA_025935415.1 Chloroflexota bacterium
GAGCCGCTCGGCCACGCGTCGCGCGACACGATCCGGACCTGGTGGCCGGCCTCCACGGCCGCCCGCACCGTGGCGCGTCCCACGAACCCAGCGCCGCCGGTGACCAGGATCTTCACCGCTGCCCTCCGCTCTCGCGTGCGCACGCCAACGTGGTGCGCCGCGGACCGCACGCGCCGACCCGGGCCTCGCCCGGATGGCGAGGCGCGTCAGTCGTTGTAGAGGCGTTCCTCGATCAGCTTCTCCTGGACGGGCCTGCCGGCAGGGTCGAAGCACGAGAAGTCGAAATGTTTCTGGAATTCGATGTCGAGGTTGTCGGCGCCGCTGCGGTTCTTCTCCACCGAGCAGATGATCCAGTCGCGGAAACGCTGCGCCTGGTAGGGGTTGAACTCGATGTTGACCTTCGCGACGATGTTGTACTTCTCGTTGAGGATCAGGATCACGTCGGCCTCGTAGTTGATCGCCGACGAGCCGCGCAGATGGTGGTTCCGCAGCCGGGCCGCCTTGAGGCCCTCCTTGTCCGCGGCGACGATGGCGATCGTCGGCAGCTTCTCGGTGAGCGCGATGTCCTTCAGGCCGTTGACCACGTAGGTGACCTTCTCGGACTCCGTCTGGGGCTCCGGGATCTGGGGCACCTTCTGGAGGTAGTCGACGATGAGCACCATGCGCCGCTCGCCGGACTTGCGGCGGTGGATGTCGATGAGCTCGCGAAGGTTGTCGACGGTGCTCGCGGTGGCCGACCCTCGAAGCAGGTAGAGGTTCCCGCCATAGCGCGCGATGCGCTCGATCGCGGGCTTGAGCTTCGGGCTCTGGGCGAGGTCGACCGGCCCTTCGTTGGTGCGGCCCCAGCTGCGGGTCACCTCGGCGCGGACGTCGGTGATCTTGACCGCGCCGGTCGTCGGCTTCGTGTTCGGCAGGTGCGGCAGCACCGACTCCATCGCCACGAGCCGGTTGAGCATGTCGGCGTCGTCGTGCTCGAAGCAGACGTACAGGACGTAGGCCTGCCCGGAGGCGGCGATGTTGCGGGCCATCTGCAGGGCCATGGTCGTCTTGCCGGTGCCCTGGGCGCCGCCGATGAGCATCAGCTCGCCCGGCCGCAGCCCGCCACCGAGCATCTTGTCGAGCGGCGCCATGCCCAGCGGGACCGGCTCGTAGTCGGCCAGCTCACCGGTCGCGACCTTCTCGCGGACGTCGTTGAGCACGTCGATCGCGGTCCGTGGGGCCATGGATCCGTGCCCGGTTTCGAGGAACCACGGCTCTCCCGACGCCGGCGCCTCTGCCGTGCGGGCTCCGCCCTTCTCGCTGCCCCCTGTCACGCGGTCGTGCCTCCCATCCGAGCTTCCAGTGGCGACATCCGGCCAAGATCGTCCCACAGCCGGGTGATCGTGCGCAGTCCCGTCTCATAGTTCAACAGGACCATCGTCTCGTTCGGCGCATGCGCGTTGTCGTCCGGGTTGGTGAACCCGAGCATCGTGATCGGGAGCCCCAGGACCTCGTCGAACATCGCCGCGACCGGGATGCTGCCGCCGGACCGGATGGCCACCGGAGCCTTGCCGAACGTCGCTTCCAGCGCCTTGGCCGCGGCCTTCGAGACCGGCAGGTTCGCGTCCATCCGGAGCGACTTGGCCGTCCCGAGGTTCTGGACCTCGACCTTCACGCCCCTCGGCGCGACCTGGGCCACGAAGTCGCGGAGCTGCTCGAAGATCTTCTCGCCATCCTGGTCCGGGACGAGCCGGCAGCTCACCTTGGCGTGGGCGTGCGCCGGGATGATCGTCTTCGAGCCCTCGCCGGTGAAGCCGCCCCAGATCCCGTTCACGTCGAGGGTCGGGCGAACGCCCATGCACTCCAGCAGGGAGAAGCCCGGCTCCCCCGCGACGAGCTCCGGCACGCCGGTCTGGCGATGGAAGTCGCCCTCGTCGAAGGGCAGGCAGCTGATCTCGAAGCGCTCCTCCTTCGTCGGGGGCACGACGTCGTCGTAGAAGCCCGGCACGAGGACGCTGCCGCTGGCCGACTTCAGCTCGGTGATGATCCGGGCCAGCGCGTTGGCGGGATTCTGCACGGCCCCGCCGAAGCCGCCGGAGTGAAGGTCGACCGGCGGTCCCGAGACGTCGATCTGGGCGTACATCATCCCGCGCAGCGAGGTGGTGAGGGCCGGCACGTTGCCCTCGAAGAAGCCCGTGTCGCTGATCACGATCGCGTCCGCCGCGAGCAGCTCCGCGTTGGCACGGAGCCAGTCCTCGAGGCCGACCGAGGAGTGCTCCTCCTCGCCCTCGAACAGGAACTTCAGGTTGACCGGCAGCGTGCCGCGCGTCGCGAGCATGGCCTCCGCGGCCTTCAGGTGCATGTGGAGCTGGCCCTTGTCATCCGCCGAGCCCCGCCCGACCATGCGGCCGTCCTTCACGAACGGGTCGAATGGCGCGGTCTCCCAGAGCTCGATGGGGTCGACCGGCTGGACGTCGTAGTGGCAGTACACGAGGATCGTCGGCGAGCCCTCGGCGTGGAGCCAGTCGCCGTAGACGAGCGGATGCCCGCCCGCAGTGTCGAAGGTCCGGGCGTGCTCGATGCCGATCCGGGACAGCTCGTCCACGATCCACTGCGCCGCGCGCTCGATGTCGGGCCGGTGCTCGGGCAGCGTGGAGATGGACGGGATGCGCAGGAGCTCCTTGTAGGACTCGAGCCGCGCATCCTTGTGGGCGTCGAGGAAGGCCTCGATTGATTGGTCGACGGTCAGCATGCCCGGGATGGTAGCGGGCGGGGCCAGCGGCACTCCCCGGCGCCTTGGCGCTCGTCGCTCGTGGCGATCCCGGGGCGATCAAGGCGTTTCGCGTCGATGTTTCAAATGGTCGTCGTGCGGAACGTTAGGAGCAGCTTTCTGCGCGCTTCGCGATGCAGCCACGCTCGCGCGCGGCCCCTCGGCGACACGTCATGCGTGCCTGCGCATAGGCCGAGCGCCTGACAGCGCCAAACGTTCCCGCCGAGAACGTCTGGCGCACGACGTGCCACGCGCGACGGCGGCGGACGTCCGCGGGGCCACTGTCAGCTCGGAAATTCTCTAACGGTCACCGGCGGCACGTTCGCGACAGCAATCCTTGCCCCGACACCGTCGTCCAGCCGCGTGTCGAGCTCAGGGCGAGGTCGGCCGTGCTCGGCCAGGCTTGGCCCCGCGCCTCGTATGCACAGGTACGCATTGGTCTTGGCGGGGTTGTTGGCAAACGTGCTGGGGGTGAATGTTCGAGGAAGCGGCTCCAGCACCTACGCGGGGTTGGGGGCCGGAGAGGACTTCGGCTTGCCCTCGGGCTTCGGGGCGGGAAGCGGCGCCGCGGCCGGCTCGCCGCCCTCGGGGCGGTGGCGCCGGGGCGGAAGGCCGTGCAGGTCTTCCTTCTTCGGCAGGTCGCTGAACAGCGTCTCGAAGGCCTCGCTGTCGACGGTCTCCTCGGCGATGAGCTTCTGCGCGAGGGCATCGAGCCGGTCGCGATGGACCTCGAGGACCTGGGTGGCGCGCTCGTACGCGCGATCCATGATCGCCCGGATCTCCTCGTCGATCGTCTTCGCGATCTCGTCCGAGTAGTTCCGCTGCTCCCCGATCTCGCGGCCGAGGAACACGAGCTCGTCACGCTTCCCGAAGGACAGCGGCCCGAGCCGCTCGCTCATGCCGAACTCGGTGACCATGCGGCGGGCGAGGTCGGTGGCCTTCTCGATGTCGTTCGACGACCCCGTGGTGGTGTCGTTGAAGATCATCCGCTCGGAGACGTTCCCGCCGAGCAGGCCGGCGATCTTGTCCTCGAACTCCGACTTGGACTGGAGGTAGCGGTCCTCCGTCGGGAGGGCCATGGTGTAGCCGAGGGCCATGCCGCGGCTGATGATCGTGACTTTCTGGACCGGGTCGCACTTCGGGAGGATCCGCTGCACGACGGCGTGGCCGCCCTCGTGGTAGGCGATGATCAGCTTCTCCGCGTCGGAGATGACGCGGCTCTTTCGCTCCGGGCCGGCGACGATCCGCTCGAGCGCCTCCTCGAAGTCGGCCATGACGATGGTCTTGCGATTGCGTCGGGCCGCCAGGATCGCGCCCTCGTTGACGAGGTTCGCGAGATCCGCGCCGGAGAAGCCGGGCGACTGGCGGGCGAGGTCTTCGACGGAGACCTGCTTGTCGAGCGGCTTGCCCTTCGAATGGACCTTCAGGATCGCGATGCGGCCCTTCATGTCCGGGCGGTCGAGGATGACCTGGCGGTCGAACCGGCCGGGGCGCAGCAGCGCCGGGTCGAGGACGTCCGGGCGGTTCGTGGCGGCCACGACGATCACGTTGGTGTTGGTGTCGAAGCCGTCCATCTCGACGAGGA
>JAICVI010000077.1 GCA_025935415.1 Chloroflexota bacterium
ACGCTGCCGTCGCCGATGGCGGTCTCGCCGCGGAGGATGACGCCGGGCTCGAGCACGACGTCCCGGCCGAGCTTCACCGACCAGTCGACATAGACCGTCGATGGATCGCGCATGGTCACGCCGTCGCGCATGTGGGCCTCGTTGAGGCGCACCCGGAGCGCCCACTCGGCCTGCGCCAGCTGGCTCCGGTCGTTGATGCCGTCGAGCGTGCCGTCGTCCTCGAAGCCCACCGCGCTCACGATCCGGCCGTCCTCACGGGCGAGCCGCACGAGGTCGGTCAGGTACAGCTCGCCGTTCGACTTGGAGGGGGTGAGCGTCGCGATCCGGCGACGCAGCCAGGCCGCATCGAAGGCATACAGGCCGGCGTTGATCTCGTTGGTCTCGAGCTCGTCGGGCGTCGCGTCGCGGACCTCAACGATGCGCTCCACCGATCCGAACTCGCTCCGCACGACGCGCCCGAGCTCGGCGGGATCCGCGGCGTACACCGACGCAAGGGCGATCGCGGCGTCGTCGAGGCGGCGCTGCTCGACCACGGCGAGCAGCTGGTCGGCGGTCACGAGCGGCACGTCGCCGGAGAGGACGACGACCTCGCCGGTCTCCGCCGGGATCGCCTCGAGGGCGGCGCGAACGGCGTCGCCCGTGCCACGCGGCACGTCCTGGAGGGCGAGGCGGCCGCGATCGGCGACGACGTCGCGGATCGACTCTGTGGCGGGCGAGTAGACGACGACCGGCGTGGCGGGTCTCGACCCCGTGCCATCGAGCTCGTCCAGTGCCGCCTCCCAGGCGTCGAGGACGTACGCGAGCATCGGCCGGCCACACAGGGGATGCAGCATCTTGGGCGTCCGCGAGCGCATGCGCGTGCCGAGGCCCGCAGCGAGGACGACCGCCACCGTCCTGACGGACGGCTCGGTACGTGAGGTCACGCGGGAATTCTCACGGGGGCTGCGCGAATGGTCAAACCGTCGGACCGAGCGCCCGCAGGGGCTTCAGCTCGGTCCTCCCGGAGCGGGTCGCAGGCAGAGTCAGCGTCCCTCGGACTGCCTATGCCCGATCCCGAACGGCGATCGCCTCGACCTCCACGATGGCGCCTTTCGGGAGTGCCGCGACCGCGAAGGTCGAGCGCGCGGGCGGCGGATCGGGGAAGTAGCGGGCGTAGATCGCGTTGAAGATCGCGAAATCGCCGATGTCGGCGAGGAAGCAGGTGGTCTTGACGACGTCGGCCATCGTGCAGCCGGCGGCATCCAGGACCGCCTCGAGGTTCTTGAGCGCCCGCTCGGTCTGGCCCTCGATCCCGCCTCCGGCGAGCTCCCCGGTCTGCGGGTCGAGCCCGATCTGCCCGGAGCAGAACACGAGGTCGCCGGTCGCGATCCCCTGGCTGTACGGCCCCACGGCCGATGGCGCGGCGCTGGTGCTGACGGCTCGACGGGTCATGGCTCCCTCTCCGGCGTGGCGGCGTCGATGGTGGCGGCGTCGATGGTGGCGGCGATCGTGGTGGCGGCGACGAACGGGGGTCCCGCTCCCGGGCTGTCGAGCAGGCCGAGGCGTGCCTCCTCCCGGACGCGTCCCGCCGCCTCCTCCGCGGCACCGAGGGCAGGATAGAGCGCCCAGAGGGTCGGGCCGGAGCCGGACAGGCCGATCGGGACCCCGAGCAGCCGCGTGAGTGCGCGGCGCAGCCCCCGGAGGCCGGGCAGGACCACGTCCGCGGCGTTCGCGAGGTCGTTGGCGACCGCGAGGACGCCGGCGCGCCGCAGGAAGTCGGCGCTTCGCATCGGCGGATAACCCTGGCCGAGCTCGGCGGCGAGGTGCTCCGAGCTCAGGCGCGTCGAACCCTGGTTCGCCGGGGCGGCCGCGGGGTCCGCGTCGAAGGCCGCGAAGGCGTCCCGGGTGGAGAGTGGCGCGGAGGGCGTGACCAGGAGGACGCCGGGCGCCTCACCGGCGATCCCTCGAAGCGCCGTTACGCGCTCGCCGCGGCCCTCGACGAGCGCGGCGCCGCCGGCGAGGAAGAACGGCACGTCGGAGCCGGCCGCGGCGGCAGCACGGTGTCGTTCCTCCGCCCCGACCTCGGCGCCCCAGGCCTCGAGCGCGCCGTCGATCGCCGCGGCCGCATCGCTGCTCCCGCCGGCGAGGCCGGCGGCGACGGGGATGTGCTTCTCCAGCCGCGCGGCCAGCGCGAACGTCTCAGCCCCGCGCCCGACGACACTTCGCGCCTCCTCGATGCCGGCGAGCACGGACCCGTACGCAGCCGGATCCGGCGCCGGACGTCCGGCCGCGCCGACCACGTGGAGGCTGTCGTGGCCGCCGGCCGCACGGGCGAGGCTGAGGCGGTCGGCGAGGGCGAGCGGGACCATGACCGAGTGGAGGGCGTGGAAGCCGTCGGTCCGGCGGCCCACGACCGCGAGCGTCAGGTTGAGCTTCGCCGGCGCCAGCCGGACGACCGGCGTGCGCTCGCGATCGCTCACCCAGCCGTCCTCGCGGCCGCGCTTCCCGCGGCGGTGCCGCCACTCCCTCCCCCGGCCGCGACGCCGCGGCCCAGGGCGGCCATGAGCCGCAGCCAGTCGTCGACCGAGAGCGTCTGCGGCCTCCGGTCGCCGGCGATGCCGGCCCGCTCGAGCGCCGCGTCGACGCCCGCCTGCCCGACGGGCGGGCCGGTGGCCCCATCCTCGCCGGCGTGGAGCTGACGCGCGAGCACGTTGCGAAGCATCTTCCGCCGCTCCCGGAACCCGGATTGGGCGAGGCCCCAGAGCCACGGCTCCGCAGCAGGCGGCAGCGCCAGCGTGGGGTGCGGCTCCAGCACGATCACCGCGGACGAAACCTTCGGGGCCGGCTCGAACGCCTCAGGCGGGACGGGCAACGCCACGCGCACGGCGGCGTGGTACTGGACGAACACCGAGAGGTAGCTCATCCGGCCCGGCGCGGCGGCAAGGCGCTCGGCCACCTCGGCCTGGACCATGAGCACGAGCCGCTCCGGCCGGGGCGGTCGCTCCAGAAGGCGATGCAGGATCGGGCTGGTGATGTGGTAGGGCAGGTTGGCGACCACGCGGTACGGCGGCGGGACGAGGTCGGGCAGCTGCTGGTCGAGCGCGTCGCCTTCGATCAGCCGCAGGCGGCCCTCGGCAATCGGCGTCTCGAAACGCTCGTGGAGGTACGCCACGAGGCTCCGGTCGAGCTCCACGGCCGTGACGTCGGCCCCGCCCTCGAGCAGGCCTCCGGTGAGAATCCCGAGCCCGGGCCCGATCTCCAGGACTCGAGTGCCGGCCCCGGCCTCGGCGAGGTCGAGGATGCCCTGGAGGACGTCCGGGTCGGCGAGGAAGTTCTGGGAACGCGCGTGGCTGGCCCGGAGGCCCTCGCGCTTGAGCGTTCGCCGGACCTCGAGGGGATCGAGGCGCGAGACGCGCGCCGGGCGGTCGAGCACGGGTGGTGGGGTCAGCGTGCCAGGGGCAGGGACGGCGTCGCCTCGAGGTCGAGGCCCGATCGCTCGCCCGCCAGGAAGCGCCGCGCCCCGGCAGCGCCGATCATCGCGCCGTTGTCCGTGCAGAGCCCCGGCCGGGGGACGATCAACGGCACGCCGATGGCCTCGGCCTCACCGGCAAGGCGCGTGCGCAGCACCGAATTGGCCGCCACGCCGCCGCCGAGGACGATCGACCGGGCGCCGCTCTCGCGAGCCGCACGCACGGTCTTGGAGACGAGGACGTCCACCACGGCGTCCTGGAAGCCCCACGCCAGCTCTGCCGTGACGACGTGCGGCAGCGGCTCCTCCGGCTCCCGCAGGCCGGCGTCGGCACGCGCCGCGTCGACGGTCCGCCGGGCCGCCGTCTTGAGCCCCGAGAACGAGAAGTCGTACGAGTCGCCGAGCCACGCCCGCGGGAACCTCGTGTCGTGCCGGGTCGCGCCTTCGGCGGCCTTCTGGATCTCCGGCCCGCCCGGGTACGGGAGGTCGAGCAGCCGGCCGACCTTGTCGAATGCCTCGCCCGCCGCGTCGTCGACCGTCTGGCCGAGCAGGCGGTATGTCAGGTGGTCCTGCATCTCGACGAGGAACGTGTGCCCGCCGCTCACCACGAGCGCCACGAGCGGGAACGGTGGCGGCTCGCCCTCGGCCTGCCCGGGATCGCGCAACCACGCGGCGTAGACGTGGCCCTCGAGGTGGTTGACGCCGACGAACGGCTTGTCGTGGACCCAGGCCAGGGTCTTGGCCACATTGATCCCGACGAGCAGCGAGCCGGCGAGGCCGGGGCCCCGCGTGACCGCCACGGCGCCGACGTCATCCCAGGACACGCCCGCGCTCGACCAGGCCTCGTCCAGCACCGGCAGGATCCAGCGGAGGTGGGCGCGGGCCGCGACCTCCGGGACGATCCCGCCCGACGGCGCGTGGAGGGCGACCTGGCTGGCCACGACGTTGGCGTGGATGCGGCTGCCGCCCTCCACGAGGGCGACGCCGGTCTCGTCGCAGGACGACTCGATGGCGAGGACGAGGGGCCCGCTCATCCGCGGTACCCGTGGTCGTCCGGGCCCGGCGCCGCGTCGGCGTTCACCGGGCGCGCGTCCAGCGCGGCGCGGAGCCCCTCCAGGCGCTCCCGCATCGCCGGCGAGGAGAGGGCCTCCGTGGTCATGATCAGGGCATCCTCGCCGTTGTCGGAGTAGTAGCGCGGCCGGATCCCGACGGGACGGAAGCCGTACTTCTCATAGAGCTTCCGAGCCGGCAGGTTCGAGAGGCGGACCTCGAGCGTGGCCTCTCGCGCGCGGCGCCGGACGGACAGGTCGAGGAGCGCGAGGAGCAGCCGCTCGCCGACGCCACGCCGCCGGAAGTGCGGGTCCACGGCGAAGGTCGTCACGTGGGCCTCGTCGACCATGACCCAGATCCCCGCGAAGCCGACGACCTCGTCACCCAGGCGTGCGACGACGTAGCTCGCGAGCCGGTTCGTCCGGATCTCGTTCCGGTAGGCGTCATCGGGCCAGGGCACGACGAAGCTCGCGCGCTCGATTGCCTGGACGGCGGGAAGATCGTCGAGCGTCATCGGCTCGACCCGAAGTGCTACCGGGGGTCGCGCGACCACGCGACACCTCCATCGGGCTGGCCCGCTCCTGCATCCACCGGCGCGCCGCGGGGCGGGCTGGCGTAGCGAGGCACGAGCCGCTCCGGGTCGTCGACGTCGCCCTTCGAGAGGCGCGCCGCACCGAGGCGGAGCAGCGTCGCGCCGAGCCCCGCGATCGCGATGGCTCCGAGCGTGAGGGCCGGCTCAGGTGCGCGGCCACCGAGATCCACCGCGAGGTCGCCCGGCGCCGGCTCGAGTGGTTCGTCGCCTCGGACGACGCGTGGCTCGCGGCCACGGGCGACCAGGACGCGATCGCGTGCGCCGGACGGGAGCCAGAGCGCGGCCGCGGCGGGTGATGCGGCCAGCAGGGCCTCCGCCGTCGACACGCCGACGATCGGGCGCCCGAGCTCGTGGGCGAGTGTCTTCGCGGTCGCGAGCCCGACGCGCAGCCCCGTGAACGCACCCGGCCCGGTGCCGGCGATGACGCCCGCGAGCGCTGCGAGGCGGAGGCCGTGCCCCTTGGTCAGCCGGGCGATCGATGGCAGCAGCTCCTGCGAATGCCGGTAGCGACCCTCGAAGGCGTCCTCGGCGAGGAGCGCGCCGTCCGCCGTCCCGGCGGCCACGACGATCGTGGAGGTCGCCGTGTCGATCGCCAGGAGCCACGGAATCTCGCTCACGAGGCCACCCCGGCGCTCTCTGGGTCCTCGGATGCCACGGCGCCGAGATAGCGCTCCAGCCCGGCTCCGTGCGCCTCCATGCGGATCCGTCGGGGGTCGTCCCCGCCGCCTTCGATCCGCACGTCGAGCCTCACCGGGGGAATCGCTGCGCCGAGCCGGTCGGGCCACTCGACCAGGACCACGCCTTCGGCCTGGCGGTCATCGAGGAGCCCGCCCTCGAGCGCTTCCTCGGCGGAGGCGAGCCGGTACAGGTCGATGTGGAACAGTGGCAGCCGGCCGGCGTACTCGCCCATCAGGACGAAGCTCGGCGACAGGATCGTCGCCTCCACCCCGAGACCGGCGCCGAAGCCTTTCGCGAACACGGTCTTCCCGGCCCCGAGATCGCCCCACAGGCAGATGAGGTCGCCGGGGCGTGCAACGGCGGCAAGGCGAGCGCCGAGATTGCGGGTGGCTTCCGGGCTGGCCGTCGCCAGCTGCATCGCCGCGGGCGCGGTCGTCACGCCCGGATCAGGTGAAACGCTCGAGGTCGCCGATCGGGATCGCGACCGGCGGGCGGCCGCCGAACCGCACGAACGCGGCCTCCAGCGTCACGCCTGCCGGGAAGCGACGCGGGCCGGCAAGACCGGCGAACGTGCCTTCCGCGCCGGCGAGCGGGCCGGAACGGACCCGGACCAGCCCAGGGGCCGGCTTCGGAAGGGAGACGCTCGGATCGTCGATCACGAGCGCGGGCGGGTCGCCGACGATCGCCACCATGCTGCCCTCGGCGGCCTCGAACACGGCCATGACGCTCGAGGCGATCGGACGCCGCGCCGCGCCGTCGAGGACGAGGATGCCGAACGGCGGAAGCCCGTGGACGGCGGCCCGGCCGCGGCGCTCGGAAGCGAGGAAGTCGCGCTGCTCCTTGATGCCGAGCGCGGACACGATGACCCCGCGGATGCCGACGGCCCGGGCGCGCGTCAGGGCCTCGGCGTCCATCCTCGCTCCCGCGACGATGATCGCGCCCGCGGCGCCGACGTCGACGTGCTGCGCTCGCAGCTCGCCATCCGGCCCGGTCGCGACATGCAGGCGACCCCAGGTCGGCCCGGCGAGCGCGGAGCGGCCGAGCACGGCGCTCGACGTGGTTCGAATGGTGACCCCCGTGCCCGGCTGGACGTCGTGGACCACGCCGCCGAAGGGCACCTCGAGCGTGTCCGGTCGATCCCCGCCTGCCACCCGCCAGCGATTCCCGCTCCGGAACAGGAGCTCGCCGCCCGGCTTGACCTCGCCCTCGCCATCCGCCTTGGACGCCTCGCCAGGGCTCCCCTGCCAGCGATCCCCGGGCACCGCGGTCCCGTCCTCACCGACGGGCCCCGCAACGACGATCGTTCGAGGGTCGCGATGGTGCTCCAGGATGGGCTGGCCGCGGCCCACGGCCTCGCCCGCCTGGACGAGCGGCCGGTCGCCCGGATGGAGCCGGAAGAACGCATCGACGGGCGACACCAGCACCGGCCGCCGCGCGATCACGGCGAGGCCCGCCCGGTCGATCGGTGGCCGCGCCGCGGTAGCCGCGCCCGCGGACCCGGCGTCGCCCTGCACGCTCATCGCTCGTCCCCGGGCCACGCCAGCTCGCCGATGGCGGCGAGGGCAGCCCGACGGCGATCGCGGCGGTCCGGAAGGCGAAGCGGGACGTCGCGCAGGTCGACGGCAAGACCCGCGATGCCACCGGAGACCGGGACGGCCACGCGCCGGGCACGATGCCCCACACGCACCGAGTCGCGGAACTCCAGAGTGGCAAGGGCCTGATCGCCGGGCGGCAGGTCGACGAAGGCGACATCGCCGGCCGAGAGATCGTGCCGGCCGTGGCGATCCCCGTCGAGCGTGAGCCGGCCGACTCGGGCGGTGTTGCGGCGCCCCGCCGGCACGTTCCCAACCACGAGCAGGCTCCCGAGCGGAGCCAGGAGGTCATCCGCGAGATCGGCGAGCAGGCCGCGGCGTTCGTCGGGGTCGTCGATCGTGCCGATCGGCCCGAGGAGGCGCGCGTGGTCGACCGCGAGCTGGGTTGCCCCGGGGCGCCGGATCGTGTCCGCGACGGCCAGCGCGACCGCGCGCGGCGGGGCGACGGCAAACGCTCCCCCGGAGACGATCGTCACGTCCGGGCTGGCCATGCCGCCGATGTCCTGGGTCTGTTGCGCGAGCCGCGTCATCGCGGCCCGGGCGGCCGCGAGCCGCAGCCGTGCCCCGTCGCCCGACGCGTCCGCCCAGGGTTGCGCCCTGAGATCGAGCAGGCGGTCACCCATGCGGTGGCGATCGAGGCTGCCCGTGGTCCAGGCGAGGACCGCGTCGACGGCGGCGTCGTCGATCTCGAGCGGGAGCAGCGCCGCATTCGCCGTCCTGACTGCGACCGCCGCGGGGCCCTGGTCGGCCACCCCCGGCGTCGCCATGGCACGAAGGCCGCCGGTCAGCCCGATGTCGATCAGCTCGAGCCGGCGATCGAGCGTATCCGCGAGGGAGAGGAGGGCCCGCACCGCCGTCTGGCGCGCGTCGCCGCTGTCGGGCAGGAGGTTCTCGAGGATCTCCCGAAGGGGCTCGTCGGGGCCGCTGCGAAGGCCGAGCGGCGGTCCCTCGATGATCCGGGGCTGGGTGCCGTCGAAGGGCCGGCCGGCCCCCTCCGCCCATGCATTTCGCGACGCGATGGGTCCGGCGAGCACGACCTTGAGCTCCGGGCGCCGTCGCGTGACCGCGCCGACGAGGCCGGCGAGGTCGTCCAGCCAGCCGCGCTCATCGGGCCCGGGCGGATCGCCGGCGCCGACGAGGACCGCGGCGACCTCCGGCCGGAGCGCGAGCTCGGTCATCTCCCGCGGGTCGTGGCTCTCCGGCGAGGCGGCACGGACGCGCCACGGCGTGCGAGCCGCGACGGCCTCGAGCAGCCCGATCGCGCGTCGCGAGGCCCCCAGGACGGCGAGCGTGGGCGGCGGCGTGCTGACGGTCTCGAGCCGAGGGAGGTCGGCAACGGCCGGCTCGATGATGTCGAGGTCGGCGGCGAGCGCCGGGTCGATTGCGCCCAGGCGGCGCGCCAGCAGCGCCGCGAGGGCGTCCGGGTGCGCCCCTGCCGGGGCCGACATCGAGCCGAGGAGGCGCCACCGAGAGCCAGGTCGCCCGAGCAGGGCGACGGAGGTGGTCGCTGCGCCCGCGTCGATGGCGAGCAGCGCCCTGGGGACAGTCGTCACCCGGTCATGCTAGCGAAAGAGAGCCTGCCGGGACCTCGGCGGGAGCCGGAACCGGCTACGCGTCCCAGCCGGATTCTTCGGAGAAGTCCTCGAGCCGCTCGATCAGCTGCTCGATGCCCTCGTCGTCGGCCAGCAGCGCGGAGGCGCTCGGGAGCTCGCCGCCGAAGAGGCCGTGGATCGCCGGGTCGAAGAACAGCATGGCGTTCGCGCCGAGCGCCCGGTACGGCCGCGACGCCTGGAGGAAATGGACCGCGGAGGCAGTCAGGCCCCGCAGCTGGATCTCGCGAGCGACCTCCTCCACGAGCTCGTCCAGCTGGTCCTCTCCGATCCCAGGATCGCCGGGGGTCGCCTCGCTCACGGTCGCATCGACCTCCTGGCAGCCGTCTCGTCGGCGCCCGCGTCGCCGGCCCGGTGGAGCCCGGCCAGGGTCCGCGTCGCCTGCGGAACGGAGGCCGCATGGTACACCCGAGGCAGCCGCGCAGCGAGGTTCGTGACGACCTCCCAGGAGTTGGTTCCGCGGCGCCCGGCGAGGTCTGCCGCGGTGATGCGCTCGCGCTCCTGCGACCCGATCAGGGCGAACTCGTCGTCGATCGTCACCGGGCTGCCCGGCACGTCCGTGACGTCCGCCATCACGGCGTCCATGGCGACATTGCCGACCAGTGGGACCCGCGTGCCGCGAACCAGCGCGGAGGCGCGATTCGAGAGGGATCGAGGCCAGCCGTCGCCATACCCCAGGGGCAGCGTCGCGATCCGGCTGGCGCGGGTCGTCGTGAACGTCGGGCCGTAGCTGATCCCCCAGCCCTCGGGCAGGTCGACGACGCGCACGGGTCGTGCGTGCAGCGTGAGGACCGGCCTGAGACCGGCCGCCTGGATGGTTGCCGCGGCGCCGCCCGCCCCCACCAGCTCATCGGGGATGAGCCCGTACGTGGCGAGCCCCGGCCGAACACCGTCCAGCGCCAGGACGCCCTCGGTCAGCAGCCCGCCGCTTGCGGCGACATGTCGGGGTGGAAGCGCAATTCCGGCTCCGTCGAGCCTGGCCGCAGCTGCGTCGAACCGCTCGACCTGGGCGCTCGTTCGCTCGGCGTCCTCGGCCGCCTGCAGGTGCGTCCACAGGCCCGTCAGCGCAACGCCCCGCGAGCGCTCGATCGTGCGCGCGGTCTCGACCACGTTCTCGACCGCGATGCCGCCGCGCCCGAGCCCCGTCTCCACCTCGAGCTGGACCTCGAGGGGCCCGTCCTGCCCTGTCCCCCTCTCGTCAGCGGCGGCCGCCAGCAGCGCCTCGAGCAGCGCCTGATCGCCCGCCGTGACGGCGATCCGCTCCCCTCGCGCGACCGGAGCGAGCGCCGGCGGGATGGGATAGAGCACCAGGATGGGCCGCCGGATGCCGGCCGCTCGCAGCTCGACGGCCTCA
>JAICVI010000237.1 GCA_025935415.1 Chloroflexota bacterium
GATCTCGTTCTCGTTGAGCAGCCCCATCCCGGACTCGATCTGGGTGGCGGCGCGGCTCATCCAGTCGCCGAGGCGGCTCATGAACTCGTGGTTCAGGTCGCCGTTGACGCCGCCGATACGGAAGTAGTTGAAGAGCATTCGCTGGCCGGTCAGGGCGGCGAGCATCTCGACGATCTCGTCGCGCTCGATGAACGACCACAGGATCGGCGTCAGGCCGCCGAGGTCGAGCGCGAACCAGCCGAGGAACAGCGAGTGGCTCGCGATCCGGTTGAGCTCTCCCGAGAGGACCCGGATGTACTCGGCGCGGCGCGGGACTTCGACGTCGAGGAGCTTCTCGTAGGCCGTGACCGGCGCCCACTCGCAGAACAGCGACGAGATGTACTCGAGCGGGTCGACCTGGCTGATCGTCTGGTGGTAGTCGGCGTTCTCGACCAGCTTCTCGACGCCGCGGTGGAGGTACCCCAGGACCGGGTCGATGTCGACGACGCGCTCGCCATCGAGCTTGAGGACGACGCGGAGCACGCCGTGCGTCGACGGGTGCTGCGGCCCCATGTTGAGGAACATCTCGCCATCGCCGAGCGTGTAGAACTCGGACTCCCGCTCCGTGCGCGGCGGGTACGGGGGGATCGGCTCGTAGAACTCGTAGTCGTCCTCGACGAGGACGTTCGGGTCGTCTGCGGAGCGGTGCGTTCCGGCCGGTTCGTGCCGGCCGTGATCCGGGGCGGAGCCGGGTCGAGGCGGGGTCTGTGTGGCCATGGTGATCCTCTAGGCCCGCGTCTGGCGCAGGACGCCGGGGGTCGCGTCGGCCGGGCCCCTGGTCCGTTCGACGTGCCGGACGCCCGCGCCCGGCGACCGGGCCGCGTCGTCGGGGAGGTAGAAGTCCTTCCGGAGCGGGAAGCTCGTGTAGTCGGGCGGCATGTAGATCCGCCGGAGGTCGCGATTGCCCTCGAAGGTGATCCCGAACATGTCGTAGGTCTCGCGCTCCATCCACTCGGCGCCCTGCCACAGGAAGGTCACCGACGGGATCCGCGGATCCTCGCGTGAGAGGCCCTCCGCGATCACGCGCAGCCAGTCGTCCGTCGTCGCGCTCCAGAGGTGGTAGACGACCTGCATCTCCCTGCCGGTGTCGACGCCGGCAAGGTCCGCGAGCATGACGAAGGCGAGATCCGGTTCGTCGTGGAGGCTCCGGAGGACCTCGATGACGTCCCCGGCGCCGATTCGAATCTCGGTCTGGTCGTGCCGCTGCCGTGCCGGCCCGCGAAGCACATCGCCGAATCGCGCCTCCAGCCGGCGCGCGAGCGCTCGATCCATCTCGCTAGATCCCGGCCGGGACCGTCGGGCCGATCGCCCGCTCCGGCCAGTGGCCGCGTCGGTCCTTGACGAGCTGCTGGAGCTTCATCATCCCGAAGATCAGGCCCTCGGGCCGCGGCGGGCAGCCGGGCACGTAGACGTCGACGGGCATGATCCGGTCGATGCCCTCGACCGTGGAGTAGGAGCGCTTGTAGCGCCCGCCGGAGCACGTGCAGTCGCCCATCGCGACGCACCACTTCGGCTCCGGCATCTGCTCCCAGAGTCGAAGCAGCGGCCCGGCCATCTTCGTGGTCAGCGTGCCGGCGACGATCAGGACGTCCGCCTGGCGTGGCGAGGCGCGGAACGGGAACGCGCCCCAGCGGTCGATGTCGTTCTTCGACGTGGCGAAGGACATCATCTCGATCGCGCAGCAGGCGAGGCCCGAGAGCAGCGGCCAGAGGCTGTTCGCGCGGAGCAGGTCGAGGACGTAGTCGGCCTTCGTCGGGATGATCTCGAGGATGCCGGACCAGCGGGCATCGTCGCGGCGGCCTTCCTGCGTGGCGCCGAACTCGGCCAGGTGCGTGATCTCGGCCGGCCTGCCGCCCTCGTAGGCGTTCGGGTCGGCGGCGGCCCAGAGCTGGTTCGGGAGCACCAGCGGCGCCGCGACCGCGGTCGAGCCCGGCACGGCCAGCGTGGCCGGCGCGTTGCCGGACTGGTCCGACCCCATTGCGGTTGCGTCGCTGGCGCCCGCGCCGAGGCCGGAGGCCGGAGCGTCGCCGGGGCGGGGCAGTCGATCGGTCATCGTCCCGGCCCCCGCCAGCTGAGGACGCCCTTGCGCCATGCATACCCGAGTCCGAAGAGGAGGATTGCCACGAAGATCACCATGCTCACGAAGCCCGTCACGGGCGATGCCAGGTCGCGGAAGACCACGGCCCAGAGGTAGATGAAGACGACCTCGATGTCGAAGGCCACGAACAGCAGGGCGTAGATGTAGAACGACAGGCCGAAGCGGCCGTGGGTGTCGCCGTAGGTGTCGATGCCCGACTCGTACGGCAGGCCCTTGTGGAGGTCGCCGCGGTTGCGGTGCGAGAGCAGCCACGCGGCCCCGAACGTCAGGAACGTGAAGGAGCCAGCCGCGAAGGCGAACCCGATGACGTACCAGATCCCGGTCAAGGCCATCCTCGCTCCGGGCGGTCGCGGATCCGCATCAGGGGCCCGCTGCGCCCGATCGTTGGTCGTGGTCGAGGCATTCGCGACCAACCGTCCCGAGACGGCCGTCGCCCTTCGCAATTCTACCGTGCAGCGGCCGTATGGCGGACGGCGCCCAAATCCATATCGGAGCCGGGCCGTCGCCGACCGGCGTCAGGTGATCCGGAACGTCGCCGGGAACCCTCGACCGAAGGCGACGACCGCGAAGCCGCCGGTAGCCCGCGGGTCCAGCATCCGGACGAGCGCCGACTTCGCCTCGAGGTAGGACTCGAGGCTCGTGGCCGGCAGCGACTGGAGCCCGACCAGGAGCTCGCCGATCCCAAGCCGCTGGAGAAA
>JAICVI010000124.1 GCA_025935415.1 Chloroflexota bacterium
CGCGCGTCGTCGAGCCGCAGCTGTCCAAGGTGTCCGTGTTCCAGGCGCGAGACGACCGGCCGCGACACTCCCGCCCGCGTGGCCAGCTCCTCCTGGGTCAGTCGACGGCGAATCCGCGCCAGCCTGACCAGCCGGCCGAACCCGATGTCGTCCACCTCCCGAGCATGCACGGTCGCGATCTACCGGGGCTTACCTGGCGGCAGCGCGGCAGCGCGGCGGCGCGTTTGGAGCCGGATCGCACGGTCCCTCGCCGCGAAGTCAGGATCCCGGTTGGTTCACGGGTGCGGAAGCGCATGGCGACAAACGAGGGCCGCGGCGGAAATCGCCGGGGCCGCCGGGGCGGTGCGCAGCCGAGGCCCGCCGGGGCGGTGCGCAGCCGGGGCCCGCCGGGGCGGTGCGCGGCGCAGCCGGGGCCGGCACCGACGACAAGGCCCCGACGGGGATCCCGTCGGGGCCTCTGCCTTGGGGGCGCGACCGCTGGCTACACCAGGCGATCGAGCATGAAGAGCCGGCGGACCTCGGAGCGGACCGTCGTGGTGCCGTCGCTGACCTCGGCCCAGACGAGGATCGGCGTCGACGTCGACGACGAGTAGGGGCTGCAATCGAACGTGCCGTCGGCGTTGTCGGTGAGCGGGTAGGCAAACGTGCCCACCTGGCAGAACCACTGCACCGTCAACGGGTCGCCGTTCGGGTCCGAGGCCTCGACGCTCAGCGTCAGCGGCGGGTGGAAGTCACCGACCGTGCCGTTGTACAGGATCGAGTCCATCGGGACCATGCAGAAGAAGCCACTTGGGCACGACTCATGGCAGTCGAGCGGGCCGGGCGAGCACCCGACTTTGGGACCCGAGGCGGCCATCACGTTGAAGTGGTCCATGTTGATCACGGGCGCCGAGTTGGACGGCGCCGCCGTCACGAACACCGTGACGGTCTGGTCGGAGGTCTTGCCGCCGAAGTCGGTCGCCGTGACCTTCACGGTCTGGAAGCCGGTCTGGGTGAACACGACCGAGACCGTGCAGGTCTGATTGCTGATCGCCTGGGTCGCCGTTCCACCGGTCACCTGCCATGCCATCGCGGTGCAGGGCACGTACGCGCCCTCGTGGTACGCCTCCCCGCCTTCGACATCCCACGCCGACGCAGTCACGAAGTACTGCACAGAAGCGGGCACCGAGCTCCCGGACGAGGTGACCGACAGGATCGGCGGCGTGTCATTGACGTGGATGTGGAGCGTGAACGGTGGGCTCACATTCCCTTGCTCGTCCTCCGCCGTCACGAGGACCTCGTGGTCGCCGGACGGCCAGCTGGCGGCCGAGAGGTTGACCGGGTCAGGCCCTTCCTTGCCGGTGACGAAGACGTCGCCGCCCTCGGGATCGGCGCAGGCGAAGTAGCCCCGGAAGTTGCCGATCGTTCGAGGTCCGAGGTAGACCGCGACGTTCGGCGCGACGGGAATCGGATCCGTGCGACCGGAGCACGTCGGCGGCTCGTTGGCGGCCGACGCCAGCTCGAAGCTGAACTCCGGCAGGTCGGCGCGGTGATCGGCGAGCGTGAGGACGCCGCCGAGGTCGACGGAGAAGCTGAGCTCGCCCTGGGCGATGCCATAGATGGTCCAGAGCGGCGTTCCCGGGAACTGGACGTGGCCCCACAGGCCGACATTGCCGGCGAAGCCAGGCCCCGCGACGCCGTAGAAGAGCACTTTGGCGTCGGCCTTCGCGTACGCTCGGAGGTCCATCGTCGCCGAGGCGTCGGCGTCGGCGTCACCCGTGATCGTCGGCGGCCACTTGTTGAGGTCCTCCCAGCCGACGCCGCCGTCGTCGGGATCGGTCCATTTCGCGCCGAGCTCGACGGCACTCGTGACCTGGGCGTCGAACGTGAACTCGACGTGGGCATCGCCCTTGACGCCGGCGATCGCCTTGACGATCGGGACGATGACGACGGGGATGGGGCCGATGAAGAAGATGATCGGCTTGAAGTAGTGGGTCGAGAGCACGACCTCCTTCACGAGGTGGCCGTCGAACTTGCCCTCGACGTGGAGGTTGGAATCGACGTTCGCGCCGATGTGCGTCTCGAACCGGTCGACGCAGACGGGCGGCAACGCGGCGCACGTCTCGACGCCGAGGCCGATGTTGTAGCCGGCGTTGTAGTTCATGTCGCCGGTGATGTGGACGGTCCCGTTGCCGCTGACGGCGCCGGATGACGTCGAGCCGTCGATGGTGATGTCGATCGACTCGTGGAAGGCGTAGCCGCCGCCCGTGTCGAGGGCGCCGAAGCGCGCGACGCCGGCCTGGGCTTCCCGGAGCGTCACGCCCTTCATGGCCTCGGTCGATTGGATGTCATCGGCCTGGAGGTCGCCCTGGGCGTCGAGCGTGCCCGCGTTGATCGCCTCGTCGATGCGTGCCTGCCGGGTCTCGACGGTGGTGATCCCCGTCTTCTTGTTCTTCGTGATCGAGAGGACCTTGCGGAGGTAGCCGTTCGCGGCCGCGGCCGCGGGCTCGCCGACCAGGACGTCGCCGGCCTTCAGGTTGGCGAGCGTTGCCGTGGAACCGGAGAAGGTCATGCGACCGGTGTCGGGATCGAATGCGGTCAGCGCCTTCTGCGTCGCCGTGTCGGCGACCTTGGTCGTCGACGGGATCTCCGCCGCCTGGCAGACGCCGGCGATGGCGAGGTCGATGTCGTGCTGCTCGAACGGGTCGAGGTCGTTCGCGAGCAGCTGCGCGAGGTCGTCGCCACACAGGCCGAACTCGAGTCGAATGGCGTTCGCGACCTGCCCGGCGGCCTTCCCGGCCTCGTGCAGGACGCGGACGCGGATGGTCGGGTTGTTCTCGATGCGGAACTTGATCGGCCAGGTGCGGCCGAACGACTTGTACGTCGCGGGCCCGACATCGATGGACCCGAGCTGGAGCTGGTCGACCGTCACGGCCACCCGGAAGGTCGAGGGCGTCAGCTTGACCCTCGAGGTGTCCCAGTTGGCGAGGTAGTAGCTGCCGGCGCCATTTGTCGGGCCGATCCGCAATCGCTCGGAGAGCGCCGACGCGGAGGTGAGGGTCTGCACGGGCGTGCAGGTGCCGCCCTCGACCCGGCAGATCGTGACGATCAGCTCGTCCAGCAGCGAGGCGTCGAACTTCGCCGGATCGCCCGCCTCGACACCCAGTGGCGCCAGGAAGTGGAACGGCTCGGCGAAGTCGGAGAGCTGGACGGCCGCAGACGGCTCCCCGGCCGTCCGTGGCGCGGCGGTCGCGGCTGACGCTGCGGGTGCGCCGGCGCCGACCATCGATGCGACGACCAGCAGCGCGGCCATCGCTCGGGCCAGGTGGTGTCTCCGGTCCATCGGTTCCTCCTGTTGTCATGCCGGTAGCGCAGCGCAGGCTGTGCCGAGGGTTCCGATGGTCGACTCCGGCGGTTGCAAATCCGTGGCACCGCGTTGCAAGCGCTGCCGAGGCTCGGGTCTAGCGCTCGAGCAACGCGAGCTCTTCCTCGACGTAGGGATCGGAGGCGCCGGCCGCGGCGAGGTCGGCTTTCAGCGCCCGCTGCATCGCGAGAGCTTCGTCGTGCCGGCCGAGGTTGCGGAGCGACCAGGCGACCATCCACCTCGCCTCGCGCGTGCGCGCTGCCTCGCCGATGCGCTCGCGAGCTGCCAGGGCTTCCTCGAACACGCCGAGCGCGGTGGCGAAATCGCCGGCGTCCGCGTGAACCATGCCGATGTTGTTGAGGATCGAGGCGTCCCAGTCCCGTGCGGCCGGGTCCGTGGAGGCGCGCGCCGCGGCCAGCGCGGCCTGGTTGCGGGTGAGCTGCTCGGCTTGTGGGACCGCGAGCGCGGCCATGTGAAGCGCATCGACCTGGAGCGCGTCAAGGCCGGCCCTCGCGGCGCGCTCGGCGGCCTTCTCGAACAGCGGGAGCGCTCGCGCCGGTTCGCCGGCCGACCGGAACAGGCGGCCACGTTCGAGGTCCAGCCGCACGGCCAGCTCGACGGTCCCCGGATCCGCGCCGTCAGCAACGACCGCCACGCCGGTGACAGCGAGGCTGTTCAGGACCGCGTGCGCGAGATCGAAGTGCTCCTGCAGGCCCATGGCGCGCGCCGCTTGCGTCATCCACGCGGCGGCGACGGTCTCCGCAGCGGGCCCAGTAGCGCCCTCCGCGGCGGTGAGGAAGCGAGATTCGGAAGCTGCCGGGTCGTCGAAATCCCAGAGCGGCTTCGGGTCGATCAGAGGCACGTTGAGACGATAGTTGCTGCAAGCACGGCAGCGGGTTAGAGGCTGGCAAGCAAATGGGCGGACCGAGGGTCTCGGCCCGCCATGAAGCCAACGGCGTTCTCAACCAACCTTGATGGCAATGATCCTCGCGTCGTGTAGCGAGAGGCCATCCTGCTCGTTCTGCGCCCGGCACTGCAACAAGAGCGATGTGCCCGAGGTTGTCAGCGATTCGACGAGGTTGAACGCTCCATTGAAGCTTGAGTCGTTGAACTGGTCGCTGTCCCACGTGACGGAGTCGGACCCGTCGGAGAGCTGGCAGGTCGTCAGCTCGTCGAAGAAGCACGCCCCGATACCAGAACAGACATCCTGGATCGACTGGACGACGCCGGTCGCCGTGATCGCATAGGTGCCAGCCGGCAGGTCAAGCGTTGCGAACGTGTGCAGGCCGCCGTCGTCAGCGATTCCAACATGATCGTCGCGGTTGTTGCCGTTGAACGGGTTCGTTTCCTTCGCCGTGAGGACCGTGGCGCTGCCGCCACTTCCGCCCGAGCCTGCAGCGCACTTGACCTTCCCATCCTCATCGAGGCCGTTCACGAACTTCCCGCTGGCGCAGTCCTGGCTGGCATAGGCGAAGGAAGCGCAGCTCCACGCACCCGAGATTCCGACAGTGTGGGTCCACGTAGCCGCCTGTCCGAAGGCGCACGCCTGCGGCAACGAGAAGTTGGCGTCCAAGCTGAACTCTGTACCGTCGAGGACGAGACCGGTGCCCGCCGTATACGGCGTATTCAGGTCGTCCGCGCAGATCCAGGCACTCGTCCCGGCGTCCCACTTGACGACCTGGCCGTCGCCGCAGTCCTGCCGCAGTGCGTACCTCGGGTCGAGCGACAGGGTGACCGCGCCGTTCGCGCCACCATCCATCAGGCCGGTACCTGCGGTCACGGAGGTGATATCGCCGCCGCTGAGATGCGCCTCGACGGAACCGCTCGAGCAGGTCTTGGCGGGGGCGTCGCCCTCTCGAATCAGGGTCAAGGTTCCGCCTTGGGTGGTGAGGCACCCCGTGTAGCTCTTGACGTTCGAGTCCACGTGGCCTGCCAGCGCGCCGCCTGCCGCGGCAGCGAGCAAGACGACAGTGGCGACGATCGTGATGGCCGCCCTCGTGAGCGAGGCGCGCGGCGAGGCGCCACGGCGGGCCGTCCTCCTGGTGGCGAGATTGAGATATGGGTCCATCTGCTCCTCCGTTCCGGTACAACTCCGGTTCGAAGGCAGGCTCCGGCCACTCGTTCGCCCCTACATCGGGGGATTCCCTACAACGCGGACCGCCGGCCTGTGGACGCATCGGGAGCGATCGCGCGACCGAGCTCGGCCCGTGAGCGGATGTCGAGCTTGGCGTAGACGCGAGCAAGGTGGGCCTCGACGGTCTTCGGGCTGACGCTGAGCCGCGCCGCAACCTCATGGTTGCGGAGGCCGCTCGCGGCAAGGGCGGCAACCTGCGACTCCGCCGGCGTCAGGTCGTCGCTGGTGGTCCGCCGCCGGCCAAGCCGGCGCAGCTCCGTCCGCGTGCGCTCGGCCCAGGCGCGGGCGCCGATGCGTTCGAACGTCTCGAGCGCACGGTCGAGTGCGAGCCCAGCGTCGCGAGGACGTCGGAGCTGGCGCAGCACCTGCCCGCGGACCAGCTGGGTGCGGGCGCGGTCGAACGACCGCCAGCTCGTCGCGCGATCGTCCATCGCCGGATCCGTCGCAGCCACCGCTGCTTCTTCCTCGCCGCGCGCGAGGGCGAGCGCCCCGCGAGCCCTCGCGATTGCCGCCTCGAGGTAGGGACGATGGATCGTCTCCTCGCGGCGCTCCAGGTCAGCGAGCGCGGCCGCGGCCTCATCAACTCGGCCGAGGGCTGCCAGCGCCTCCGTGCGCTCGGGAAGCGGGTCCAGTCGAAATCCGTCAACCCAGCTGATCGAGTCGAGCAAGCCGCGTGCCCCGTCCGCCCATTCGAGCGCCGCCGCGTGGTCACCCCGCGACGCGGCGACGAGGGTGAGAATCTGCAGGAACGCGACTCCGACGATGGTGGCGCCTTCCTCCCGCGCCCGCCCAGCACCGGAACGCGCGGCGGCCTCCGCCTCGTCGAGGCGGCCCACGTAGGCGTCCAGCAAGGCCTGCGACCGGACCACCGGCAGGCGGTCCGCCTGCCCTTCCTGCGCCCAGAGCATCCGGGCCTCGTCGATGTAGGCCTGTGCCCGGGGCCAGTCGTCCGCGTGGATCTCGACTTGTGCGAGCTGTGTTGCCACGTCGGGGTCCCCGGAATATTCGCCGATTTCCGCACCCACCTGGCGCATCCACAGGAACCGGGCCCGGGCGAGATCCGGCCGATCGATGTGGATCCACCAGAAGCCCGGCAGCGTCGAGGAGTCTTCGTGGCCGCCTTCCTCGACCTCGAGCGCTCGTTCCAGCAACGCCAGATCCGCGGGGCGGCCAAGATTGACGTCCGCCCAGAAGACCATCAGCAGCGCCGTCGCGTAGCTCGTTCGAGCGCCGTGGTGCTCCAGGAATCGGGCCGCCGCCGCGCGATGGGGACGCGATGCCGCCAGGTCGTCCATGAACAGCGCCAGACGCATGTGGATGCGGCCGAGCAGGGCCGCGAGGTCGGGGTCATCCGGTACCGCCAGGTCGTCCGGCTTCCGCCCGAGCGCCTCAAGCGCCGCCTTGATGTGTCGCTCGGCATCCGGCGACGTCTCCGTGTACCAGGCGATCGTTGCGCGGGCGAGGAAGGCCTCCGCCTTCATCCGGCCCGGCGGCAATCGGGGGATCGTCGCATCCAGCACCGCCCTGGCCTCGCCAAGATCCGCCTGGAACACGATCGCGATCCCGAGCCGCGCTCGACGTTCGTCCACAAGCTGAGTCTCCGTCGGCGGCGTGAGGTCGACCGCGAGGCGATACAGGTCGATGGCGGCATGCGACGCTCCTCGACGCTGCGCGTCGAGCGCGGCCTCCTCGAGGGCTCGGGCAACCTCGGCATCCGCCGTTGTCGTCGAGAGCGCCAGATGGCGGCCGCGGGCCTCCG
>JAICVI010000111.1 GCA_025935415.1 Chloroflexota bacterium
ACCAGGGCTACGAGTCGACGATCTCCGACCGCATGGCCCGCCGCGCCGACGCCCGCGAGAAGGCCCGCGAGGCCGGGCGCACGCCCAAGAGCCCCTTCCCCGCCCCGGACGTTCCACGGAGCTCCGGCGCGAGCGTGCAGCGGAAGCGCGAGCAGAACCGGAAGAAGCTCGCGGAGACCGAGAGGAAGGACGCGAGCGGCTAGTCAGTCCTCGCGCGGGGTCTCCCCACGCACGACGAGCGCCGAGCTCTGGGCGCCCTGCAGGACGTTGCGCGCGAGGGCCTGGCGGTGCATCGTCGGCGCGAGGCCGGAGTGCCACGGCCGGACCACCTCCGCGACGCTCACGACCCGGATGGGCGTGCCGGCGAACGCGGGCGATTCGGCCAGGAGCTGCTCCGCTCGGCTCGCGGACGGCGAGCCGTCGGCGGCGAGCAGGATGCTGGTCGCGGATGGCTGCCTCGAGCCGTCGTAGGCGAGCAGCGCGCGCATCACGAAGGCCGCCGATCATCGGGGCGGATCGGCCGGAACGCCAGGCGCCGCCCGACCGGCCACCGCAGCGGCACTGGAGCGAACTGCCGGCGGACGCGCCGGATGGGCTGGCGGACGCGCGCGGAGAGCGGCGAGATCAGTCGCTGGACCATCTTCGGGCGATCAGGTCGTCGACGCATGTGGACCCTCCTTTGGTCTGGGGCCGAGCGGCTGTCGAACAAGGGCTGGTCGGCCATTCCTTGCGCCGGCCGGCATCTGCGCTGCCGTCGCCCTACGACCGTAGCCCGGGCCGGGAGAAGTTCGGGCAAAGGACAGGAAATGTTTCGTGGAAACACGTGCCGCGTCAGCCACCCCCGGAGTTCGCTGCCGAGGCGCGGTCGCGCAGTGCCTCGGCGAGGACGAGCGCCTCGTTGTGCAGCTCGTCGCGGGCGGCGTACAGGAGGGTCACGGTGCCGGCGCTGCGCTCGTGCTCCAGGATCCCGTCGAGCAGCTCCGGCGTGGCCTGCAGCTCCCTGCGGTAGCGCACGCGGAACTCCGGCCAGCGCTCCACCTGGTGGTCGTACCACTTGCGCAGCTCCGTGGACGGCGCGACGTCGCGCAGCCACTCGTCCAGGGCGGCGACGACTTTGCTCAGGCCACGTGGCCACAGGCGGTCGACCAGGATGCGGTAGCCGTCCGCGTCGGACGGCAGCGCGTAGATCCGCTTCGTCAGGATCGCCATTCAGGCTCGCGTCATCGGACCGTGGAAGGCGCCTCGGCGAGGAGCTCGCCGTCCGCCACGGTCACGGGGATGGAGCGGACCGGCCGCTGGGCCGGCCCACGAAGGACCGCGCCGGAGGTGACGTCGAACTGGCTGCCGTGGCAGGCGCAGGTGACGACGGTTCCATCGAGCTCGCCCTTGGCGAGGGAGCAGCCCATGTGGGTGCACGTGTCCTCGAAGCCGTAGAACGCGTCGCCGGCGTGGGCGATGTTGACCCGCGTCCCCTCGAGGTCGAAGACGCGCATCGCGCCCTCGGAGATCGATGACGCTTCACCAAGTCGAATGGCCATGTCGAGATGTCTCCTTCGCGTGGGGGGCGGCTACGGATACAGCCCGCGCAGGGCGGTGGCCTGCGCGACGCGCTCCACCGCGATGGCATGGGCGGCCAGCCGCGGATCGATGTCATCCGCATCGGCACGAGCCGAGACGGCCTCGGCGGCCGCGAGGATCTGGCGCTGAAGCCGCTCGTTCACCTCGTCCAGCGTCCACGCGAGCGCGGCCCGGTTCTGGGCCCACTCGAGGTAGCTGACGATCACGCCTCCGGCATTGCAGAGGATGTCCGGGATCACGACGACCCCGTTCTCGCGCAGGATCGGATCGGCATCCGGGCTGACGGGGCCGTTCGCGGCCTCCGCCAGGATTCGGGCCCGGACCGAGCCGGCGTTCGCCGCCGTGATCTGGCCTTCGAGTGCCGCGAGCACGAGGACGTCGACCGGAAGGGCGAACAGCTGCTCGTTGGTCACCTCGCGCGTTCCCGGCGCGCCGGCCACCGATCCGTGCTCCTCGACGTGGCGCTTGAGGTTCGGAACGTCGATGCCGAGGTCGTCCATGACGCCGCCATAGACATCGGTGATCGCGACGACGCGCGCGCCGGCGGCGTGCAGCAGTCGTGCCGCGGCCTCGCCGACGTTTCCGAAGCCCTGCACGGCGACGGTGGCGCCACGGAGGTCCAGGCCGATCCGGCGCGCCGCGTCCTCGATGGTGTAGAGGACGCCCTGGCCGGTCGCGTCCGCGCGGCCCTGCGAGCCGCCGAGCGCGATTGGCTTGCCGGTCACGACACCCGGCACGGAGTAGCCCCGATGCATCGAGATCGTGTCCATGATCCAGGCCATCGTCTGGGCATTCGTGCCGACGTCGGGCGCCGGGATGTCCGAATCAGGCCCGATCACGCCCTCGAGCTCGCTCGCCAGGCGGCGGGTCACGGCTTCGAGCTCGTTCGAGCTCATCTTCGCGGGATCGACGGCAACGCCGCCCTTGGCGCCGCCGAACGGCACGTCGACGAGTGCGCACTTCCAGGTCATCCACATCGCCAGGGCACGAACGTCGTCCATGTCGGTCTGGGGGTGGTAGCGCAGGCCGCCCTTGGCAGGACCGCGCGCGATGTTGTGCTGGACGCGGTAGCCGGTCAGGACCTGCACGGAGCCATCGTCGAGGGTCACGGGGAACCGGACGGTCACCTCCCGCTGCGGGGACCGCAGCACCTGGCGCAGACCCGGTTCGAGCGAGAGGTGGTCGGCCGCCGCGTCGAACTGCTGGATCGCCGCCGCGAGAGCGCGACCACCCGCCGACGCGGCGGCCGAAGGAGCCAGGCGGGCGAAGCCCGAGGCATGCGATGCGTCGCGCGCGGGGCGCGCGTCCCGGAGTGATGTCATGGCCACAGCCTGACCGTCGCCCGGGTACGCCGGCGTAGCGGTCCGTGAATGCAATGTGAACATCGCAAACCCGAACGACCTGTGTTCACGTGGCGTTCACCGCCGTTCTCCGGGGCCTTTCCGCTGATCCCATAGCTTCGAGTCGTGGTTCCACCACTGCGGGCTGCGCGTGCGGACGGCGCACGACGCCCCACGACCGACCTCGGCGGGCACGCGGCATCGAAAGATGCGTCGGGCCCTCCGCGCTGTGCCAGCTGTGAGCTGGAGGTCCGCGGGCCGCAGCTGTACCGCCGAGGGCTTGCGTTCTGCTGCCTGGGCTGTGCAGCTGGCGGCCCGTGCGGGTGCTCATACGACGAGGAGGACGACGACCATGACTGAGCTGGCGACTGCAAGGGCTGGGGCTCGTCCGTGGCCCATGACATCGGAGGCGGCCGAGAGCCTCGGCGCCGAGATCCAGCAAGCTCGACGGGACATTGCAGCACTCGCCGGCGAGGGTCTCGAAGAGGGCGTCGCGAACCTGCGGCTCGCCCAGTCGCTTCGGCGGCTCGAGGCGCTGCTCTCCACCCAGGGACGGGCCCAGCTCCTCGACGATCCCGGCTGCGCGGCGATCGGCCGGAAGGCCACCGTCCAGCACCCGAATGGCGACGTCGATCGGTATGCGATCGTCTATCCCGGCGACGGGAATCCCGCACGCTCGTGCGTCTCGGCCGATTCGCCGCTCGGGTCGGCGCTCCTTGGGGCACGACCAGGCGCCGTCGTCCAGGTCGCGGCCCCAGGGGGCACGTGGACGGCGGCCGTGCTCAGCGTTGAGTGACTCCTATGCTCGTCGCATGCCCTCCGGGGACACGGTCTCGCCACTCGGCCTCGCTGCGCTCGCGCTCGTGCGCGACGGCGCCACGATCGGCGACCTGGCTCAGCGTCTCGAAGCGGAGGGCGTGACCCCCGGGGCGGACGTGCCGGACCGGCTCCTCGGCCAGCTCGCCGCCCTCGGCCTGGTTCGCGTCGCGCACGGCCAGGGGCACCGCGCCCGGTACGTGCTGACGAGCCTCGGCCATGGCTTCCTCGAGCGTTCGCTGGGCGGCGACATGCCGGCACAGCTTGCCGACCTCGAGCGCCTGCGCTCGACGCTGCTGGCCACGATCGCGCACGAGCTGCGGACGCCGTTGACGGCGATCCGGACGTCCGCGGGACTGCTCCTGGAATCCTCGATCGAGCCATCGCCCGAGCAGCGCGAGGCGATGCTGCGCACGATCGAGCGCAACGCCGAGCGGATGCAGGGCGTGATCGGTGACGTCCTCGACCTGAGCCGCTATCGGGCCGGCGCCATCCGGCTGCAGGCTCGCCGGTTCGATGCCTTCGAGCTCGCCGGCGGCGTCGTGGAGGTCGTGCGGCCGCTGGCGGAGGCGCGCCGGCAACAGGTTGAGCTGCGCGGCGATCGATCGACGATGGTCTTCGGCGACTACCCGCGCCTCGAGCGGGCGCTGCTCAACCTCGTCTCGAACGCCCAGCGCTTCACGCCCGACGCGGGCGAGATCACTCTCGAGGTCATGGCCGGCGGCGGCGACGTGCGCTGGCGCGTGACGGACACCGGCCCCGGGATCACGCCGGAAGACCAGCGCCAGCTGTTCGAGCGGTTCTTCGTCGGCAACCTCGACCGCGCCGGTGAGCACCAGGGCGTCGGGCTCGGCCTCCCGACCGCGCTCGCGATCGCGCAGGCGCACGGCGGCACGATCGAGGTCGAGAGCCGGCCCGGCGCCGGCAGCACGTTCACCCTCGTGATCCCCGCCAACGGCCCAGCCCAGGAGGACATCGAATGAAGCTCCTCGTCGTCGACGACGAGCCGGATGTCGTCGAGTCCGTCCGCCTCGGGTTCACCCTCCAGTGGCGCGACGTCGACGTCCTCGGCGCCGGCAAGGGCGAGCAGGCGCTGGACCTGATCGAGCAGGAGCGGCCGGACATCGTGCTGCTCGACATCGGCCTTCCCGACATCGACGGCTTCGAGGTGCTGCGGCAGGTCCGCGCCTTCTCCGACGTGCCCGTCGTGATGCTGACCGCCCGCGACGACGCGATGGACAAGGTCAAGGGCCTGGAGCTCGGCGCCGACGACTACGTGACGAAGCCGTTCAACCACCTCGAGCTCATGGCCCGAGTCAAGGCGGTGCTGCGGCGCCTCGAGATGCCGCCGCCCACGAGCCGCGCGCCATCGTTCCGGTCAGGGCCCCTGGAGGTCGACTTCGCGCGCCAGGAGGCACGGCTGGACGGGCAGCGCCTCGACCTGACGCCGACGGAGTACAAGCTCCTCTACCACCTCGTCCGGAACGTGGGCCACGTCCTGGCCCACACGACCCTGCTCGCGAAAGTCTGGGGGCGCGAGTACGTGGATGAGGTCGACTACGTCCGCGTATACATCCGGCGGTTGCGCGACAAGCTCGGCGACAGCCCCGAGGCGCCACGTTTCATCGCGACCGAGCGCGGGCTCGGGTACCGGTTCCTCCCGCCGGGCTGACCGTCAGTGCTTGCCGGCCGGCTCCCCGGCGGCGGTGAGGGCGCGGCTCGGCCGGGCGAAGGGCAGCCCGAGCCCGTCGACGCCGTCCGCCGCCATGTCCGCCTCGGCGAAGCACGTGCAGAGGCCGCCGCCAGCGCACGAGGCGCAGCAGTAGGGGGTGTCCTGCAGGAACACTGGGGCATCGTGGAAGGGCCGGTGACAGCCGGCGCAGCGCCGGGCGTTGGTGAGTGGCATCGGAGATCGTCGTACCTCTTGGAGCGCTCGCGCGACCACCGCGCTGCGTGCCACCAACGCTCCAGCGGCGGCGGGAAGATCACGATCGACGAACGTGAACGGTTCGTGAATTCCGACGCCGCCCTCGCGCGCCTCGCGGCTACGGGCGGTCGCCCGGGTCTTCGATGCCGCGCTGCTGGTTGATCCAGCGCGGGATGGCGAACGCCGCGCCGATGATCACGAGGACCGCGAACAGCACCAGCACGAGCAGGACCGGCAGCGACAGGCCGCCGCTGCGCGCCGCGGGCTCGGCGGCAAAGGAGGCCGACGGCGTGGCGCTGGGCGCCGCCGTCGTCACGGCGAACGTCGGGAGTGCCTCGGCCGTTGCCGATGGCTCCGGCGTGTCGCTCGGCGCGGCCTCCGGTGTCGCCGTTGGCTCGGGCGTCGGGCTCGGCGGGGGTGTCGGCGTCGGTCCTGGCGTTGGCGAGGGTGTCGGTGTCGGAACCGCCTTGACCGTGATGCTCACGACGCGAATCGGGCTGTTGGCCGTGCCGTCGGTGGCGCGGTACGAGAACGCGTCCGGCCCGACGTAGCCCGTCGCCGGCGTGTAGCTGAACGAGCCGTCGGCGCCCAGCACGACGACGCCGTGGGTCGGCGCGCTGACGTTCACCGCGGTGATGAGGTCGCCGTCGATGTCGCCATCGTTCGCGAGCACGCCGGGCGCGGCGATGTTGAGGGTGAGGTCCTTCAGACCTGTGAAGCTGTCGGCCTTGGCGGTCGGGGCGTCGTTGACGGCGGTGACGGCGATCTCGGCGGTTGCGGTGGACCCGGCTGCGCCCGTGCAGGGCGCCTCAGCCGCGACCTCGTAGACCGTGTAGGTGAAGGTGTTGCCGCTGCCGTCGCCGTGGAAGTTCGCCGCCGGCGAATAGGTGAACGAGCCGTCGCCGTGCCAGTCGAGGGACCCGGTCAGGCCGGTCGTGTCCACCGCGCCGACGCACAGGATCATGCCGTCGGCGGGAGCGCCGTCGTTGGCGAGGACACCCGGCGCGCCGACGACGAGGTCGGTGTCCTCCGCGGTACCGTAGGAATCGTTGCTCGGCGTCGCGGCGGCGAGCGCGATCCCGGCGCCCGGCCCGAGCGTGGCGAGACCGAGGCCGAGGGCGATGGCGAGCGTCGGCCGACGTCGTGCGATCTGTGCCACCAGCCCTCCTGCGCAGCCCCCGCGGGCGCCTTGGCGCCGGAGCATATCGATGGGCACGGGCCCGCGTCGACTCGCCCGATCGTCCGGGGCGCGGCCCGTCGGCCTCGATGGCGTCCCGGTCCACGGCATGCGACCATCGACGGCGCACAGACGAACCCTCGCGCCGACGCGCGACGACCCGGGAGGCCCGCCGTGACCCGCTCCGAGCCCAACCTGCGCATCCCCGGCCCGACCTCGCTGCCGCCCAGCGTCCGGGAGGCCGGCTCGCGCCAGATGATCAACCACCGCGGGCCGGAGTTCAAAGAGCTCCTGGATCGCGTCCAGACCGGCATGAAGCCGTACTTCGGCACGACCGGTGACATCGCGATCCTGTCGTGCGCGGGCACGGGCGGGCTCGAGGCCGCGATCGTCAACACGCTCTCGCCGGGCGATCGCGTGCTCGGCGTGTCGATCGGCGCCTTCGGCGACCGCTTCGCGAAGATCGCCGAGGCCTACGGCGCCCAGGTCGACAAGGTCGCGGCGGAATGGGGCTGGGCCGCGGCGCCGGACGAAATCCGCGAGCGGCTGTCCGCCGCGGGCGGCGACTACAAGGCCGTGCTGCTGACCCACAACGAGACCTCGACCGGGGTGATGAACCCGATCCCGGAGCTGGCGGCGGCGGTGCGCGACGCGGCGCCCGACGCGCTGATCCTCGTCGACACGGTGTCCTCGCTCGGCGCGGTGCCGTTCGACATGGACGGCTGGGGCATCGACGTCGTCGCCACGGCGTCGCAGAAGGCCTGGATGGCGGCGCCGGGGCTCGCGATGGTCGCGGCCTCGCCGCGCGCGCGAGCGGCGATGAAGACGGCGACGATGCCGCGCTTCTACCTCGACCTGCCGAAGCACTTCGACGCAATGACCACCGGCGAGACGCCCTGGACGCCCGCGATCGCGGTCGCATTCCAGGTGGACGAGGGCATCCGGCTGATGGCGGCCGAGGGCATGGAGGCGGTGTTCGCCCGCCACGTGGCGTGCGCCGCTGCGACCCAGGCGGGCCTGCAGGCGCTCGGGTTCGAGCTTGTCGCGGACGCCGCGAACCGCTCCCGGACCGTCACCGCCGCGTGGGTGCCCGAGGGCCTCGACTGGAAGGCCTTCAACGGCGAGATCAAGCGCCGCCAGCTCGTCCTCGCCGGAGGCCAGGGCAAGCTCACCGGCCGGATCTTCCGGCTCGGGCACCTCGGCTCGGTGACGCTTGAGGAGATCCTGGAAGCGCTCCAGACGATCGAGGATGTCTCGGTCGAGTGGGGCCGGGAGATCGAGCGCGGCGCTGCCGTCGCCGCGGCGCGAGAGGCCGCCGCCCCAGAGGCGGCCGCGCAGGAGGCGGCCGCGGG
>JAICVI010000159.1 GCA_025935415.1 Chloroflexota bacterium
GCAAGCTGAGGCGGAGGAAGGAAGACGCGATGCGATCGGCGGCGGGAAATGGAGGTGCTTGGCGGCGCGATGGAGGTGCCTGGCGGCGCGGGGAATGGAGGTGCTTGGCGGCGCGGGACCGGACGTGGTTGGCGGCGCGACGGATGTTATGGGCGGGGCGGGACCTGATGCGCGACCAGACGCGATGAGCGGCGCGAGGACCTAGTTGTTCTCGTCTTCCTCGCCGGCTTCTTCCTCGAAGGCTTCGTCCGTGGTGTCTTCCGGCGGGATGACGCTCTCGAGGTCCGTGATCTCCTCGTCCTCGACGTCGTCCTCGAGGTCCTCCTCGAGCTCCTCGTCCTCCCGCAGGAGCGTGCCCTTCGTGTAGGGCCGCAGGTCGGTCGACTTTGCCGCGGTCGGGAACGAGACCTTGCCGTAGTTGCGGGGGTCCTGGAAGACCTCGCGGATGATGATCCGGACGTCCTGCGCGCCGAGCGAGGTCACGCCGGCGAGGTACTTGTTGCCCTCGGCGATGAGCTTCAGGAGCCGGGCGGCGACCCGCGGCTCCACGACGCCGATGCGCATGCCGTTGCTCATCGCGATCAGTCGGCTGCCCTCGGGCGTGAGCTCCACCGTGTCGCCCGGGTTGACCTGGGCGAGCTTCTTGGCGTCGGGCAGGTCGAGGAGGTGTGCGAAACCGGTCTTGCCAGTCTCCTCGACGAAGATCCGGACCGGCGCCTTCGAGCCGTCCATGGCCGGGACGGTCTTCTCGCCGGCAGCGACGAGCAGCGTCCGGAGGCGATCGATGTTGCGCTCGGCGATGCGGTTCGTCGGGTCGAGGGCCAGCGCGGCCTGGTAGTGCTCGCGCGCGGCGCCGAGCTCACCGAGCTCCCAGAGTGCCTTGGCGAGCCGGTTCTCGGCCTCGGCCTCGGGCGCCATCTCGAGCAGCTTGCGGTTCGTGTCGGCGGCGTCGGACCACTGGCCGGCGGCGGCCTGGGCGATCGCCTGCTCGGCCAGCTGGCGCTTGACGCGTGTGGCGGCGGCCGGGCTGGAGGCGTTCGATTCGGTGTCGGAGAAGGTCACGGAGATGGGGTCCTTTCGGCCGGCTTCCGGCGGTGGCGGGCGGTGGCTGGGCGCTTGGTGCTGGTCGCGCCGAAGCAGCGGCGGATCGATGGTGGGGCAGTGTTTTCTAGCATCCAGACCATACCGCGTCAAACGACATGCCGGAAAATCGGTCCCGCGGCCGGCCACGGGGACAGCGCAAGGCAGCGCCAGCGCTTGGTCGTTGGTTTGGTCAGGTACCGATCACCGTGCTGGTGTCCACGCGCCAGAGCCGTTCGCCGGGTGCGCCAGCGGCAGTGGCGGATTGCCCCATCCGGATTGCCCATTGCGCCGAAAGCGAGCGTCGTGCCGAAAGCGGTGTGCCGTGCCGACAGCGAGCGTCGTGCCGACAGCGAGCGTCGCGCCGAAAGCGGTGTGCCGTGCCGAAAGCGAGGGTCGTGCCGAAAGCGGTCCGTCAGGCGCGGATTCCCACGCTCCAGCCGATCACCACGATGGCCAGCACCGCGAGGAGCGCCGTCTCCCAGACCCGCCACGGGTCGCGCCGTCGAACCGGGCCGCCGCTGTGGATCGCGTCCCACAGGAAGAACACCAGGACCAGCAACGCCGGTCCGAGAATCCGCGGGATCTCGATCGAGCGAAGGGCGACCGCGGCGATGGCCACGACCACGGCGCCCGTGACGCCGAACCACGCCACGTGACGCACGTTCGAGGTTCGGAGCGCGGCCGTGCGATATGCGAGCAGGAACGCGATCACGGCGTCGCCGAGCGCCTGCGCGATGACCGCGAGCGCATCCGGGCCCGCCGGCGAGACAGGCTCGCCGGGATTCGGCAGACCGCCGGGCACGAGGGTGGCCACGCCGGCGAACCCGAGGAAGCCCACGAGGAGCACCTGGACCAGCACGGCGGTGCGGTCGGTCGAGGACGGCGGACCGGACGCACGCGCGAGTCGCAGCTCGGTCACCAGGGCGAGACCGACGAGCCCGCCTGCGAGCAGGAACGCCGGAACCAGGGCCACGCCCACCGGCACCAGCCGGACCGCTCCCAGCGCAGCGAGCGCCGCCCCGGCGGGAAGGATCAGGGATTCGACCGCGACGCCGGAGCTGCCCGACGCGGGGTCGGCCTCCGCGACGACCTGGAGGGCGCCGAGGAACACGCCCGCGAGGAGCGCGACGGCGATCGGCCAGATGAAGGGGTCCGGCGCGAATCTCGCCAGCGCGACGACCACGCCCACCGCGATCGCGAGGTCCCGGGCCCCGCCCTCGCCCCTCACGCCGCCCCGTCGCTGACGGTGCCTCGGCCCGCACGTTCGGTCGTGGTGATCATCGGGCGGGATGGTACGCCGGGCAGCATTGGCCTCTGCGCGACCCGGCCATCATGCCGGCGGCGCGAGCAGGGCCTTGTCGCGCGGCTTCGGCATCGCGAGCCAGGCGAGGAGACCGGCACGGGAGCGCGTGTTCAGCACGTTCGCCGGGGTCACCCAGGCCCGGCGCGCCTGCGAGATTCCCCAACCGAGGTAGGCGAACTCCCTCGTGTGGTGCGCGTCCGAGTCGATCGAGAGGACGCATCCGACCTCGAGCGCCTTGCGGGCCCGCTCCACCGACAGGTCGAGCCGGTGCGGCGAGCCGTTCATCTCGAGCACCGTCCCCGTCCGAGCCGCGGCTCGATACACCGTCTCCCAGTCGAGATCGAGGTCGTCGCGCGTGCCGATCATCCGGCCCGACGGGTGCGCGATCACGTCGACGTGCGGGTTCTCGATCGCATTCAGGACCCGCTGCGTGAGCTCGGCGCGCGGCTGACGCCGGCCGACGTGCAGCGACGCGACCACCAGATCGAAGGTCGCAAGCAGCTCGTCCGCGTAATCGAGCTGGCCGTCCGCGCGGATCTCCAGCTCGCAGCCATGGAGCAGCCGGAAGCCCTCGACGTTGGTCTCGGCGGGCGCGGTGCCGTCCTTCTCCTCCGCATCGAATCTCGCGTTGAGCCCGCGAATCAACGCCCGTTCCTCCGCGACGCGCTCGGGGGTGAGCCCGCGCGCGATCGCGAGCGACTGCGTGTGGTCGGTCATGACCTGGTAGGCATGGCCGCGCTTCCGTGCGAACTCCGCCATCTGCTCGACCGGCATCGAGCCATCGGACCAGTCCGAATGGGAGTGCAGGTCGCCGCGGAGATCGGCCTCCGCGATGAGCGTCGGGAGCGCGCCGGCGAGCGCCGCCTCGATCTCGCCCGTGTCCTCGCGCAGCTCCGGCTCGATGAACGGCAGGCCCAGGAACGCGTACGCCTCGGCCTCCGAGGCGAACGTCCGCAGCTCGCCGCCCTTCGCCACGTCGGTGATGATCTCGCCGTCCTCGTCGAGCTTCGCGAAGCCGTACTCGGACAGGCTCCAGCCCTTGTCGCGGGCCATTGCCCGGAGCCGGACGTTGTGCTCTTTGGAGCCGGTGAAGTGGATGAGGTACGTGCCGGCCTCCCCCGGACGCATGACCATGAGGTCGACCTGCGGGCCACGACCTCCGAGTCGCACCGCGGCCTTGTGGCCGCCACGGTTGAGCACGGATTCGACTGACGGCAGGTTGACGAAGGTCTCGATCACCCGCTTCGGCGAGTCCGTCTCCGCGAGGAGGTCGAGGTCGCCGATCGTCTCCTTCCGGCGCCGGTAGGAGCCCGCCGGCACGATCCGGCCGACATCGAGGACGTCGAGGAGCCCCGCCGAGAGCTCGTCGACCAGCACGTTGGCGCGGTTCAGGAGCATCCTGCCCTCGCGCGCCTCGAGCTTCTCGATGCCCTCGAGGATCATCTGCTCGGTTCGCTCGCTGAGCCCGCGAAGGGTTCGGATGCGGTGGGTCTCCGCCGCGACCTTCAGCTCGTCGAGGGTCTTCACGCCCAGCCCGGCGTAGATGGCGCGGACGGTCTTCGGGCCAAGGCCCGGGATTCGGAGCATCTCGAGGAGGCTCGTCGGGAACTCGGCGAGGAGCTTGTCGCGGTACTGGCTCCTCCCGGTGGTCGCAAGCTCCGCGAGCTTGTCCGCGATGGCCTTCCCCACGCCCGGGATCTCCGGTGGCCGGCCTTCCCGGTACGCACGGGCGACCTCGATCGGCGAGCGCCCGATCGCGTCGGCGGCGCGGTGGTACGCGACGGTCTTGAACACCAGCTCGCCCTTGACCTCGAGCAGGTCGCCGATGTCGTGGAAGACCTGTGCCAGCTGGCCGTTGGTCAGGAGTGGCACCTCACCCGGGCCGGCACCTGCACCGCCTTCGACTTCGACGAGCTCGGCCTCGGCCTCCTCGTCGTGCGCCTCGTTCGCGACCTCGAGCGCATCACGATTGGACGTCTGGTCTTGTCGCTGCCGCGAATCCATCCCGCCGATGGTATCGACGGGCCGATGAGCCGCCCCTTCGCGGGACGAGGCTCCCCTTTCGTTGTGTCCCGCCGCCTGACGTTCCCGCGGAGCAGGGTCTGCGAGGTTCCGGTCCTGCGCCGCTACCCCGCGACGACCCGATCGCGGCCCGCACGCTTGGCGCGGAGCAGCGCCCGATCGGCGCGATCGACCAGGGCGTGGATCGGCTCCTCTGGGCCCACGGCGTTCGCCACGCCGACCGAGACGCTGACCCCCGGCACGCCGAGGTCCCCGAGATCCAGCTCGCGAACCGCCTGGCGGACCCGCTCCCCCACCTCCTGGGCCACGGCCGGCCCGGGATTCCGCAGGAGGACCGCGAACTCCTCGCCGCCGATCCGGGCCGGCACGTCCTGCTCGCGAACAGCCGCCGTGATCGCGCCGGCGACGGACTTCAGGACGACGTCGCCGACCGGGTGGCCGTAGGTGTCGTTGAGGCCCTTGAACTTGTCGATGTCGATCATCAGGACGGCGAGCGCGTCGCCCGACCGGCGCCTGCCCGTGAGCAGCGACGAGAACTCGTCGAAATAGCGGCGGTTCGGGAGCCCGGTGAGCGGGTCGGTCGTGGCCCAGGCCTCGACGGCTCGATGGCGATCCGCGCGATCGAGCGCCGGTGCGGTCTCCGGTGCGGCGACGCGGAGGAGGCGACGCGCGCGCGGCGGCCA
>JAICVI010000231.1 GCA_025935415.1 Chloroflexota bacterium
CGCGCCGGGCGCGAGCGCCTCGCCGAGCGACCCACCCAGCCATCGGGCCGATTCGACGATCGCGAGCGGCGGCCCCGCCAGGATGACGAGGCCGGCGCCGGCGAGCGTTGCCTCGGCGTCGGGTACCGCCGCGTCGATGATCCCGCGATCGAGCGCCTCCGTGGGACCGCGGCCCTGCGGCGTCCAGGCGGCGATCGTGCCGCGGTAGCCGGCACCGCGGAGAGCCAGGGCGATCGACCCGCCGATGAGCCCGAGCCCCAGGAACGCGATCCTGTCCGGAAGCAGCGCCGCGGCGGCTTCGGCGGCGGCGCCGGCGGCGCCGGCGGCTGGGGCGGCCCCGGTGGCCCCGCCTCGTGCTGACTCCGCCATCACGGTCGCCTAGCCTCCGAGCGACTGCTCGTCGCGGCGTCGCCTGGTGACGCGGCGGTCGGCTCCGCGGCGCTCCATGCCACCCGGCGGTCCCGGGTCGTGGTCAGGATTCTGGCGGCGCTGCCACTTGCGTCGATTGCTGGTGCGTCGCTCCTCCCACAGCGGGCCGCCGCAGCGCGGGCAGCGCGACTCCTCCGCGAAGAGCGTCTCGATCGCCGCGGTGGTGTAGACGACGCGGCCACAGATTCGGCAGGCAAGGGTCGGCATCGATCGGCTGCTGGCTCCGCTGCGAGCAACGATCGTAGCGCGCGTCAGGCCCCGAGGCGTGCCTCGTGAAGGGCCTGGTATCGGGCAGGGCCGCCGCCCAGAAAGCTCCGGAAGAGCACGATCCGGTCCGTGGTGAAGCGCACGTCGAGGCCGTCAGCGGCGTGCTCCAGCGCGCGGGCGGCCACCGGCCCGAGACGGAGGCCGTCGGTCCGGCCGATCGTCAGGTGCGCGGCGAACGGCCGCGTGTCGAGGACCAGCCCGCATTGCCCCGCCGCCGCGGTCAGCGCGTCGGCGAGATTCGCCAATCGATCGGCCCCGTCCCGAACACCGACCCAGAGGCTCCGCGGTCGGGCCACGCTCGGAAAGGCGCCGCCGCCGGACAGCTGGACCTCGAAGGGAGCCTCGATTCTCGCCAGCGCGTCGGCCGAGGCCTGGAGCGGCGCGACGCGATCCTCCGGTGTCGGCCCGAGGAAGCGCAGCGTCAGGTGGAGGCCCTCCACTCGGACCCAGCGGATGCGCGCAGTGCCATCTCCGACCTCTCGCTGGACGTGGTCGATCAGCTCGCCGACCCTCCGGCGCGCCTCCGCGGGAACCGGAACCGCGAAGAACAGCCGAAGGATCCCGGGTGGATCGACCGGCGCCTCCCAGCGGCCCCCACGGCGGCCGGCGACGCTCACGCCGTCCCGGCGGCTTCGCGCTCCCACGCGGCACGATCGTGCCGGAGGATCTCGAGCGCCCGCTCCGTGTCGCGCCAGCCGTTGATCTCGACCGTCTTGTCCTCGAGCAGCTTGTAGGTGAGGAAGAAGTGCTCGATCTCGACGAGCCGGTGCGGCCGGACCTGCTCGAGCCGCTCGACGTGGGCCTGGTGGGGGTCGCCCTCGGCGACGCACAGGATCTTGAAGTCATTGCCCTTCTCGTCGCGCATGTCGAGCACGCCGATCGGACGCGCCCAGACGCGGCAGCCGGTGAACGTCGGCTCGTCGATCAGGAGGAGGGCGTCGGTGTGGTCGCCGTCGTCCGCGCGGGTCCCCTCGATGAAGCCGTACTCGAAGTTGTAGAAGACGGCCGACGACAGCACCCTGTCCAGCCGGAAGACGCCGGCCTTCTCGTCGAACTCGTACTTGTTCCGGCTGCCACGCGGGATCTCGACCACGATCTCCACGCGAGCCGGGAACTCGGCGGGCATGCCGGGAACGATACCGCCCCGTCGGCCTTGCGCGGTCAGACCGGTGTCGGCGCCAGCTTTCCGGCGAGCTCGCGGTTGACCATGTCGTGCTCGGCCCACCAGCGGATGGCGTCGGCGAGGGTCTCCTCGATCGGTCGGAAGGCGAGGCCGAGGGCATCCGCGGTTCGGCTCGTGTCGACGGCCGCGGCGTTGCCGAGCAGCCAGTCGATCGAGGATGACGCCGGGAGCGGGCTCAGCCGGCCGCCGAACAGGTCATTGATTTTCGCGAACCGTCGCACGGTCGCCTCGCTGAGGAAGCGCCGGCTCACGATTCGGCCGGTGAGCGCATCGAGCATGCCGGCGATGTCCCGGTGGCTGACCACGCCCGACGTGAGCAGGTTGTGGCTCCCAGCCGGCGCGTCGAGCGCCCTGACGATCGCGGTGGCAACGTCGCGGACGTCGACCCATGGCGCCCGGCTGTCGATCGAGATCCCGCCCGCCAGCAGGTTCGTGATGAAGCCGCTGCTCGGTCCCATCGCGGTGTCCTCGGGGCCGATCACCGTGCCAGGGTGCACGGTGACGCGCGGCAGGCCCTGGCGCTCCATCTCCAGCCCGACGCGCTCCGACTCGACCTTGCTCCGCAGGTAGGGATCCGTCCAGCCGGGCTGGCCCTCGGCGGTGAGCGGCGTCGATTCCGTGACCGGCGAGCGGCCCAGCGCGAACACGACGAGCGAGCTGATGTCGACGACCTTCGGGGTCGACGCCTGCAGCGCCGCATCGAGAATCGTCCGCGCGAGCGATGCGTTGTTGGCCATGGCGGCCGCGGACTTGCGGTCGTAGCGGTAGGTCGCGGCGCCCTGGACGAGCGCGTCCATGCCCTCGAGGGCCCTGCGAATCACCGCCGGGGACTGGGCATCGCCGGTGACGACGTCGACTCCGAGCTTCTCGAACATCGAGCCGCTCGGCCACGCGTCGCGCGACACGATCCGGACCTGGTGGCCGGCCTCCACGGCCGCCCGCACCGTGGCGCGTCCCACGAACCCAGCGCCGCCGGTGACCAGGATCTTCACCGCTGCCCTCCGCTCTCGCGTGCGC
>JAICVI010000257.1 GCA_025935415.1 Chloroflexota bacterium
CAGCTGCTGCTCGGGCGTGGCGCGCGCCTCGACCCGGAGACGCGGAACGAGCTGCTCGTCGGGGTTGCCGCCGAGGCCGAGCGGCTGCAGCGCATGTTCGAGAACCTCGTCGCGATGGCCCGGATCGAGCGCGGCGGCGAGTTCGGTGGCGTGCGGCCGGTGCTGCTCGATCGGATCATCAAGCAGCTCGTGGAGCGCGAGAAGGCCCTCTGGCCGGAGGTCACGATCCAGCTCGCCTCGACCGGGCCGGTGCAGATGGTCGCCGCGGACGAGGAGTACCTCGCCCAGATCATGCGCAACCTCCTCTCCAACGCGGCGAAGTACAGCGGCGCTGGCTCGACCGTGGAGGTGAGCCTGGAGGATGCCGAGGGCGAGGTCCTGATCAAGGTCCGTGATAACGGGCCCGGCATCTCCGAGGACGACGCGGACCGGCTCTTCGGGCTCTACTACCGCTCCGCCTCCGCAGCCACCACGGCCCCGGGCGCGGGAATCGGGCTGTTCGTGTGCCGCGAGCTCGTGGCCGCGATGGGCGGCCGGATCTGGGCCCGCGCGCTGCCGGATCGCGGCGCGGAGTTCGGTTTCAGCATCCCCGCCTACGTCGACGAGCTCGACTTCGCGGCCGATGAGCCGGCCACGGTGTTCGAGCGCCAGCCCGGCCTCGCGGGCACGGCGATGGTCGCCGCGAAGGACCGGCCTCCCTCGGCCGCCGAACCGGGCCCCGCGCCGGAGGCCGCAACCGCCTGAGCGGCGGTCAGACCGCTTCGAAGCGCGCGGTGAAGTGCCGCAGCGCCGGGGGCTGCTCGACGATGCGGAGGCCCTTGAGCGCGGGGGCGCGCGCGGCGACCCAGCGCACGACCTCGATCACGTAGTCGATGTGGCTCTGGGTGTACGTCCGGCGCGGGATGGCGAGTCGAACGAGGTCCATCGCCGCCGGCGCCTCGGAGCCGTCGGGGCGCCGCCCGAACATCACCGTGCCGATCTCGCAGCCCCGGATGCCGCCCTCGCGGTAGAGCGCGAGGGCGAGCGCCTGGCCGGGGTACTGGAGCGGCGGAATGTGGGGCAGCAGCGCCCTGGCGTCGAGGTAGACCGCGTGGCCGCCGAAGGGCTTGACGCAGGGAACGCCGGCGGCGTCGAGGGCCTCGCCCAGGTAGGCGGTCGAGCGGATCCGGTAGCGCAGGTAGTCCTCCGCGACGACCTCGCGCAGGCCCTGCGCGATGGCCTCGAGGTCGCGACCCGCGAGCCCGCCGTAGGTCGGAAAGCCCTCGGTGAGGATCAGGAGGTTGCGGCACTGCTCCGCGACCGCGTCGTCGTTCAGCGCGAGCCAGCCGCCGATGTTCGCCAGGCCGTCTTTCTTGGCGGACATCGTCATGCCGTCGGCGAGCGACGCCATCTCACGAACGATGTCGGGAATCGACCGGTCCGCCTGCCCGGGCTCGCGGAGCTTGATGAACCAGGCGTTCTCGGCGAACCGGCAGGCGTCGAGGAAGAGCGGCACGCCGTGGCGGTCGCAGGCGGCGCGGACGGCGCGAAGGTTCTCGAGGGAGACCGGCTGGCCGCCGCCGGAGTTGTTGGTGATCGTGACGAAGACCACCGGGACGTCGCCGGCGCGCTCGGATAGCAGCCGCTCCAGCGCCTCGACGTCCATGTTGCCCTTGAAGGGATGGAGCGCGGCAGGATCGCGCCCCTCCGCGATGACGAGGTCGAGGGCCTCGGCGCCGGTGGCCTCGACGTTCGCGCGGGTGGTGTCGAAATGGGTGTTGTTCGGGACGACCTTGCCCGGCCCCCCGACGACGCTGAACAGGATCTTCTCCGCCGCGCGGCCCTGGTGGGTGGGGATGACATGCCGGAAGGGAAACAGCTGCTGGACCGCCTCGAGAAAGGCCAACCACGATGGCGACCCGG
>JAICVI010000161.1 GCA_025935415.1 Chloroflexota bacterium
CTCGTGCTCGCGCCGCTGTTCATCCGGTAGCCCGACGAGCGCCACCAAGGCACGCAACGCCCGGCATCCCGTGACCACGACGGTCGCAGGGTCGCCGGGCGTTCGCATGTCCAGGGGCGAACCTCGATCGCGGGATCGCATGGGGCGGGATCGCATGGGGCCGGAGCGCACGTCGGAGCGCGGGCCGGAGCGCACGTCGGAGCGCGGGCCGGAGCGCACGTCGGAGCGCGGGCCGCGAAGCACGCCGGCCCCCGGGAGGGGAACGGTTGGAACGCCCGGCGGTCGTCCCAGCGGACGGCGGCCTGCGCCGCGCCCCACCGCCGCGGTTTGGATCACCTGGGGTTCCATTCGGCGGCTGGCGGCGGCAAGACAAGCGACCGCGGCCGTCGCCGGCCGCCGCCACACCCGATATCCGCTCGTACGAACGCTGAGCGTTCCAGCACCTAGCCGTCGATCGGCGACCTCGGCGACGTCTCGCCCTCACCGGGCCAGCACCATGGCGGCGGCCTGACGTCGTGGAGAGCCAGCTCGTCCAGGCGATCGTGCTCGGGATCGTGCAGGGGCTCACGGAGTTCCTGCCGATCTCCAGCTCCGGGCACCTGATCCTCGTGCCGGCCCTGCTCGGCTGGCACGATCCGTTCATCGAGAGCCTGGCCTTCAGCGTGATGCTCCACGTGGCCACGCTCGCGGCACTGCTCATCTACTTCGCCCGCGACTGGGCGCGTTTGATCCCGGCCGGGCTGGCGGCGATCCGTGACCGATCGTTTGCCGGCGATCCCGACCGCCGGCTGGCGTGGCTCCTCGCGGTCGCGACGGTCCCCGCGGTCATCGTCGGGGTGCTGCTCAACGACCTGATCGAGACCGCGTTCCGCGAGCCGAGGCTCGTCGCGATCACGCTCGTCGTCGGCGCCATCATCCTGTGGCTCGGCGATCGACTGGGCTCGAAGCAGCGGCGCACCGAGGAGCTTGGCTTCGTGGCCGCCGTCGGGATCGGCGTCGCGCAGGCGCTGGCCCTGATCCCGGGGATCAGCCGATCGGGGATGTCGATCGCGGGCGGGCTTTTCGCGGGCCTCGCGCGGGAGGACGCTGCGGGGTTCGCGTTCCTCATGGCCACGCCGATCACGGCGGGCGCCGGCATCTGGGAGGCCCGAAAGATTCTCGCGGGAGAGGCGGGTGTCGACCTGCCGATCGTGCCGCTCCTCGCGGGCATGGTGGCGGCGCTCATCGCCGGCCTGTTCGCGATCGCGATCGTCCTGCGATACCTCCGCACGCATGGGGTCGGGATCTTCGTCGCTTACCGCGTCGTCCTCGCCGCCGTCGTCGTCATCGCGTGGCTCAATCTCTGGGATCGGTGATTCGCGCTTCCGAGCTCGCAGGCCTCGAGCCTGCGTCCGCGAACTCGCCCTCACTCGCGCTGTGGGATCGTTGAGCCGATGGAGGTGATGAAGCAGCTCCGCCAGCGCGCCATTCGCGACCTGGTCGAGCAGCGCCCGATCCGCACGCAGCAGGAGCTCGCGGCCGCCCTCCGCGACCGCGGCTTCCGCGCGACCCAGGCGACCATCAGCCGCGACGTCGCCGAGCTGGGGCTCGGGAAGGCCACCCGCGAGGGCCGACAGGCGTACGTGCTCCCGCCCCGGCTGCGGGACCAGGAGGCCTCCGGCGAGGACCGGTTGCGGCGCCTCCTCGCGGACGTTCCCGTCGAGTTCCGGATCGCCAACCTCATGCTCGTGATCCGCACGCTTCCGGGCTCCGCGCACGCCGTCGCCGCGGCCCTGGACCGCACGAGATGGCCCGAGGTCGTGGGCTCGATTGCCGGCGATGACACGGTCTTCGTGGCCACCTCGGACCGGACCTCGCTGCGCCGCCTCCGGGATCGGCTGCTGGGCCTCGCCGGGAGCCGCTGACGGAGTTTTGACAGCCCCACAGGGGCGCAGTAGGCTACGCCGCCGACCCGGACTCCAGCCCGCCCAAGAAGACCTCGCGGGGCTGGGGTTCTTGCTTTATCCGGGGTAGTGAAATCTGATGAACAACAAGCCGACCTACATCAGCAAAGACGGTCTCGACAAGCTCCGCCACGAGCTCGAGGAGATGGTGTCCGTCCGCCGCCCGGAGATCGCGCAGCGGATCCACGACGCCAAGGAGCATGGCGACCTCTCGGAGAACGCCGAGTACGAGGACGCCAAGAACGAGCAGGCGTTCGTCGAGGGCCGGATCCAGACCCTCGAGGCGCTGATCAAGAACGCGACCCTGATCGACGAGCACACCTCGAACGACCACGTCCAGATCGGCTCGACCGTGAAGGTCTCGGGACCCGACGGCAGCCAGTCCTTCACGATCGTCGGGTCGACCGAGGCGAAGCCCGCCGAGGGCCGGATCAGCAATGAGAGCCCCGTCGGGCGCGCGCTGCTCGGCAAGAAGAAGGGCGAGAACGTGACGGTCTCCGTACCCGCGGGCGATCTGGACTACAAGATCGTCTCGATCACCTAGGGAATCCCCGGACCGAGCGCACGCAGAGCTTCAGCTCGGTCCTCGGGAGCTCCGAAACCGGCAGGAGGGTTTTTCCGTGGAGTGGGCCGACGAGCTGGCGGCCCGGGTCTCGGGTCCGCAGGTCGTCAACGACTCGAAGACGCCGTCTGGGACGGTCCACGTCGGCTCGCTGCGTGGACCCGTCATCCTCGATGTCATCACCCGCGCGCTGCGCACGGCGGGGCACGAGACCACGCTCCTCTACGGCGTGGACGACCTCGACCCGATGGACGCCCAGGCGCTCCTGACGCCGGACGCGGTCGAGCGCGAGATGGGCCGCCCGCTGGCCCACATCCCCGACCAGGAGCCGGACGGGCACGCCTCCTACGCGCGCCATCACGCGCAGCGCTTCATCGACACGTTCGCTGGGCTCGGGGTCTTTCCGGATCGCTACTACTGGATGTCCGAGCACTACGCCGCAGGCGACATGGACCCGTTCATCCGCACGGCGCTGGACAGGGCCGCGGTCGTGCGGGCCGTCTACCAGCGGGTCGCGAATGTCCGGCACCCGGACACCTGGCATCCCGTGTCGGTGATCTGTCCGACCTGCGGCCGCGTCGGGACGACGATCGTGACGAAGTGGGACGGCGAGAAGGTCTTCTTCGAGTGCCGCCCGGACCTGGTCACGTGGGCCCACGGCTGTGGCGCTTCCGGCTGGGTCTCGCCGTTCGGTGGCGCCGCGAAGCTGCCGTGGAACCTCGAGTGGGCGGCGCAGTGGTCGCTGTTCGGGGTGACGATCGAGCCGAACGGGAAGGACCTCGCGACGGCGGGCGGCTCCCGCGACCGATCCGAGGCGATCGCGCGCGAGGTCTTCGAGCGCGAGCCGCCGCTCAACATCCCCTACGAGTTCCTGAACATCGGTGGCCGCAAGATGTCGACCTCGAAGGGAAGGGGAGCGCCAGCCACGCTGATGGCCGAGGTCGTCCCGGCGGAGCAGCTGCGGCTCCTCTTCCTCCGGCCGCGCCCGAACCAGGCGATCGAGTTCGATCCGGACGGCACGGATGCCATCCCCCGGCTGTTCGACGAGTTCGACCGATTGGGCGACGCCGTCGCCGGCCGCGACGTCAAAGGCGACCTGCCGCTCGGGTTCGCGAACGTCTTCCGGTACTCGCTCCTCGACCCCGAGGCCGACGTGGACGCGGAGGCGGCGCGCTACCGCTTTCCCTTCTCGCACCTCGCGACGCTGATCCAGATCCCCGGCGTGGACGTCCGCGGCGTCGCCCGCGAGGAGAAGGGATCCGACCTCGACGAATTGGAGCTGGCCACGCTGGAGCGTCGAATCGCATCGGCGCGAGCGTGGCTCGACAACTTCGCCCCCGATGAGGCCAGGATCACGGTCCAGCCGGCGCTGCCGGAAGCGGCTCGTTCGCTCGACGAGACGGACCGGCAGGTCCTCGCGGCGCTCGTCGAGCGTGCGGATGAGCTCGTCAGGACCTCCAGGAATGCCGATGGCGAGGCGTGGCAATCCGCGATCTTCGAGACCGCGAGCGACGGCGGCCTGAAGGCCGGCCGGGCGTTCCGGGCGATCTACCTCGCCTTCCTGGGCCGGACGAACGGCCCGCGAGCGGGCTGGCTCCTCGCGAAGCTGGAGCCGGAGTTCGTCCTGGCACGCCTGCGGGAGGCCGCCGCGGGCGGCACACTCGGCGCCATGACGGACGCCCAGCCCAGCGGCGAGACGAGAGCGACGACATGAGCGTCGGGCTGCAGCGACTTCGGGAGGAGCCGGACGCGATCCGGAAGGGCGCCATCGACAAGCGGGAGGACCCCGGCCTGGTCGACGCGGCGCTTGCGGCCGACGTCCGCCGTCGCGAGCTCCAGGGCCAGATCGACGGCCTCCGTGCCGAGCGCAACAGCGCCTCGAAGTCGATCGGCGAGGCGATCAAGGTCGGCGCCCGCCCGGACGGGCCCGAGGTGGCGGAGCTCCGTGCCCGCTCCACCCGGATCGGCCAGCAGCTGACCGACATGGAGGCCGAGCTTGCAGCCAGCGAGGCGGAGGTCGAGGACCTGCTCCTGCGCATCCCGAACCCGGCCGAGGATGATGTGCCGATCGGCGGCGAGGAGGCCAACGTCACCATCCGCACGTGGGGCGAGCAGCTCCCGCGGGTCCAGCCGCTGCGCGGCGAGGTCGGTGCCGATGCTCCCGCGGGCGGTGCCACATGGGAGCGGAAGCCGCACTGGGAGGTCGCGGAGGAGCTCGACATGCTCGATCTCGTTCGCGGGGCCAAGATCGCCGGCTCCGGCTTCCCCGTCTACAAGGGCTGGGGCGCCGCGCTGGAGCGAGCGCTGATCAGCTGGTTCCTGGACGTCCACACCCGCGAGAACGGCTTCACCGAGATCTGGCCGCCGATCGTCGTCAACCAGGCCTCGGCCCGCGGCACGGGCCAGATCCCGGACAAGGAAGACCAGATGTACGTCGTCACGCGTGACGAGCTGTACCTGGTCCCCACGGCGGAGGTGCCGGTCACGAACCTCCACCGCGATGAGATCCTCGACGCCGCCGAGCTGCCGATCCACTACGTTGCCTACACGCCGTGCTTCCGCCGC
>JAICVI010000034.1 GCA_025935415.1 Chloroflexota bacterium
GCCCCACAAGGGCGGCGTCCCAGCCCGGCAACCTGAAGACCTGGTAGGTCGCGCCGTCGACGAGGCCCGCGATCGCGATCCCGCTCCACGCGTGGTACGTCACCACGTCGCCGGTGGTGAAGGTGTTGCCGGGCAGGAAGAGGTGGTCCTGCGGACCCGGGTAGGTGACACCGAAGATGCTCACCGCGCCGTTGAGGGCGCTGAGGGTCGTGAAGCTCGACACCGCCGGGGCGTGGTACTCGATGGCCTGGCCGACCACGAAGCTGCCCGGCAGGCCCAGGAGCTTGATGTCCGTGGCCGAGACAGAGAGGACGATGCCCGGTGCCGGCGGTGCGAACGGATCTCCGGTCGTGAGCTGGATCGTCCGGCTGTCGATGACCACGACGCGGTAGCCGCCACACGGCGCCGTCGCCTGGCCGGCCGCGACGATCGGCGTGCCGGAGCGCGGGTCGTATTTCACGCAGTCGCCGGTCAGGAAGCCATGGGGCTCGGAGAAGTGGATGAGCTCGCGATTCGGGTCGACCAGCGCGGCGTCGAACAGTGACCCGAGGCGGATCACGCCGTCGGTCAGCGTGTCCAGCACGGTGTAGGTGTTGCCGGCGTGGATTCCGCCGATCTGCACGAGGCAGCGACCGGCGAAGATCGAGACGGTCGGGCAGTACGCCACCGACGTGCCCTCCGTCGGCGCGCCCTCGACCGTCAGGGTGTCGTTGGTGAGGTCGATCGACTGGATCACTCCGGGAGTGGTGGCCGGCGCCGTTCCCAGCGTCGCGGCGACCATGATCGAGCCAGAGGTCCAGATCCGCGTCCCGAGCGAGGCGTTTGTGCCGATGGAGGCGTCGATGAACGGGGTCACGGTCGCGCGGGCTTCCGGGATGCCGACCTGCAGCACGCCGGCGCCGAATGCCGTGGCCCTGGCGTCGGCTTCGGCCAAGCCGGTCGCGGTCACGCTCACGTTGCCCGACACGCGACTGGCCTTGCTGCCGATGGTCACGCCATCGCCGATCGCTGCGCCGATGGCGGGCGTCGAGGTCGCGAAGGCCTGCGAGCCCCCGATGGAGATGATCCCGGCGCTGCCGAGCGTGATCTTGGCGGATGCGAACGCCGTGTTCATGGTGCTGGTCACCGAGATCGACGACGCATGCTCGATGGTCGCGTTGTCGCCGATCGTGGCCCAGGTCGAGCCGGTCAGGGATGCCGCGCCGACGAGCCACGCGATGGCCACGCCACCGCCCGAGCCGCCGCCGCTGTCGCTGCCACTGCCGTCGCCCTTCGACAGGTTCGCGATGGCCTGCTGCGCCGAAGTCGCCGCGATGGAGATGCTGCCCGTCACGTCCAACGACGCCCCGCCGCCTGCCGGGCCGCTCGCGATCGTTGCCAGGGTGTCCGTGTCGACGATCGCATCCGCTCGGCCGCCGGCGCCGGTGAAGAGCCCGACGCCGACCGCCAGCAGCGAGGACGTGGCGACGTCGTTGGCGTTGGCCTCGATGTCCAGCCGGCCGACCTCGTAGCGTGAGCCGGCCGAGATCCACGCCCGGGTCCCGGCGAGGTTGCCGGATGGCGCGCGCAGGATGGCCACGCCGTTCGCGGCACCCGGGGCCGCGCTGTTGCCCTGCGCCGCCGTGAAGCCGAGGCTCGTGGCGCTCACGGAAGAGACCGTCCCGACCAGGGTCCGCGGCGCGCTCCCGACGAACACCCGGATGATCACCGTGTCGCCGATCTGGAAGCGGCCCAGGTCACCGTCGGCGGCATCGATCGAGACCGACCCGCTGTTGACCGTCGCGTCACCGTAGAACACCAGCTCCTGGCCGATGAGGGCCTGCGACAGGAAGCCGGCGACGGCAATCGCGCCGCCGGCGCCGCCGCGCGCGTCGGCGGTGGAGCGCGTCTTCTCGAGGGCGGTCACCAGGAGGCGGCCCTTCGTCGAGATGAAGGTCGCGACCCCGACGAAGCTCTCGACGGAACCGGTCACCTGTGCGGTCGCCCGCGCGCCCGTGCCCGCGAGCGCAGCCACGGCGGCCGCCGTCGCGGTGGCCGTGGCCGTTCTCGTCGTGCAGCCGCTATCGCCAGCCGGGTCGCTGCACGTGGCGTCGTTGGTCCGGACGGAGACCGAGGAGGCGGTGACCGTGGTCGCGTCGCCGATGTAGGCCTGGATGGAGCCGCCGACCGAGGCCTTGTCCTCGAGGGCGCCGATCGCGAGTGCTGGCCCGCCCGTCCCGAGCGTTGCCGTCGCGGTCGCCGTCTCCGACCCGAGCGCGCGGACGTCGACTGCGCCGGTCGAGGTGACGAACGTCCGGCCGAACGGAGAGCTGCCGCGAGTCGCCCCGATCGCGGCCTCCGTGTCGGCATCGGCTGTCGCGGTGGCGCGGCCGCCGGTCCCGCCCGCGAACTGGAGCCCGACGACGACGATCCCGGCCTCGACCGTGGAGGTGTCCGACGCGAGCACCTGGAGCGAGGTCACGTCGAGGTTCGCGCGCTGGCCGACGCTCGCCCGGGTTCGACCGGTCACCGTGGCCTCGGCGACCGCGGCGCCGATGGCATAGACCCCGCCCGTGCCAACCGCGACGTGGACGTTCGCCGTGCGCGTCGACGTCGCTGCGACCGTCGTCTCGCCCGCGCGCACGGACGCATCTGCCGCGATCTCCGCGAGGACCGCGTCGCTCCCGGCGGTGCCGACCGTGACGATGGTCACGCCGCCCTGGCCGGCAGCGAGCCCGCCGCCGAGGGCGATGCCCATCGGGGCGCCGGCGTCATGCGGGCCGACGGTCACGGTGTCGTCGGCGGTGACGTCCAGGGAGCCGACGCGCACGCCCGAGCCGATGATGGAGAACGCGCCGACCCGCGCGACCGAGCTGCCAGCGACGGTGACGACGCCGATCGCCGCGCCAATCGCGGCGCCGGACGACACCCCGGCCTCGCCGGTCGCGAGGTGGATCGAGGTGATCCGCGTCGCCGACACGGTGACCGCGTCGCCGGTCGAGATCGTCGCGCCGATGATCGTTAGGTCGCCCACGTTCGCGCGCACGTCGCTCGTGTCGGTGACGACCGCGACCGCGGCGCCGACGCCCAGGATGCCCGACGCAGCGCCGGCGATCGATAGGGCCGCGATGTCCGCGTTCTGCCCGGCCGCGATCGTGACGTCGCCACCGGCATTCACCGTCGCGCCAGAGGCGAGATACGCGTGGACCGGCTCGTCGATGGTGTCCACGAGGACGCCGGCGCCGATACCCGCGCCACCGCCGATGCCGACGGATCCGGCGACGTCCGCGATGACCATCCGCTCGGACGCCGTGACGTCGGCGTGCCGGCCGGCGTCGACGACGCCGCCCGACCCGACGAGGGCGACCGTGCCGCTGGCGATCGTGCCGCCGCCGGGCGCCGGGACGGGCGAGGCCGTCGCGGCACCAGAGACGGCGCTCGACGCGCCCGAGGTCTGGCTCACCACGGTCGGGCTGCTGGAGCCGCCGAAACCGCCCAGCATGCCGGTGACCGCGCCGCCTGCGCCGCCACTGGCCGCGGTGTTGGCCGCGCCCGTGATCGACGTGCCGGTGCCCCGTGAGCAGTCGCTGTTGGGCGCCGTCGGAAGGTTCAGCGAGCTTCCGGCGGTGCCGCTGCACCCGCCCGGGTACGTGTCCACGAGGTCGCCGCCGAGCGCGAGGATCGAGATCGCCCCCGCCAGCCCGAAGCCGCCCAGGCCGCCGGCGACTACGTTGACGTCGACATCGCGGTTGGCCACGGCCCGGACCGCGACGTCCCGCCGCGCGTGGACGCCTCCGAGGACGTCCGCCGTCGTGTCGTTGTGGATCACCCCGACGTCGACCGAGACACCCGCCCCGACGCCGCCCCCGCCGAAGCCGCCGGTGACGGTCTTCATCCTGACGCTGTCGACAGCGACGACGTGGACGTCCTGGCGCGCGTCGGCAGTGGCGTCGGGCGTCGAGGCGTTCACGACCGCGCCGACGCCGACCTCGGCGCGCGTGTCGGCATCCAGGACCTCGACGCTGACCCCACCCGCCGCCCCGAAGAACAGGCCACCCGCGAGGCCCATCGTGATCGTGAGGAGCTGCTCGGAGGACGCGGCCTGGACGAGGACGCCGCGCGGGTCCGTGGTCGCAACGTTGAACGAGCCGTCGCCGGGGTCGATCGTCCCGTCGAATGGCTGGAGGGCCGTGGCGGAGTGCCCGGCGGCATCGACCTGGGCGAGGCCTTCGATGAGCGCGCGCGTGTCCTTCACGATCGAGACCACGGCCACGCCCGCGCCGACACCGCCCGTCATGCCGCCGACCCCGCCGCCGACGGCGGCACCGGTCACCTCGGTGAGGTCGGTCGCGGTGATCGAGGTGTTGCCGCCGGACCTGGTCATCGCGCGGGCACCGATCAGGGCGCGGGTCATCGCGTTGATGACCAGCACCAGGACCGCACCGCCGATGGCGACCTCGCCGGAGCCGGCCGCGCCGACCGCGACGAACAGGACGTGCTGGCGTGCGTGCGCGTTCACGCTGAGATCCCCGCCGGCCACGACCGTGGCGTCGCGCCCCACGAGCGCCTCGACCTGGGTCGTGGCCGCGAGGACGCCGACCGCCGGCAGCACGGCCGCGGTTCCCGATGCACCGACCGCGCCGGCAACGCCGAGGAGCGTCAGGTCGTTGCCCGCGGCGACGAGGACGTCCTGGTTGGCCCCGGCGCCCGCCATCTGGTTGATCTGGGCGGCGCGACCGATGTACGCGGCAGTGCCATCCGTGAGGACGTGCACGACACCCGACAGCTCGACGCTCGCGGCCGCGGAGCCGGCGACCCCGACCCCGAACAGCCCGATGTCCGACGTCGCGACGGCCGTGACCGCGAGACCCGTGAAGTCCGACCGGGTCGCCGGCGTCGCCACGGTCGCGCCGGGGACCGCGCCCGCGGGGAGCTTGGCCAGCAGGGCGGACCCGAGGTCATCGGTCGTGACCTGGCCCTCGATGGCAATCTTGACGGCGCTCGGCGTGATCTCGGTCTCGGGCATGAGGCGGGAGCCCGCCGCGAGCGTGATCGTGGTCGCCGTCACGCCGGCGATGACGTACGTCCCGTCGTTGTGGGTCGAGCCCGAGATCCGGATGCGCTGGCCGGGCGCGAAGCCGTCGGTGAGCCAGCTCCCGGTGATTCGGATGATGAAGGCGCTGGCCCCGCCCGCCGCCGGGACGAACACGAGCGTCGGGTGGCCGGTCAGCGCGACCGGCGGCGGCGCGGGTGTGAGGCTCAGCCCCCCGGTCCGGACGGTGACGCCCGGCCGTTGTGCGAGGGCGTCGACGACCGTCGCGCGGCCGATGAACGCCTCGGTGATTCGTGTGACGATCGGCAGCGAGACGGAGCCGGCGACCCCGGCGGTCCCGCCCGCGGCCGTGCCGTCGATCATCCGGATCGAAGTCTGCTCGAGGGCGCCGATCACGACGCTCCCGCCCGCGGTCACGTGGGCCGCGGCGGCCGGCACGACCGCGATGTCGACGCCCGCGAGGTTGGCCTTGGCGGTGAGATCGCGTTCCACCGTCAGGACCGCGTCCGTGACGCCGACGACCGTGAACGTGCCGTCGTCGAAGACCGAGCCCTCGATCGAGATCTGCTGGCCGACCGCGAAGCCGTCACGGATCCAGCTACCCGTGGAGCGGCGGATGGTGCGCGCGCCGTCGGCGCCGGCGAAGCTGACGGTTCCCAGCCGCGACTTCTGGTTCGCGCCCGCGAACGCGCGGGTCGTGATGTCGAGGACGTGGACGCTGACCGACCCGGCGACGCCGGCCGTGCCACCGACGCTGCCGGCGGCCGCGACGGAGACCACGGTCTCGTTCGACTGCGCATCGACGACCACGTCGTCGACGGCGACGAGGATCGCCCCGGCGTTCACGTGGGCCTCGGTGTCCTTGCCGATGACCAGCACGTCGATGCCGACCCCGACGCCGGCCTCTCCGCCGAACGCGAGCCCAGCGGGCACGTCGACGACCGTCGTCCGGTCGCTGGCCCGTACCAGGATCGAGCCACCGGTGACACGCGTGCCGCCAGGACCGAACTCGCCGGCCGTGACGTGCGCTCCGTCGCCGACGCTGGCGTGGCTCGAGAGATCGAGGACGGTGATCGTGGCGTTGCCGGCGACGCCGGCCTCGATCGATCCTGCCGCGCCCGCGGCGACCGAGGTGATGTTCTCGAAGGCGATCGCGATGATCGCCACGCCGTTGAGGGCATCGGTGTCGGGCGTCGCTCCCTCGCGCGTGCCCTTCAGGACCACGACGCCCGGGCCGCGCCCCAGGGCCGTCACCGTCGCGCCGGCCTCGATCGACGCGAGGACCGTGCCCGTGATGATCACCGTGCTTGCGGCGATGCCCACCGCCGCCTGGGTGCCGAGCGACAGCGCGCCGGCCACCGACGTCACGCGCGCGTCGTCGAAGGCGGCGACGCGGACGCTGCCATCCGCGGTGACCGTGCTGCCGGACCCGATCGCCGCTTCCACGGATGGGGCGAGCACCGCGAACGAGATGGAGCCACTGGCGGCGATGCCCTGCGCGCCCGCGGCTCCGACCGTGACCGCCACGAGCTGCGAGTCGATCGGCGTCGGCAGGTCGAACGCGAGGTCGATCCCCTGCACGGACGGCAGCGCCACGTGGCGGTTCGGGAGGTTCGTCGGCGGCAGCACGCCTGCGCCGAGGAGCACCGAGCCACCGGCGTGGACGGTCGAGTCGTCGATGCGCGCCGCGACCGCCGAGGTCTTCGTCTGGGTCTCGTGCCGAACACCGGGGTTCTTCGGGTCGAAGTCGCCGCCGATGTAGTCGTACGCGAATGCGCCGCCGACCGCGGCGCCGTCGAGGCTGATGCCGACTGCCCCGGCGACGGAGACGAGGGTCGCCGACTCGGCGGCGGTGACCCAGACATCGGACGTGGCGTCGACAGTCGCGCCCGCGATGTGCGCGTCGACCGTGTTCGCGATCGAGTTGACGGCGACCGAGCCGGCGAGCGTGAAGCCCTCACCCGTCCCGGAGCCGCCGACCGCGATGGCCACCAGGACCGGGGTCGAGCTCGCGCCGACGTACAGGCCGCTCGGGTAGATCGTCGAATCGTCGATCGACGCGGTGATGTGGTCGGAGATGAGGTTGTAGGTGATCGCGGCGCCGACGGACGTTCCGCCCGAGACACTGGCCGCGACGGAGCCCGCCGCCCCGACGAGGAGCGAGGTGTCGGTCGCGGTGACGGTGAGGGGCGGCGCGCGAGAACCGAGGCTCCCGACCACGGTGCCCTTGCCATCCGCCGCGCCAATGTGCGCGTCGACGGTCTTGACGATCGCGTTGATCGCGATCGACCCGGCGCCGGCCAGCCCGCTGGAGCCGCTGCTCACCCCGACGCCGACGGCGACGCCGGCGACCAGGGAGCCCGAGTTGGAGTCGATGTCGATCGGCCCCCCGACGTCGAAGGTCGAGCCTTCGACCGCCGCGCGGACCGTGGCAAGGACCTCGTTGTAGGCGACCGCCGCGCCGACGCCGGTGCCGTCCTTCGCGAACGCCACGCTGCCGCCGATCGAGACGATGCCCGACTTGTCGTGCGCCTTGACGTCGATGGCGACTGGCGCATTCGCGATCTCTTCCACGCTGGACGTGCGAACCAGCGCCTCGGTTGCGAGCACGAGGAGGTTGAGCGCGACCATCCCGGCGACCGAGATCCCGCCCTGGCCGCTCGACGCAGCACCCGCGCCGGTGATCGCGATGATCCGCGGCGTGCCGTCCTCGACGCCGCTCGTGGCGGCGACGACGAGCTTGCCGCCGGACAGCCCGATGTGCGAGTCCTCGACCGTCGCCCGGACGATGGCCGGATGGTCATCGTCGGCGCCGAGGATGTTGACCGAGAGGCTGATCCCGACGCCGGTCTTGCCGGCGATGGCCAGCGCACCGGCGATGGCCAGGATGAAGCTGGTGTCGCTCGCGGAGACCACGGCGTCGTCGCTCGGCGAGGTCAGCGTGATCTCGGCGTCGCGCACCGTCGCGGTGGTCGTCGGCAGGACGATGTTCACGGACACGGAGCCAGCCAGCGACGTCGAGTCGGACGCCGGCGCGCCGGAGCCGGCCAGGGTGATCGCGATCAGGTAGCCGCTGCGCGTGGCGGTGACCTCGATCGTCCGGGCCCCGATCGTCGCACTGGTGATGCTGGCGCTGGTCTCCGCCGTGACGAAGTTGATGGCGATGGAGCCCGCGAGGCCCTTCGAGCCCTCGCCATCGGTGACGATCGCCACGCCCCCGGCCAGCGAGCCGAGGGAGTCGTCCGCGAGCGCTTCGACGATGACTCGGTCCTCGCTCGAGATCGTCCCCAGGTCGTTGACGAACGCCCGCGTCTTCTCGATCTCGACCGTGATCGAGGCATCACCCGCGACGCCGAGGTTGTTGCTCGACCCGGCGCCGGCGTCCCCGATGCCCACGCCGAGGAGCTCCTGGGCTTTCGTCGTGCCACCGACCTGCCCACCGAGGAGCGCCTGCGCCTTGGCTGGGGCGTTCTTCTGCCGGAGGACGTCGAAGGCGGAGGTCGGCGGTCCGGGGGTTGATGGCGCGCTCGGGGCGACGGCCGCGCCCGCCAGCGTGACCGTCCAGACGTAGCCGTGCGTGCCGGCGAGGACGAGCACGGGGCCTTCGGCCGCGATCTCGCTGGGCGTCGTCGATGCAGGAGTGCCGACCGGGCTGCCGATCCCGGCCTCCGTGGTCCGGTCGAGGACCGTGACGCCGATCGAGACGCCGACGCCCTTGTTCTCCGAGACCACGACGCCGCCGATGAGGGCCACGCGCGCGAGGGTGTCGTCGGCGGCGAGGCGCAGGGCGCCTTCGCGGACGTGGATGACGACGCCGGGCTCGAGGCGGGCGGAGGTTCGATCGGTCAGCACGTCGACGGCCACGGCCCCGCCCAGCGCGAACTTGCTGGCGCTGCTGCCAGCCTCGACGATCACGATGTCGAGGAGGTCCGTCGTCGCCGTCACGTCGAGGCCGATGCCGACGAGGCGGTGGCCGGAGCCGGTCATCTTCGAGGCGTCCAGGTGGATCCAGGCCTCGCTCTCCTCGGCGGCCACGGCGAGGGCGTCGGCGAGGGTGGCCGCGAGCCGGAACCGGTGCGCGTCGTCCGGGTCGGCGATCGCGTAGTAGAGCTTGCCCTCGGTCAGGCCGCCGATCGACGTGGCACCGGGGTCATGGCGATACACGAACGCTGTCCCGGTAGCAATTCCTTCGGGGTCATCCAGCTCGATCACTCCATCCGCCAGCAGGTTCGACGGCGCGAGACCGATCGCGCCGCCGCCGGCGGTGATCACGGCGCCACCCTGGACGGTCGCGTTGACGGTGTTGTCGTAGACCTGCACGAGCAGCGAACCGCCGACGCTGTCCTCGCCGGTCGCCCCGAATGGGTTCACGAGCTTCTTGAACGCCGTCAGGAACTTGCTCGCGTCGGCCTCGCGGCCCTCCGTGATGGCCTCGTTCAGGCCAGCGGCGTTGATGTTCAGTGACGCGACGCCTGCCACGTTGATGAGCTTCATCCCGAGATTCGCGGCGATCGCGACGGCCTGCTCGCCGTCGGTGAAGCGCTCGTCGGCGAGCTGGTTCAGGAGGGCGCCGGAGAGGATCCTGACGGTCGAGGTGTTCGTGAAGATCTCGACGGCCAGCGACACGCCGACGGCGGTCTTCTCGCCCGTCGCCGACGTGAGCACGTAGGTGTTGAACAGGTTCGAGGACAGCCCCAGGGTGCCGTCGTTGAAGTACGCCCACATCTCGGGGTTCGCGAACACGAAGCCGAAGGCGTCCGCAGCGTTCTCCGGCGGCGACAGGAGGATCCCGTAGTCGACCGTCGAGCCGATCCCGAGCTCGTCCGCCGCGTCGATCTCGGCCCCGCCGGCGATCTCGGTGGTGGCGTGGTTGCCGTAGATCCCCAGCCCCAGTGCGATCGCGATCGAGTTCTCGGTCTCGTTGAGGGCTTCCTCGGCGGTGGTCGAGGCCGTTGACGCGATCTGAACACCGTCGGAGAGCTCGCTGCCGATCTCGATGCTCGCGCTGGAGGCGATCTCGGCGCTCGAGCCGATCAGGGTCTCCACGTTGTGCTGCAGGTAGTTGAGCGCGATGGCGCCCGTCACGGCCGCGACCTTGCCCGGGTCCGTCGGGGCGCCCGTCGCCGCGGCCTTGCCCTTCGCGAGCTCGAAGATGGCCCCGGCGACGCCGATGAAGCTTTCGAACTCGCCGATGCCACCGGCGGTGCCCTCGATGATCGTCGCCCGCTGCGTCGAGCCGTTGCCGGGGTCGGAGGTCGCTTCCGACAGGACGGTCGAGACGCAGACCGGGTTCGCGGCCTCCAGGCTCGCGCCGATGCAGACGCCCGAGGCACACCCGTCGGCGGACAGCGTGTGCTGCGTCCCGAGGATCCCGCCTCCGCCGGCGATCAGGTCGAGCGGCCTCGCCGCGAGCGCGGCGTCCTTCGTCGCCGCCAGGCGAATCGTCGTCGCGTTGACGACCGTGACGTAGTAGAACGCGCCGTCGATCAGGCCGGCGACCGGCTCGTCGCCGCCCTTGGACGGGACCATGACGAAGATGTGGTCCCGGCCGGCGACGAGCTCGATGCCCTGGCCGAGGACCTCGGCGTCCAGCGTGACGTCGGTGGTTCCCGTCGCGGCGTCGAAGTCGACCGCGGTGACGACTCCGCTGTAGGCCGTCCCGTCGAAGATCACGCTGACGGCCGCGTCAACCGCCACGAGCGGGCCGACGTCGCCGCGGAACGTCAGCACCGAGAGGCCGCCGACTGTCTCGACCGTGACGTCGAGCACCGACAGCTCCACGGTCGAGACACCCTCCGTGACGGACGGGTCGGTGTGGTAGACGACCACGTCGCCGTCGCTGAACCCGTGGGGCGCGCCGAAGGTGATGGTGTTGCGGAGGCTGTCGACCCCGGTGGCCGGGTGGAAGGTCTGCAGCGGGCCCTCGTACAGGAAGACCTGGGTGCCGGTACCCGGCAGGGAGATCGTGACCAGCATGCCGGACTCGTCCTCGAGGCGGACCCAGTCGAAGGACCCGTCGACCTGGATGGAGGCGACCGTGTACTGGCGGCCGCGGCTGATGCCGACGATGACGGTGCCGCCTTCCTTGGCGCCGATGTAGACGACCGCCGTGCCGATCGCCCACGTCCCCGACGGCAGCGCGATTCGATCCTCGTGGGTTCCGCCACCGTGGATCTTGACGTTCGCGGCGTCGACCTCGATGTCGAGCAGCCGGGCGAAGCCATGCGTGGGATCGGCGCCGGCCGCCGGCTCGTAGGACACGACCAGCGATGGCCCGCCGGCAAGCTGGATGGTGCTCTGGTCGACGTACTGGACGTAGTAGGGATGGGTCTCGGAGTCCGTCGAGTCCAGCAACGGCTTGATGCTCGGGAAGCCGATCTCGTGCTGGTAGGTGACCGACTCGCCGTCCGTCAGGCCGTGCTCCAGCAGCCGGATCGTGTCGGCGCCGTAGTCGACGCACGTGTCCGGCAGCGACCCGCTCGGGCACGCCGCGGCATCGAACGTGTAGTCGCTGCCGGAGATCCCGGTGCCGTGGCCGTCGACGTGGCCGTCGACGTGCGTCCAGACGTCGGCGATGTCGGCGTCGACGGCGATCCCGATCGCGACCGTGCCACCGTCGCTGATCGCCGGCTGGGCCCAGCCGAAGTTGAGGACCTCGCCGGCCGCATGGATGAGGATGCCGCCGCCCTCTGCCGTGACGGACGAGCCCTCGGTCACCGCGACGTGCGCGGTCTCGTTGGTGTTGACCACCGCGACCGCGGCCGCGACGGCATTCGGGTCGGAGACGGTTCCGAGCCCGTTGGCCACCGCGCGCGACTTCACGAATGCCTCCGTCTCCACCTCCGAGGTGATCGAGACGGAGCCACCCCCCTGGATCGACGTGTGGTCGATCGTCGTGAGCGCGGTCGCCCAGGCCTGCCCGTAGGCGACCGAGACGGCGAACTTGCCACCGGTCGCGATGCCGTTGAAGGAGACGGCGTGGAGGCTCGCGTTCGAGGACGCGGTGGAGCCGATGTCGACGTCGCCGCTGCCCGTCACCGCCGAGCCCGTGAGGCTCACCGTGGCCTTGGAGACATGGACCGACACCTGGCCGCCCACGCCCGTGAGGATGCTGATGGGCGCGTCGAGAACCTGGTCGACGATGTTCTTCAACCCGTCCAGCCAGCCCTCGCCGTACGTCCCCACGACGTTGACGCCGTCGACGTCGAAGATGCTCTTGTCCTCCGACGCGGCGGTGATCGTGATGTCGCCGCCGTCGATCGTGACGTTCGTCGCCGTGACGCTGGTGGTGTTGACGTTGCCGTAGACGGGCAGGATCTCGACGATCTGCGCGGGGATGGCGAGCTCTGCCTCGAGCGAGATCGCGCCGGCCTTCCAGACGCCGCCCGTCACGCCCGCGAGCAGCTTCGAGCCATCGGCGAGCTCGATCGTCTCGCCCTCGAAGCCGATCTCGCCGGAGTCGCCGATGCTCGCCCCGTTCTCGATGTTCCGGGTATCGAGGACGACCCCGGCCTCGACGGTGATGTCCTCGGCGGAGACGTCAATGCCCTCGCCCAGGGTCTGGATCCCGCCCTGGAACTTCACGACGTCGGGGCCCTCGCCGCCGATGATCCTGAGCTCCGCCTCGAGCTCGCCGAGCTCCTCGATGAAGAGGTGCTCGTCGGAGCCGGCAGCGTTGAGCCCGAGATCGATGGTCAGTGACGCGGTCGGGTCGGGGAACGAGACGCTCTCGAACGTCGCGACGTCGTTGTCGCTCTCGATGACGAGCATGCCCGTGGCCGGGTCGCGACGGAGGACCACCTGGTCGGCGATGGCGGTGCCGACGAAGGCCCGGTTGTCGGTGTCGGTGTTGTCGACGATCGGCTCCATGCCGGCGTAGACGAGGAAGTCGCTGTCGCGGAGGATCCAGCCCGCGTCCGGGCCGGTCGCGCGATAGGCGAGATTCGTGAACCGGCCACCGGCCAGCACGATGGTGTCGAAGCCGGCCGCCCCGCCGTCGACGAGGCCCGCCAACGACCCCGTGCCGGTCACCGTGAAGGTGTCCTGGTTGCCGGCCGCTCCAGCGAGATTCTCGACGTTGGCGAACGCCACATCCCCGACGTGACCGGCACTCGGACCATCGATGGTCCAGGCGGTGTCGGCAGCTGGGCCGTGCAGGACGTCGAAGCCGCCCGCGAGATCGACCGTCGTCGGCACGGGCGGGGTCGCGTTGTCGAGGGTCAGGTCGTCGCCGCTGGCGCCGCCGACAACTGCGACGGCGGTGACGCCGGCCAGGTCGAGCCCATCGACCACCTCGACGCCATCGACCGTCCCGACCAGCTCGATCGCCGTGTCGGTGAAGCGCAGCGTCCACGTGCCACCGGCGTCCGGAAGCGTCGCCGTGGCGACGCCGTCGACGACCGACCAGGGCCCGGACGTCACATCCGTGGGCGGGTCGGAGGCGGTCGGATCGCCGCTGGGGTCCGGGGTCGGCGGCGTCGGGTCCGCCGTCGCGTCGGGCGTCGGGTCCGGGGTGGCGGTCGGCGCGGGTGTCGGATCGGGGGTGGGATCGGGGGTGGGCTTGGGGGTCGGCTCGGGCGTCGCCTTGGGGGTCGGCGCGGGTGTCGGGTCCGGCGTGGCGTCGGGCGTCGCCGAGTCGTCCGGCGACGATGACGCATCGGTCGTCGGGGTGGGCGTTGGCTCGGGCGTGGCCGCCGGAGTCGGATCGGGCGTTGGTTCAGGGGTGGCCGTTGGCTCGGGCGTGGGCGTCGGCTCCGGCGCCGGCGTCGCGGTCGGCTCCGGGGTCGCGGTTGGCTCCGGGGTCGCGGTTGGCTCCGGCGAAGGCGGGTCCGTGGCAGTCGGCGCCGGCGTGGCCGATGGCGCCGGCGGGCCCGACGGCTGCCCATCGCTGGGGGCCGGCGTCGATGTCGGATCGTCCGATGGCCACGGGGGCACGGGCGTCGGCGTCGGCTGCCCGCTCGGCTGGGCGGATGGCGGGGCGACGACCGCAGGGGTCGGGGTCGGGAATGGCGGCGGCGTGGCGAGCCACCACGGCGTGGGCGTCTGCGTTGGCGTGCTGCCGCCCGGCCGGGCTGTCGGCACTGGCGTCGAGTGCGGCGCGGTCGAGGCGCCAGGTTGCGCCGGCGGTGCCGTCTGGACCCACGAGCGGGCCGGTGGCAGCGGCGGCGCAGCGGACACGGCCGGCGACGGGCTGGGGGTCGTCGGCGCGGGCGTGGAGGCTGGTTGCGGCGCAACCGGGACGACAGCTGCCTTCGCCGGTGCGATGGGCGCCGGGGTGGCCACGGGTGCCGAGGCCGGCAGCGGTGGCGTCGCCGCCGCTGCGGGCTGGACGAGGGCGGGCAGCAGCGGGCCCAGCGTCAGATAGGCGATGACCGCAACCGTGGCGCGGCGGCCGGCGCGACGGGATGGCGCGGACGCCACAGCGGCGATGTTGCCCTCCCTCCCCCTCGCGTCGCCCCCGGAGACCCCTCGAAGCTTCGAGTATGGAGCCCGATGGCTCCGGCTACCAGCCCCTTTCTCGCGGCGGTTCGCTCTTCGCCGGCGCGAGGCCCAGCGCGCGCCACGCAGGTCCGTTCGGCGCCTCGATGAGCTCGACGAGCACGCCATGGCAGGAACGCGGGTGCAGGAACGCAACGGGGCCGTCCGCGCCGGCGCGCGGCGCCGAGTCGATCAGCTCGACCCCGTCGATCCCGAGTCGGGTCAGCTCCTGGGCGAGGTTCTCGACCTCGAAGCAGACGTGATGGAAGCCCTCGCCCTTGGTCGCCAGGAAGCGGGCGACGCCCGTGGAGTTGTCGGTCGGCTCGACGAGCTCGACCCTGGATTCGCCGACGCCCAGGAACGCGATCCGGACGCGGTCGTGCGGAATGGCCATGATCGTCTCCAGAGGCAGGCCGAGGAGGTCGCGATACAGCGGCAGCGCGTCGTCGAGCGACTTGACCACGACCGCCACGTGGTGGATCCGGCCCGGTGGCCTGAACCGGATCGCCGGTCGTTCTACCCGTCCCGTAGCCATCTCGCTCCTCCCCTGCCGGGCCGCGGTCAGACCGTGATCAGCTCGCGGTGGACGCCCCACGCGGCGCGCAGCGTGTCGGCGACCTCCCCGACCGTGGCGTAGGCCCTGACCGCCTCGATGATCGGGGGCAGCAGGTTGTCGCTGCCGCGCGCTGCGTCCTCGAGTCGGCGCATCGCGGCCGCCCAGGTCGCAGGATCGCGCTCCGCGCGGACGCGCCGCACGCCGGCGACCTGGCGGCGCTCTGCCTCGGGGTCGATCCGCTGGATGATCGGCGGCACTCCCGGGGTCTCGTCGCGGAACCGGTTGACGCCGACGACCACCTGGTCACCATCATCGATCGCACGCTGGACGCGGTAGGCGGACTCCTGGATGGAGCGCTGCTGGAAGCCCGCCTCCAGGGCGCGCATCGTGCCGCCCATCGCATCGATCTCGTCGAGGTAGGCCTGCGCCGCCGCCTCCAGCTCGGAGGTGAGGGTCTCCACGAAGTACGAGCCGCCCAGCGGATCGGGGGTCTCGGCGACACCCGACTCGTAGGCGAGGATCTGCTGGGTCCGGAGGGCCAGTCGCACGCTGTCCTCCGTGGGTAGCGCGAGCGCCTCGTCGCGCGAGTTCGTGTGGAGGCTCTGGGCGCCGCCGAGAATCGCGCTCAGCGCCTGGATCGTGGTTCGCACCACGTTGTTGTCGACCGACTGCGCGGTGAGGGAGCTGCCTGCGGTCTGGACATGGAACCGGCAGGCCATCGAACGGGCGTTCGATGACCCGAACCGCTCCCGCACGATCCGGGCCCACATCCGTCGGGCCGCCCGGAACTTCGCGACCTCCTCGAACAGCTCGGACCAGGCCGCGAAGAAGAAGGACAGCCGCGGTGCGAAGTCGTCGATGGCCATCCCGCGGGCGATCGCGGCCTCGCAGTACGCGATCGCGTCCGCGAGCGTGAATGCCAGCTCCTGGGCGGCCGTGGCTCCGGCCTCGCGCATGTGGTAGCCGGAGATCGAGATCGTGTTCCACTTCGGCA
>JAICVI010000122.1 GCA_025935415.1 Chloroflexota bacterium
ACGACCGTGTCCAGCGGTGGAAGGTACGTGGACGGGCTGGCGATCTGTGCCACCCACGGCCGCGAGCCCGCCCCGACCGTCAGCCACCAGAGCTGTCCGAGGGCCATGAACGCGGGCCCGATCACGAGGAACCGCCGCACCCCGAGCCGCCCGGACAGCGCGCCCACCCTGGCCGAGAAGAACGTCAGCAGGAGGCCCGCGGGGAGCGAGACCATCGCAGCGCCGAGGGGCGTGTAGCCCAGAACGGCCTGCAGGAAAAGCGCCTGGAACCCCGCATTCGCGTACAGGGCGCCGTAGATCAGCAGCGTCGAGAGGTTGATCGTGCTGAAGGTGCGCAGCCGGAACAGGCTCAGGGGAACGAGGGGATGCTTCCGCACCGCCATGAGGATCGGGAACGCGACGGCGGAGACCACGCCGACACCGATCGACACGAACGGCAGGGGCTCCTGCCAGCGGGTCTCCCCGCCGCGCACGAGGCCGAACGCCAGGCCACCCACGGCGAGCGCGGCCACGACGGCGCCGAGCCAGTCGAAGTGGCGCGACGCGGTCTCGTCGCGCGACTCGGGCATGTCGCGGAAGGAGAAGTACAGCGCGATCAGGACCAGCGGCGCGTTGATGAGGAACATCGCCCGCCACCCGGCCGCGTCCAGGATGATCCCGCCGATCGGCGGCCCCAGCGTCCCGAGCGCCGCGGTCACGGCGGCCCAGAGCCCGAAGGCTCGGGCGCGCGCGGCGCCCTCGAAGGTGTTGGTGATGAGCGCCAAAGATCCCGGGATCAGCAGCGCGCCGGCAACGCCCTGCAAGAGTCGCGCGATCACGAGCATCTCGAAGTTGAGGGCGAGGCCACAGACGACGGACGTCAGCCCGAACCCGACGAGCCCGATGATGAAGATGCGGCGGCGCCCGTAGTAGTCGCCGAGCGCGCCGGCGAGGACGAGGAACGCGGCGAGGGTCGCGAGGTAGCCGGATGTCACGTAGGTCTGGGCTTCGAGCTTGCCCATGAGGGTGCTCGAGAGCTGCTGCCCGAGCTTCGGCAGCGCCAGGGTGACCACGGTTCCGTCGAGGAAGACGATGGCGGACCCGAGCATGGCCGCAGCCAGGGTCCCGCGCTGCGCCTTCGTCACGGCGCGAGTCTATCGATCAGCGGGCTCTCGGCATCACACCGGGGGCGCCGGCGTCCCGTACCGGCGCGGTCGAGCCCTGGCGATCAGTCGGGATGGGCCTTGCGGAAGCAGTCGGAGCAGTAGACCGGTCGATCCATCCGGGGCCGGAAGGGGACCTGGGCCTGGTTGCCGCACTCGGAGCACAGGACCGCGAAGTACTCGCGGGTCGGGGCGGAGCGCTCGTAGCCGCGGGGGCCGCCGAGGTCGGAGGCGGTGTAGCCGGTGTCCCGCGCGGCGCGGCGGCTGGCGCGACAGCTCACGCACCGCTTCGGATCGGACGAGAAGCCCTTCTCGGTGTAGTACCGCTGGTCGTCGGCGGAGTGGATGAACTCCGAGCCACAGTCGACACAGGTCAGGGTTCGATCGGTGTAGGTCACGGGAACGCCTCCGGAGCGCGTGGATGTGCGGCTGGTGCGATCCGAAGACGGGAACGGGGAGGCAACGCGGAAGCGGCCGTTGGCCACAGTGCCGCGCGACCCTTGGTGCCGTTCTGGAGTCCCGTGGTCGGGCGCACCGGGTGAATGCGATTCGAAGCATACCCCCGGTCCACCGATCGGTCCGTCAGCGACCGAACGGGGTCCGTCGCGGGTCTCGCCAGCCCGGAAGTCGTGACAATCGACCTGTCACAATGGCCTGCGACCGTTCGCTGCAGGCGAGCGGGGAGCAAATGGGGGCGCCCCGCTCGCCAGGCCCTTCGCCGGCGCATCGGGGCAGCTGGAGGAGGCGGCTCGAGAAAGCGGATGCTGCGACTGCTCCACACGGCGGATGTGCACCTCGGCGCGAGACACGCCGATCTCGGTGACCGCGCCGCCACCCAGCGAGAGCGGCAGTTCGCGGCCTTCGTTGCCACGGTGGACCTGGCCCTCGCCGAGAAGGTCGATCTCGTCCTGATCGCGGGCGACCTGTTCGATTCGAACACCCAACCGCGGCGGTCTGTCGAGCGCGCGGCCGCGCAGATCAAGCGGCTCGTCGATGCGCGCATCCGCGTCGTCATCGCCCCAGGCACGCACGACGTCTACGACCGGGCATCGATCTATCGGGCATACGACCTGCCGGCCCTCGCGGGAGCGGTCGGCTCCGACCTCGTGACCGTGCTCGATCCGGAGCACCACGACGTTCACCTGCCGGCGCTCGACGTCGTCGTGCACGGTCGCTGCTACGCCACGAAGCGGGCGCCGGAGTCGCCGCTTGCCGGGCTGGACGTCCAGGGCGACGATCGCGCGACGTGGCACGTCGGCTTGCTCCACGCGGCGCTCGCCATCGAGGGCCGGACCGACGGCGACGACGTCGTGATCAGGACCGAGGAGATCGAGGCGAGCAACCTCGACTACCTCGCCCTCGGGCACTGGCACTCCACGTCGAAGGGCAAGGCCGGGAGGACGGCCTACGCCTACTCCGGGGCGCCGGAACCGGTCGCGCTGGACCAGGATCGTGCCGGGAACGTGCTCGTGGTGACGCTCGACGCCGCGCGAGGCACGAAGTCGGTCGAGATCGAGGAGCGCAAGGTCGGCCGGACGAGGTTCGAGCGGCGACAGCTCGACGCCGCCACCATCGGCACGCAGCCCGCGCTCGTGGCCGCGCTGCGGGATGCGGCGAACCCGGACCTCGTGCTCGACGTCGAGCTGATCGGCGTCCGCCCGGATGAGCTGGACCTGCACGTGGAGGAGGTCGAGGCCGAGCTCGCCGACCAGTTCCTGAAGGTCCGCGTCCGCGACCGCTCCATCGCGCCGCTGCCGGATGGCCCGATCGCCTCTGCGGACACCGTGCTCGGCGCCTTCATTCGCGACCTGGAGGCCCGCGTCGCCGAGGTCGAGGCGGCGGACGACCGCGACACCGCGAACGAGCTTCGAGACGCGCTCCGCCTGGGGCGCCTGCTGCTCGCGGGCGCCGAGGTGACCCTGTGAGGCTGACCCGCCTCCAGCTCCGGAACGTCAGGCGCCACGCGGACCTGGACCTCGAGCTGGCGCCGGGCCTGACCGTCGTCCGTGGCCCGAACGAATCGGGCAAGTCGACGATCCAGCGCGCCATCGAGCTGGGGCTGACTCGGCGCGTGACGTCCGGCTCCGGCGATCTCGACGGGTTGCGCTCGTGGAATGCGGAGCCTGACGACCGGCCGTGGGTGCGGTTCGAGTTCGAGCAGGATGATCCCGACGGCGAGGGCACGAAGGCCGGCTTCGTCGAAAAGGCCTTTCGTGGCTCCAAGGGCACCGTCAGGCTGCAGTTCGACCGCGAGAACATCACCGATCCGGCGAGGGCAGATGAGCTCCTGGCGGAGTTGTCCGGCATCCCGAGCGAGGCCTTCTTCCGCTCGACGGCGTCGGTCCGCCACCACGAGCTCGACGGCCTCGCGCGCGACGAGGCCGCGCTTCGCGACCGCCTCCAGGCATCGATCTCCGGCGCCGATCGCGGGACGAGCCGGGCGCGCCGCAAGCTCGAGCGGGCGCTCTTCGAGCTGCACACGAAGGGCGAGAAGAACCCCGGCAGGATCAAAGCCACCGAGGCGAATCTCGCCGCCGCGACGGCCGCGCTCCGCAACGGCGAGGTGGCGCTGGGGCAGCTCGAAGCCGATCGCGACGCGCTGGCCCAGGCCCGCGCGGCCCGTGCAGCTGCCGAGGCGAAGCTCGCGGAGCACCGCTCGATGTTCGACAAGGCGCGCCTCGCGGAGCGGCTCATCGCCGAGCGCGACCAGGCCCGCGAGCGGTTCGAGCGCTACTCCGCGGCAACGGAGGTCTCGAAGCAGGTCGAGGCGCTGGAGGCGTCGCATCCCTCCCCGAACGGGCTGCCGGCCCTGCGCGAGGCGCTGACGAAGCTCCGCGCGACGACCATGCGCATCCGCGAGATCCAGGCGGTCCTCGCCGGAGAGGTGGAGGTCGTGCAGCCGCTGGTGGAGGCGCCGCCGCGCGCCTGGCGCCCGACCGCGATCGCCGCCCTGGTCGTCATCGCCGTCGCGGTCGGGATCGGCATTGCCGGCCAGCTCGGCGCGCTGCCCCGGGATCTCCCGGAGCTGACGCTGAACGGCCTCGGCACCGTGGTCACGCTCCAGGGCGCGACGATCCTCGCCGCCCTGCTTGCGCTGTTCGGGGTCGGGCTCGCGCTGGTCGCCCGGCGGCAGCGGGCCCGCGCCAGGCGCGTCCGAAGGACGAAGGACCTGCGGGAGCAGGAGGTCGAGCGAAGGCTTCGCGGCCGCTCCCTCCTCGAGCAGGAGCTGCAGGGCGAGGAGGCGACCCTGTCGGACCTGCTCGTCGCGCTGGACGCGCCGGACCTCACGGCCGTGGAGCAGCTCGCCGATGCCGAGGAGGCGCACGTCGGCAAGATCCTCCGGCTTCGCGCCCAGCTCGAGGGGCTCATCGGTCGCGACCCGACGAACGAGCTGCCGGCCCTCCGGGACAAGGCCGCCCTCGAGGTCGAGCAGAAGACGGGCGCCATCGAGGAGATCGGGCCCCTCGCAAAGGACCCGCGCGCCCGCGAGCGCCTCGAGGCGGACGTCGCCGAGGCGGAGCGTGGTGTCAGCGTCGCACGTGATGGCGAGGCCCAGGCCCGCGCTCGCGTCGAGCAGAACCCGGTCGACGCGGAGGAGGTCGCGGCGCACGCCGAGCGTGCCGCGACGTGGACGGAGCAGCTGGCCATGCTCCAGCGGCGCGCTCGCGTCTACGACGCGACCCTCAAGGCCCTGGACGCCGCGGAGCGCGCGACGATGCGAACCGCGACGCGCTACCTGGAGCAGCGCATGGTCGCCGATCTGGCGCGGGTGACCGCGGGCCGTTACCGTCGCGTCCAGGTCGACGACGAGAACCTCGGCCTGCGGGTCTACGCGCCGGAGCTCGGGGACTGGGTCGACGTCACGACGTTGAGCCAGGGCACCCTGGACACCGTGTACCTCGCGGCGCGGATCGGCCTCGTGCGGCTCGTCACCGGCGATCGCCGGCCCCCGCTGGTGATGGACGACCCGTTCGTCACGCTCGACGACGACCGGGCGAAGCGGGCCCTCGAGCTCCTGAAGGACATCAGCACCGACTTCCAGGTCATCTACCTCACGACCTCGGACCGGTACGACGCGGCGGCCGACAAGGTCCAGGTGCTCGCGCCCGCGACCGCGCTGACGCCGGACCTGGATCCAAGCGCCGAGCCGGGCCGAAGCCGGACCAACGGCCATGCGGACGTACCGCGCGGCGGACTTGCGCCCGCGGCTCCATCAAACGGCGCGGCTGCGACGTCGGACGAGGCGACGCCGTCGGTCGAAACGGGGCCCGCCGCCGCGGAGACGACGGCCTAGAAGCCTCCTCCGCCGCCGCCACCACCCCCACCCCCACCGCCACCGAAGCCGCCACCGGAGGACGACGAGGGCGACACGGACATCGAGCCGATGGAGCTGGAGAGGCTGCCGAGGGAGCTGATTCCGCTCCCGGCCGAGTACCAGGCCGGCGCCCAGTAGGCGGATCCGGACTGTCGGGCGGTCTCGAAGGTCTCGCGGATGAGGTCGTCGATCTCGTCCTTGAGCCCGAACGCCACCGCCCAGACGGTCAGCAGGTCGGGCGTGGTGATCCACGGCAAGCGCGTTTTCGTCTGCTCGACCGCCTCGTCGACGCTGTGGGCCCGCTTCAGCTCGTAGCGGAGCGTGTTGCGATAGCCGATCGCCATCCCGAGCGCCTGCGCGCCCGCCTCGGTCCTCGCCACGAGCCGGCTGCTCAGGATCATCGTGGCGACCGCCAGTCCGATGGACAGGAGGATCGGCGCGACCAGGAAGCCCTTGCCCGGCTTGAACAGCACGTCCGAGTTATCCGACGTGTCGAGCACGAAGATGAACCCGAAGATCGCGAGCAGCACGATGACGCCGATCGCGGCGCCGATCCACTTGGCAGGCAGGGAGTTCGGGTCTTCCTTGAAGAAGCCCGCGGCCTTGGCCGCGCGCCCGAGGGTCCGCTTGAACGAGGCGTAGAGCTTGGCCCCCTCGCCGGCCTTGAGCTCGGTCCAGCTCAGGCGGCTGCCGCCGGCCTTCGCGCGGATCGACGCCGCGAGCTGGGACTCCGCGGCGCCGAGCGGCCGGCGCCGTGCCTCGAGGGAGTTCGGGTCGATCGCCTCCTGGGCCGGGATGACCAGGTCGACGTGCTTGTCGTCGCCGTCCGCGGATTCGAAGTTGACGAGCCCGCGGTGCCCCAGGTCCACGAGGGCCGAGGTGAACGCCTCCTTGTCGACGCCTTCCTTCCGGAGGGCGGTCGCGAGTGCCGGGGTCAGGCCCGGCGGTGGGCTCGGCATCAGGACCGAGTCGTCGACGAGCGGAACCTCCGCGTCACGCCCGTGCGCCCACCACTCCCGCAGGAACAGGAGGAAGAGCAGCACGCCCACACCGCCGGCCAGCAACGCGAGCAGCGTGTTGACGAGGATCTTGCCGCCGCGGTCGGGGTTGCCGTTCGGCTGGGCGACGTGGTCGATCTTGCGCATCCCGGCGAGGAGCGCGCCGTCGAGATCGCCGTCCTTGGCCAGCGGCAGCATGTCCTCGTCGACCGTCGACTGGCACTCATCGGCATCAAGGTAGAGCTCGTTGAAGCCCTTCCCGCCGTACAGGTAGATCTGGCCGTGCCGGTTGGTGGTGTCCATGTCGAACAGCACGACGAGCCCGTCGTTCACGCCGGCGCGACCCACGCCCCAGGTGTTGATGATCGTGATCGCGTCGACGCGGGCGTCGTCGGTGTCGACGTGGCTGAAGCCGCTGGGCCACGAGACCACGGCAACCTCCGCCTGGGTGCGCGCCTTGATCGCATCCGCGATCTGCTCCGCCGTGGCCTCGGTCGCGGGCGTCCAGATATCGGCGAAGTCGTAGACCGCCACGCCCGCCTGCGAGGGCGGCAGCTCCATCGTGGCGAGGGTGCGCGGCGCGCCGGCCAACGCGAGGACCGCGAACGTGGCGACGCCGAGGACGGCCAGGCGTCCGAGGCTCGCCGGTGGCGCGAAAGGGTGCAGTCGGACGGGGCGCATGGGCAGCCGCGATGATATGCGGATGCCCGGGCCAGAGATCCTCCTTCCGTCGACCCTGCTCGTCGTCGTGCTGGGACTGCTCGCCTCGCTCGGCTGGGGCGTCGGCGACTTCGGGGGCGGGCTGCTGAGCCGTCGGGCGCCGGTCCTCGGCGTTCTGTTCACGAGCCAGGTCGCGAGCCTGACCGTGGCGATCCCGCTCCTGCTGCTCACCAGGGAAGCCTCGATGCGGCCGGAGGAC
>JAICVI010000211.1 GCA_025935415.1 Chloroflexota bacterium
CCGCCGAGCGACTTCGGCTTCTTCGAGCTGCTGAACGAGCTGGTCCAGGACGAGCCCGCAGGCAGCAACACCAACATCGAGCTGATGGGAGACCTGGCCGCCATCGGGATCGTCAAGGGCAAGCCCTTCGAGCCGGACGAGCGGATGCGGGGGATCCTCGAGGAGGCGGCAGCCGTGGGCAGCGCCACCTCGCGGACCCTCGTCTTCGATGCGCGGGCATCTGAGGGATTCGGCTTCTACGACGACGAATCGGCGTGGGGAATCCCGCTTTGGGTCGGCGGATACAGCTTCGAGACACCGCCTCCCCTCGTGACCGAGAAGGGGATAGAGCCGCTGCCCAGGACCGGCGCCCGGACACTGAACGCCCGGACATCGTTCTTCTACGCCTACACGGGAATCACGCCCGCCATGTGCATGCGGCTCACCGGGGTCGGGTCGCAGTACATCGTCGCTTTCAGGGACAGCGAAGGGGAACCCCTCGACGGCGCCAAGACCTATCGGGTGACGCTTCCGCCCGACATCCCGGAGGCGCGCTTCTGGTCGCTGACCCTCTACGACAACCAGACGCGCTCGATGCTGCAGACACCGCAGCGTTTCCCCCGCGCCGGCAGCCAATCCCACCCGACTCCCGCGGCGACCGCGGATGACGATGGTTCGACAACGATCGTGTTCGGCCCGGAGCGGCCCGCGGATACCCCCGAGGGCAATTGGATTCAGACGGATCCTGACAAGGGCTTCTTCCCGATCCTCCGGCTGTACAGTCCACTCCAGCCCTACTTCGACAAGACCTGGCGGCCGAGCGAGATCGAAGAGATCGCATGAGCTCGGGGAAGAAAATCACCCGTGCCGGAGCCGCCGTGATCGTTGCCGTGTTGGTCTCGATCTTGGCTCTCGGCTGTGGATCCGACAATGAAGTCAGCGTGCCGACTGGGGCGGCCACGACCAGCGGCGCTTCCGGTACCGTCGTGGCCGGCCTCCAGGCCGCCCAGGCGCAACTCTGTTCCAAGCTGTCGGATCTTGAGGCGGACCTGACGGACATCTCGGCGAACGGAACGGAAGCCGGCGAGGACGTCCGTGCCGGATTCGGATCTCTTGCGACGACTCTCGAGGCCGCCGCCCCGACCCTCAGCGCGGCCGGGGCCGGAGAAGCGGCGACTGCCGCCGAAAGCCTTGCTTCCGACCTGGAGTCGCTGTCGACGTCCAGCGGTGACGATGCCCAGGCACGAGCAGGCGAGGCCGCCGACACAGCGCAGCAGCTGACCGAGGACATCCAGTGTCCGTGACGCCCCGCACACACATCAATTCAAGGAGGTAGTACATGCTCTGGTTCATCCTGTGGGCCGTCATTTGGGTCCTCATCGCCTTCTGGCCGGCCCGCGTTGCCGCCCGGAAGGGACACAGTTTCTTCCTCTACTTTCTCTTCAGCCTGGTCTTTTTCCCGCTTGCGCTGCTCGTGGCGTACATGGTCGACGATCGAACCGTGAGTCGGGCTCCGGCCTGACGAGCAGTTACGTGGCGGCCGGCGGCTCTTAGCGGCCCCGGCCGCCAGGCCTTCGTAGGTGCGCCGATTGAAGGACACGAACGACGGCGCCCGTTCGCTGAGACGTTCACTCAGGCCGGACTGGTCGTTGCGTCCTGCTGCGGCTCGTCTCGCCTGCTGCGGAGCTCGTCGTAGAGCGAGCTGTTCAGCACGGGCGCGGTCACGATGAGGATCGAGGTGATGTACATGAAGAAGAGGAACGTCGTCGTGGCGCCGAGATCGCCGTAGAGCGAGGTCGACTTTTCGAGCTTCGGCACGAGGAAATGTCCGACCACTTCGTGGAGCACCTGAAAGCCGATCGCGACGACGAGCGCCCCGGGAATCAGCGCCTGCCAGGGGGCGTCGCGGTGTGGAAGGTGAACGGACACCCAGAGCCACAGTCCCGCAAGCGGCGCGAACATGAGGATGGGCGCTAGGAAGCCCGGCCACTCGTCACGGACCCACCAGGTGAGGGCGACCGCGGCGAGGAACGCGCAGATCGCGCCTGTGAACGCAAGTGACATCTTGAGCGGCTGGGGCTTCGGAGGAGGCTCGTCCCAGACGAGCGAATGAATGAGCTGGATCGCCTTCGCTCCGCTGAATCCCGCCCAAAGGAGAAGCGGGATGCCCACCGCCAGGAGCCACCACGAGTTGGAGTTCGAGGAACGCGCGGCGTCCCCGATTGCGTTGGTGACCGCGCCCGGAAGGCCGCCGCCCTGGACTGCTTCCTCCGTGCCGCCGGCATCGGCGAAACCGAGCGCGCCGCCGACGATCAGGCCGAACGGCAGCAACCAGAGGAAGATCCGATAGGCGAAGCCGCCGGCGAGAACTGTCGCCGCAACGCGGCGGTTCCGTTCCGCGGCGCGCAGCGGGACGGCGAGCGCGACATGGCGTTCAGCGGTGCCCTTCTCGCTAGACGAGGCGCCGAGCCGGTCGAGGCCGTCGGCGGCCGGGTCGGACGGGCGGTCGTCCACGTCGCTCATCGACCTGTCTTTGGGCCGGTGACTGCCGATTCGATCCGCTCGAGCCGCCGGTCGAGCTGATCGAGGCGCCGGTCGAGCTCGTGGATCTGCTCCGCCGTCGCAGCCTCCGCGTCGTTCATTTCTGCCCGATCCGCGTTACGCGCGACGAACGTGCTGGTAATCGCCGCGGTGATGACGGCCAGGAAGCCGATGCCGAAGAACATGACGAGCGCGGCGAGGAGCCGCCCCGCGGCCGTCGTCGGAACGTGGTCGCCGTACCCGACGGTGGAGGTCGTCTGAACTGCCCACCAGAGCGCCGATCCAAGCGATGGATAGTTCTCGTGGTCGATGAGCCTCATCACCAGGCCGGCCGCGAAGGTGATCGCGATCGTCGCGGTGGCGATCACGATCGCGGCTCCGCGCGGGGTGACGGCGCGGTCTACCCATCTGTCGAGCCGCCGCTCGAGGCGTGTCTCCCCTATGAACTCGGGTGGTGGCAAGGCCTCGGGCATGTCAGTCGAGCGCCTTCTGGATGGTCGGCTGGGCTCGATCGGCCACCAGCTGGAAGAAGCCTCTCGCCCGGAGGCGGGCGATGCCGTTTCCGGCGATCACGGTGAACGGGACGGCCAGGATGAGGCCAACGATGCCGAAGAGGAAGCCGCCCAGCGCCGTGACGACGAGCACGATAAGCGGGTGGATGTGGAGCGTGCGCCCCATCACCCGGGGCTCGACGAAGTTCTCCAGCAGCAGGTTCGAGGCAACGACGACGACCAGCATGACAATGGCCACGTCGAGCCCGCCCTCGCCGAACGCGACTATCACGGCCAGCCCGCCACCGAGGAACGCGCCGATGTAGGGGATGTAACCGCCGATGAAGTTCGCCACCACGATCGTGAACACGAGTGGAAGGCTGAGCAGCAGACTCGCAACGCCGATGACCGCTGCAACGATCGCGGACATGACCGTACGGCCTCGCCCGTAGCTGCGGAGGATCTGACACGCGTCGCCGATGAAGCTGTCCACCTCGTCGCGAATCGACGGAGCGATCTGCCCGACGACCGAGCGCCGCAGGCTGGTGCCGTCCTTCAGGAGGTAGTACATGATCAGCGCGCCGAGGATCAGGCCTCCCGCCAGGCCGATCAGCGCGTCGATGCCTGAAACCACCTTGGTGAG
>JAICVI010000011.1 GCA_025935415.1 Chloroflexota bacterium
GGTCCCTTCACCGCCGCACGCAGGGTCGGCCCGTGACCCGTCGGTCGACCGATGAAGGAGACAGGGACCGTGAACAAGGTCCTCATCGCCGGCCGCCTCACGCGCGACCCCGAGATGCGCGCGCTGGCCAGCGGCAAGCACGTCACGCAGTTCAGCGTGGCGACCACGGAGTACGCGGGCAACGGCAAGGAGCGGCCCGAGTACCACAACATCGTCACCTGGGACCGCCTCGCCGAGGTCTGCGGGCGCTACCTCGGGAAGGGCCAGCAGGTCGCCGTCGAGGGCCGGCTGCAGACCCGCACCTGGGATGACGACAAGGGCCTGCGCCACTGGAAGACGGAGATCGTCGCCACGTCGGTGGAGATGCTGTCCGGCCGCAAGAAGAAGGACTACGCGGCGGAGTCCTCGGCGGACCTGCTCGAGGCGGCGGCTGACGCGAGCGGCTCGGTCGCGGGCGAAGGCGACGCCGACGGAGAGGTCGACGATGCAAGCTCGGGCGTGCCCGCCGACGAGCCCATCCCGGAGGCGATTGCGGCCTGACGCGTTCCCCCATCCGCACATTCCGGCCCGTCCGAGCCGCGGCGATCCTCCCCTCGCCGCCGCTCGGGCGGGCACCATACTCCGCTGCGTGGACAACGGAGCGGTGCGGTACCGGAGCGCGATCGACGCCGACGTCGCGGCCGAGCACGCCATCTTCTGCACCGCCGTCGGCGCGCTGCATCGCGCCCGGAACTACCCGTGGACCGATCCGCCCCTTGCCGAGTTCGCGAAGAACCGCGCGCACATCCAGTCCACCGATCCCGAGCGCTGCTGGGCCGCGGAGCTCGATGGGCGCCTCGTCGGCTACACGCGGGCCATCGTGCGCGACGGCACCTGGTTCTTCGCGTCCCTGTTCATCGATCCGGCCGCCCAGGGTCGGGGCATCGGGCGCCACCTCTTCGAGCTCGCGGTCGAGGGCGCGCCGCGCCGTCGCCTGACCATCACCGATTCGATCCAGCCGATCTCCAACGCGCTGTATGGCACCAAGGGCCTGCTGCCAGTGGCGCCGCTCGTCCGCCTCACGGGCCGAGCGGTCGACGTCGGGACGCCTGCCCTGGAGCGGTCGGAGGCCACGATCGAGGACCTGGCCAAGGTCGATCGTGCCGCCTACGGGTTCGAGCGCGGACTCGACCATCCGTACTGGGCGTCACGCGGCACGCGGCACGCATGGTCCCGGGACGGCAGGCTCGTGGCCTGGAGCTATCGCTGGAGCAACGGGACCATCGGACCGCTCGCCGCCGTGGACCCGCAGAGCGCGGCCGAAACGCTCCTGGCCGAGCTGGCCCTCGATCCGGTGACGCGCATCGAGCTGCCGGCGACGGCCAGGCCACTCCTCGCCGCCGGGTTGGAGGCCGGGCTCCGGATCGACCCGCCGATGGGGCTGCTGCTGGCCTCGCATGGCGTGCAGGCGCCGACGTCGCTCGCGATCGGCACCTACGGCCTCTACTGACCCGGGCTGTAGAGCCGGCGGCGCGGGATGCCCGTCGCCGCGGCGACGGCTTTCGCCGCGTCGCCACGGGCGGTACCGCCCCTGACCAGGGCCTCGACCATCGCCTCGGCCGACGCGACGTCGCCCGCCGATCGCGCGCCGGGCTGCGGGCCCGCTGCCACGACGAGCACGACCTCACCGCGGATGGGAACGTCTCCCGTCGCCACGGCGGCCGTGAGGTCGGCGAGCGTTCCGCGAGCGACTTGTTCGTGGACCTTCGTGAGCTCGCGACAGATCGCGGCAACGCGGTCGGCGCCACACGCCGCCGCCAGGTCTCGCAGGGTCGTCGCCAGGCGCGTCGGCGCCTCGAAGAGGACGGTCGCCCGATCGTCCGCGGCAATCCGCCCAAGACGCTCCCGGCGCTCGCGTCCGGAGCGCGGGAGGAAGCCCTCGAAGCCCCAGCGCGGCCCGGCCAGCCCGCTCACCACGATCGCGGCCAATACGGCCGACGCGCCCGGGATGGGCACAACCCGCCCGCCCTCGGCAGACCACGCGACGACGAGGTCCTCTCCGGGGTCGCTCACCCCCGGGGTCCCCGCGTCCGTGACGACGGCGAGATCCGCTCCGCCGCGCAGGTGGCTCAGCAGCTCGCCCGTGCGGGCCGGGCCGCTCTGGGCGTGGAACGACACCGTGCGCGTCGCGATCTCGTACCGCGCCAGCAGCCGATGCGTCATCCGGGTGTCCTCGGCCGCGATCAGTGGGACGGCACGCAGAACCTCCAGGGCTCGAAGCGTGATGTCGCCGAGGTTCCCGATCGGCGTGGCCACGACATAGAGCGTCCCGAGCACCGCGGTGACGCTGGCCGTGCCCGGCGCCGCGCCTGTCGCGGCGGCGGGAGCCACGGCGGCGGCTGGAGCCGCGGCGGCGGCTGGAGCCGCGCGCGTGGCTCGCCCGGCGTGAGCGCCCGCCCGCGCGCCGAGCGCTCGCTTCGCAATGGGCGCGTTCGAGGACCGGGCCGCTCCCGCCACGCGGCTAGGTGCGCGCCGATCCGGGGCGCCGTCGCGGATAGAGGTAGTCGACGCCCGCGGTGCGCGGCCCCAGCTTCGCGATCGGCGGAACCTGGCGCTTGAACTCCGAGGTGGCCACGAGGCGCTCCACTCGCTCGACCAGCGCCAGCTCGAAGCCCATCGCCACCAGCTCGTCCGTCGACCGGCGGCGGTCGATGCGCCAGTACAGGATCCGATCGAGCAGCGGATAGCTGAACGCGCCCTCGCCCTCGTCCGTCTGGTCCGGCCAGAGATCGGCCGACGGCGCCTTCGCGATGACCTGCCGCGGAACGCCGACCGCCGCCGAGAGCTGCCGAACCTGGCTCTTGTAGAGATCGCCGATCGGGTTGAACGCGCAGGCGCTGTCGCCGAAGAGTGTCGTGTAGCCGATCAGCGACTCGGTCTTGTTCCCGGTCCCGACGACCAGGCCGCCGAACGCCGCGGACTTGTCGTAGAGCACGCTCATCCGCATCCGGGCCATGAAGTTGCCACGCCGAAGCGACGCTGCGGCGGCCGCATCGGGACCGCCCGCACCGGCCTCCCCTCCGGCGCCGAAGTAGCCGTCGACCATGGCCGTGATCTCGACGAGCTCGCTCGAGCAGCCAAGGGCCGCGATCACCGCTTCCGCGTCTCCCCGCGACGCCGGCGACGAGGTCCGGTAGGGCATGAGGACGGCCAGCAGCTTGTCGGCGCCGATCGCCTCCGAGACCAGGTACGCGACGAGCGCCGAGTCGATCCCACCGGACAGTCCCAGCACCAGCCGCTCGAAGCCGGCCTGTCGAAGCTGTCCGCGGATGAAGTCCGCGATGACCCGCCTGGCGACGTCCGTATCGATCGCCAGCTCGTCCGGCAGCTCGAACAGCGGCCGCCCCCGCTCGTCCACCGGGAGCCTCGCCGTGGCGCTCACCGCGACGCCGCTCGATTGCGTCGTGTCCGGAGTCGGATCGGCTCGCCCGAGTCGCCCATGGTGCTCGCGCGGTCCGACGCGCGGTTCGGCGCCCTGCTCGTCGCCACGTCCATGCCCGGCTCGGCACCGGCATCGGCGGTCGAATCGGTGGCGAGCCCGGCACGCTCGGCGATCACGCGCCCCAGCTCCCGGGCCTGCAGCTCGAGCCGCTCGTCGCGGAGCAGTGGGAGCGCGATCCGCTCGCGCCGGACGTCCTCGAGATTCACGTCGACGAGGTAGACGTCGTCGTCGAAGAACGGCGCGGAGAAGATCGGCTCGCCGGACGGGCCGATGACCTCGGAGCCGCCCCAGAACGTCATCGATTCGTCGATGCCGACGCGGTTCACGAAGACCACGAACGAGGTCGTGAGCTGCGCGTACGTCCGCATCAGCGTTCGCCACGACGTCGCCGTGCCGAGCCCCACCTCGTTGCGCGCCGCGAGGTCTCGCCCCGGCGACGAGGAGACGTTGATCAGGACCTGGGCGCCGTCAAGGGCGAGGAGCAGCGGTGTCCCGAGGTGCCAGAAATCCTCGCAGACGGCGATCCCGACACCCACGCCGAGGTCGGACGGCGTCGCCCGGATCGTGTCCCCCGGGGCGAAGAAGCGCCGCTCGTCGAACTGCCCGTACGTCGGCAGGAAGACCTTCCGGTGGACGTGGCGAATCTCGCCGTCCTCCAGGAGCGCGGCCGCGATGAACAGCCGGTGATCGCCCGACTCCTCGACGAACGACACGATCGCGGAGACCCCGCCGGCGGTCTCGGCGGCGAGCTCGGCGAGCCGCGGATCGTCGAGGCGCATCGCGACCTCCGCGGCGAGGTCCTGCAGGAGGTAGCCGGTCAGCCCGAGCTCCGGGAAGACCACGAGATCGGCACCGTCACGGCGGGCGCTGCCCAGGACGGTTCGGTGGCGCTCGAGGTTCGCCTCGAGCTCGCCGAGACGCGGCGCGAGCTGCGCGAGCGCGATTCGAAGCGTCTGCACGGCCCGAGTCTAGTCCCGGCCCCCGCCGATCGAGAAGGCGTCCGTTGCCGGCAGAGCCCCGGCTACCCTCACCGCGTGACCCTTCACCTGGTCTACGAGACCCACTCGATCACGACGGACAACGAGGCCGGCATCGCGACGGGTTGGCTCCCCGGCGAGCTCTCCGCCCGCGGCCGGGCAGCCGCGACCGAGCTCGGCGCGCGCCGCCGCGACGATGGCCTCGCCGCGGTCTACGTATCGGATCTGGCTCGCGCCGTGGAGACGGCCCGGATCGCCTTCAGCGGGACCGCCATCCCGGTCCACCAGGACGCCCGCCTCCGTGAGTGCAACTACGGGCGCATGAACGGCAGTCGGAACGAGGAGCAGCAGCCACGACGGGTCCACCACATCGACGACCCCTGGCCAGGCGGCGAGAGCTACCGACAGGTCGTGGCGCGAACGGCCTCGCTGCTCGACGACCTCGTGCGGACGTGGGACGGCTCGCGAATCCTCCTGATCGCGCATTCCGCGAACCGCTGGTCGCTCGACCATCTGCTCCTGGGTCGCGAACTCAGGGAGCTGGCCACGGCCGAGTTCGACTGGCAGCCCGGCTGGGAGTACGAGGTCCCGGGCGACTGGCGATGACCCGGGCGATCAGACGCCGGGAGCCTTGACCCTCGCGTCGTCGCTGGGGTTCGGCTCCAGGTAGTCCCGATTGACGTCGGCCGCGGCGCTGTCCTCGATGCCCTGGGCCGAGAGGTCGATGCGCTTCGGGAGGTCCTTCGCCTCGATCGGGAAGTGGCAGGCGACGAAGTGGCCCGGCGTCAGCTCCCGCAGCGGCGGCACCTCCTGGGCGCAGCGCTCCTGGGCCTGGAAGCAACGGGTCCGGACAACGCAGCCGGATGGCGGGTCGATCGGGCTCGGGAGGTCGCCCTCGAGCAGGATGCGGCCGCGACCGCGCTGGCGCTTCGGATCCGGGATCGGCACCGCCGACAGCAGCGAATGCGTGTACGGGTGGAGCGGCGAGGAGTAGATGATCTTGCGAGGGGCGGTCTCCATCATGTGCCCGAGGTACATGACCGCGACGCGGTGGGAGATCTGGCGGACGACAGCCAGATCGTGGGCCACGAAGAGGTACGCGATCCCGAACTCCTCCTGCAGGTCGCGCATGAGATTCAGGATCTGCGCCTGGATGGAGACGTCGAGCGCCGACACGGGCTCGTCCGCGACGATGAAGCGCGGCTTCAGCGCGATGGCCCTCGCGATCCCGATGCGCTGGCGCTGTCCGCCGGAGAACTCGTTCGGATAGCGGTTGTAGTGCTCCGGGTTGAGCCCGACCCGCTCCATGAGCTCGTAGACGGCGTTCTTGACGCCACCTTTCGGCCGCACCTTCTGGACCTGAAACGGTGCGCTGATGATCGTCCCGACCGTGTGGCGGGGGTTGAGGGCGTTGTAGGGGTCCTGGAAGATGATCTGGGCCTTCTGGCGGAACGGGATCAGCTTCTCTGCCGACAGCGACGTGATGTCCTGGCCATCCACGACGATCTTGCCGGCGGTCGGCGTGAGCAGGCGGAGGATGGTTCGCCCGGCGGTCGACTTGCCACAACCGCTCTCACCCACGAGGCCGAGCGTCTCGCCCTCGTTGAGGTTGAGGCTGATCCCGTCGACGGCCTTGACCTGCCCGACGGTTCGGGAGAACAACCCGAAGCCGCGCGAGCGGATCGGGAAGTACTTCTTCATGTCGGTGACGCGGAGCATCTCCGCGGCCGACGGCGCGACCGGCGGGACCTCCCGGATCTCCGGGACCGCCTCGGTCTGCTCGCTCATCTCCGTCATGCAGGCCCTCCGACGGGCGCCGCCGGGCCCGTGCCGCCGGCCCCCGCCGTCGCGATCGCTGCGCCGCCGCCGGTCCCCGCCCCGAGGACGCTCGTCGCGATGCGACGGCGCTCCTCTGCCGGGATGTGGCAGCGGACGAGATGGTTTCGCTCGCTCTCGAGCAGCTCCGGCCGGACCTCGAAGCAGGCGCGGTTCGGGACGCGGTCGGTGTACTTGCAGCGCGGATGAAAGACGCAGCCGTCCGGGTGCCGGAGCGGGGACGGCGGGTTGCCGCGGATCGGGTCGAGCCGGTTGGTCTCCCGGTCCATGCGCGGGATCGACGCAAGCAGCCCGAGCGTGTAGGGCATCTCCGGGCTGGCGTAGAGCCGTTCCGTCGAGGCGTGCTCGACGATGCGGCCGGCGTACATGACGGCGACCTCGTCGGCGATGTCGGCCACGATTCCGAGGTCATGGGTGATGATCACCACGGCCGTGTTGAACTCGCTCTGGAGCTGGCCGATCAGGTCGATGATCTGCGCCTGGACCGTCACGTCGAGGGCGGTCGTGGGCTCGTCGGCGATCAGCAGCGCCGGTGAGTTGATCAGCGCCATGGCGATCATGACGCGCTGGCGCATCCCGCCGGATAGCTGGTGCGGGTAGTCGTCGACGCGTCGCCGAGGTGCCGGGATGCCCACCCGGCTGAGCATCTCGATGGCCTCCTCCCGGGCCGCCTTCTTGCTGATCTTGCGGTGCGTCCTGGCCGCCTCGGACAGCTGCGCCCCGACCCGGTAGAAGGGATGGAGGCTCGACATCGGGTCCTGGAAGATCATCGCCATCTTGTTGCCGCGGAGCTTCCGGATCCCGGAGTCGGGCTTCTCGACGAGCTCCTCGCCGTCGAGCCAGACCTCACCCGTGACCTTCGCCGACTTGCGGTTGACGAGGCCCATGATCGCGAGCGCGGTGACGCTCTTGCCAGACCCCGACTCCCCCACGATGGCCAGCGTCTTGCCGCGGGTCACGGAGAAGTTGACGCCCTCGACGGCGTTGACGATGCCGTCCTCGCTCGGGAACTTGACGACCAGGTTCGAGACGGAGAGGTATGGCCCTGCCTCCGCCCGCTGGTCGACCCGAAGGCTGTCCGGCTGCCTCATGTCAGGCGGACGCGGGGGTCGATCACCGCATACAGCAGGTCGACCACGAGGTTCGCCACGATGATGAGCGAAGCGGTGAGCAGGGTCAGCCCGGTGATGATCGGGAGGTCCGACTTGGTGATCGAATCGACCGCCAGCGATCCCAGGCCCGGCAGGTTGAAGATGTTCTCCGAGATGATCGCGCCACCGAGGAGGCCGGCGAGGTCGAGGCCGGCCGAGGTGACGATCGGCGTCAGGCCGGCGCGCAGCGCGTGCTTCACCACCACGGTCCGCTCTGGCAGGCCCTTGGCCCGCGCGGTGCGCACGTAGTCGTCGTTCAGCACCTCGAGCACCTGGTTCCGGGTGAGGCGCATGTAGAACGCCGCATAGAGGACGGCGAGGACGATCCATGGAAGGATCATCGTGGCCAGGAACTTGCCCAGGTCCTCGAAGGGCGACACGTACTCGGGCTTGTCCAACAGCTTCCATTGGATGACCACGAAGTAATAGAGGATCAGCCCGATGAAGAACGACGGCATGGAGTAGCCCACGAGCGAGATCCCGAGGGTGAGCCGGTCCTGCCAGCGCCCGCGTCTGAGCGCGGCGAAGATGCCGAGCGAGATCCCCACGGTCAGCCAGATGATGAAGGCGCCGACTGCCAGCCAGAAGGTCACCGGGGCCGCACGGGTGATGAGCGACATCACCTCTTCATGGCGGCTGAAGGAGTAGCCGAGACACGGGGCTTCGCACTTGATCGGCTCAGGCGAGTCGGCGGAGAACGTCCGACCGAAGAAGATGCCGCCGACGAAGTTCTGGTACTGGACCAGGACGGGCTGGTCATACCCCAGTCGCTTGCGATTGGCTTCGATGAGATCGGGGGTGCAGGCCTTGCCGCAGGTGAGCCTGGCGGGGTCGCCCGGAAGCATGTTGAAGAGGAAGAACACGGCCACGCTCAGCATGAACAGGAGCGTGATCATCAGCAGAACGCGCCGGAAGATATACGCCGCCATCTGAACGTGACCTCCTTCCGCAGGCGTTAAAGATAATCCCCGAGGGAGACGGCGTGGCCGCTCCCCCGGGGATCGCTTACTCGATCAGAGTGCTCTGACCGCTATTCCTTGACGTACATCTCGCCGTACGGCCACGAGCCGTACGCCGACCAGCGGTAGATCGGACCGACCTTGGGGCCGGCGATCGTCTGGCTGAGACCGAAGAAGGTGGGGATGTGCCACATCTGCTCGGCCGACTGCTTGTTGATCGCCTGCCAATCGGCGGCCTGCTTGCCGCGATCGAGCTCTGCGAAGGCCGCGTCAACCGCAGCGTTCACCGAGGCATCGTCGAGCTTCGCGAGGTCCCAGCCACCCTTCTGGGTGAAGAGCGGCGGGATGACGGTCGAAGCGTTCGGCCAGTCAGCGCCCCAGCCACCGGTCCCGAAGTCGCCAGCCTTCTTGGCGTCGAAGACGACGCTGTAGTACTGGCCGGGCTCGATCGCCGCGGGCTTGACCGTGATCCCAGCCTTCCCGAGCGAGTCGATGATGATCGCTGCGGTCTTCTGGTTGGTCGGGGTATCGGCAAAGTTGAAGGTCAGCGTGGGCGCTGGCTCGCCGGACTCCTGGATGAGCTGCTTCGCGAGCTCGGTGTCACCCGTGTTCGGGATCTCCTTGCCGAAGAAGCTGTCCCACAGGCCGGTCGGGGCGTAGTCCGCACCGATGTTCGGCTTGATCGCGCCATCGGCGAAGTCGCCCGCGAACGCACCACCGATGTTGAGGCGGATCGCCTCGCGGTCGAGCGCCACGGCCATCGCCTGGCGGATCTTGACGTTCTTGACCTTGTTGACGTCGATCCAGTAGTAGCGCGAGTACGGGTCGAACCCGCTGATCGCGCGACCCTCGAAGTCGGCGTTGGTGGTCTCGGTGTCCTGGAAGATGACCCCGAGGTTCTCGGGCTGGATCTGGCCGTACTGGATGGCCGTGGCGTCGTCGCCGGAGCCTTCCATGATCCGCTGGTCGAGGATCTTCGGATCGATACCGAACTGGACTTCCCACTTGTCAGGGTAGGCCTTGCGGTACGGATCGCTGTCCGCATTCCAGTTCTCGTTGCGAACGAGGGTCATCTTGCCACCGTTGCCGGTCGTGTAGCTCTCGACCTTGTAGGGGCCGTTGCTCATCACGTACGGGGCAACCGTGCCGTAGGTCTCGCCGGTGTCAGCGGCCTTCGGAACCGCCCCGAACCCGAGGGTCACGGTGTAGTTGAAGTCGCCGTGGGCGGCGTTCAGGTGGAAGGTGATCGTCTTGCCATCGCAGACGACTGCCTTGTCGAACGCTGCCTGGCCCGCTGCGTTGTCCTTGTCGTAGGGGCCGTGGTAGCTGGACAGGTAGCCAGCCTTCGTGTCGGCGTCCGACGGGCCGGGGATGTCAAGGTACTGGATCGCGTAGGTCGGACCCTGGTTGATGACCGTGGTCGCGAACGTCCGCGAAACGCCGTACTTGATGTCGTCACAGGTGACTTCGGAGCCATCCTGCCAGGTCAGGCCATCGCGAAGCGTGAAGCTCCACGTCTTGCCCGCGTCGGTGGCGGTGCCGAGGTCGGTCGCCATGTCCGGCACGAGAGACGTGCCCTCGGTGGCGTCGGGCGAGAACTTGTACGCGGTGAGCGCGCGCATGATGGTGCCGCCGAAGAACGCAAGGTCCTCGCCGGTGTAGACCCGCTGCGGGTCCACCTGGTCCCACTGCTCGGCCTGGGTCAGGACGAAGATCGTCCCACCCGGCTTCGCGCCGCCCGTGTCAGGGGTCGCTTCACCGCCAGTGGTCGGTGTCACGCCGGTGCTGCTGCCAGGTGCCTGGCTCGCCGGCGTGTTGCCGCTGCAGGCGGTCAGCATCACGCTGGTGATGCAGAGCCCCGCGGCGGCACGAAGCGACCATGTTCGGGTTCTAACCATCTTCATCCTCCAGAGTGCCCGGGCCGATCCCGGACAACAGGCCACGGATCATATGTGCTTCCGGCGGGTAGCGCGCTGAGCCGGTGGCCTCCTAGTCCACCAGCGGCGGCGCCGCCGACCTAATGGATGGCCTTCGGATCCAGCGCGTCCCGGACGGCGTCGCCGAAGAGATTGAATGCCACGACGAGCACGACGAGCGTGAATCCAGGGAAATACAGGTAGGTCGGTACGGTCTTGAAGAACGCGACCGAGGTCGCCAGCATCGCACCGAATGTCGTGTCCGGCGCCTGCACGCCAACGCCCAGGAACGACAGCGCAGCCTCGAGGCCGATGTACGCCGGGAGCGTCAGCGTGGCGTAGACGAGGATCGGCGCCCACAGGTTCGGGAGAATCTCGCCGAACAGGATTCGCCGACGCTTGGCGCCCATCGCGACGGCGGCTTCGACGAATTCGCGCTCGCGCAGGCTGAGGACCTGTCCTCGCACGATACGGGCGAGGTACGGCCATCCGAACACGCTCATCACGAGGATGAGGTAGAGGATCCGCGAGGGGTTCCCTTCGGGTACCCCGAGATCGGTGAGGCGCTGGGTGAGCACGCCCGACAGGGCGAGGATGATCAGGAGGAACGGGAACGCCAGGATGAGGTCCATGAAGCGCCCGATGACGGTGTCGGTCAGGCCACCGGCGTAGCCGGCGAAGATCCCGATGACGGTCCCAAGCACCACGGTGATGAAGGTCGCCGAGGACGCGATGATCAACGAGATTCGCAGGCCGTAGATCAGCTGGCCGAAGATGTCACGCCCGGTTCCCCATTCGACCCCGAGGATGTGCTCGGGGCTGATGCCGCCATTCGGCAGCTTCGGCCGGCCACCCAGATCGCTGATGGCCGACTTGTCGAAGACCTGGGCCGGATTCGGGAGCAGGAATGGGCCGACGATCGCGATCAGGACGAAGGCGATGAGCACGATCAGCGTAAACATCGCGACCTTGTCGCGACGGAGACGCGCCCAGACGATCTGTCGGAGGCTGCGACCGACCATGGGCCGTGAGGATAGCGCTGGCGAACCCGCTGTCAAACGGGATTCGAACAGGCGTCCTGCATGCCCGTTGCGACGCCGAGACGGGCCCGGCGCGCGGTCAGTCCGGGCAGGGTGTCCAGTCGCCCACGGCAGGCCGCCACCGGAGGTTCGGGTTGCGGGCCGCGCCGGCCTCGTCGAGCCTTCGGACGGGCGCGGTGTGGGGCGCCGTCTTGACCGTCTCCGGGTCCGAGTGGGCCTCGCGCGCGATCTCGATGAGCGCGTCGGCGAAGGCATCGAGGGTCTCGATCGACTCGGTTTCGGTGGGCTCGATCAGCATCGCCTCGTCCACCGTCAGCGGGAAGTAGACGGTGGGCGCGTGGAAGCCGTGGTCGAGCAGGCGCTTGGCGATGTCGAGCGTCCGGACACCGGTCTGCTTCTTGATCGAGGACGCCGAGGCGATGAACTCGTGCTTGCAGACGCCCGGGAAGGGGATGTCGAACACGCCCGAGTCGGCGAGGCGGTCCTTCAGGTAGTTCGCGGCGAGGACCGCATCGTCGGTGATCTCGGCGAGGCCGCTCGCGCCGTGCGTGCGCAGGTACGCGTACGCCCGCACGAGAACGCCGGTGCTGCCGACGAACGAGCGCATCCGGCCGATCGAGGTCGGGCGTTCCCCCACTCGCTCCAGCCGGAACCGCCCGTCCGGCTCGCGGATCACGCGCGGCGCCGGAAGGAAGGCCTCGAGCTTCTCGTTCACCGCGACGGGTCCGGCGCCGGGTCCGCCGCCGCCATGCGGCGTCGAGAACGTCTTGTGGGTGTTGATGTGCATCACGTCGAAACCGGCCTCGCCGGGCTTGAAGCGCCCGAGGATGGCGTTGAGGTTGGCACCGTCCATGTAGGCGAGGGCGCCGACCGCGTGGACCGCCTCGAGGAGCTCCCCGATGCGCGACTCGAAGATCCCCAGCGTCGACGGGTTGGTGATCATGACGGCGGCCGTCTGGGGGCCGAGGGCGGCGCGGAAGCCGTCGAGGTCGATGCCTCCGTCCGCCGCGGCCTTGATCGAGATCGTCTTCAGCCCGGCCATCGTCGCCGTGGCAGGGTTCGTGCCGTGCGCGGAGTCCGGCACGAGGACGTCGGTCCGGCCCGTGTCGCCCCGAGCGCGGTGGTACTCGCGGATCATCAGGATGCCGGTCAGCTCGCCGTGAGCGCCGGCCGCCGGCTGGAGCGTCACGGCTCGCATGCCGCTGACCTCGATGAGGATCTGCTCGAGCTCCCACAGGAGCTGGAGCGTCCCCTGGGCGACATCGTCCGGGGCCATCGGGTGGAGCTGCGCGAAGCCGGGCAGGCGCGCGGCCCACTCGTTGACCTTGGGGTTCCACTTCATCGTGCACGAGCCGAGCGGGTAGAAGCCCGTGTCGACGGCGTGGTTCAGCTGCGAGAGGTTGACGTAGTGGCGGACCGCGTCCGGCTCGTTGACCTCGGGCAGCCCGGGCGGCTGCTGGCGGCGGTGCTCCGGCGGGAGGCGATCGAGGGCGTCCTTCGGCGGGTGCGGAACCTTGTCGGAATGGCGCCCCGGCTTCGACAGCTCGAACAGGGACGGCTGGAGCCGGGGTCCGCTCGCGCTCACGCCGGCACCCCCACGAGCGTGCCCGACGCTGGCGAGGTGGCGAGGATGCCCGCGAGCTCGCGCGAGAACAGCAGGATCTCGTCGCTCGTCGTGATCTCCGTGGCGCAGACAAGCAGCGAGTCCGCCATGGAGGGCTCGTCCGGCACGGCCTCGCCGAGGACGAGGCCGGCGAGGACGCCGCGGGCGAGGAGCTCCCGGTGGACGGCCCCGGCATTCGGGACGCGGACGGCGAACTCGTTCAGGTACGCGCCCGGATGGACGCGGGCGACCCCGACCTCGGCAAGGGCGGCTTCCAGCTCCGTGGCCCTGGCGGCCCCGAGCGCGGCAACGTCATGGAGGCCGTGCGGCCCCAGGGCGGCGAGCCAGACGCTCGCGGCGAGGGCGAGAAGGGTCTGGTTGGTGCAGATGTTGCTCGCGGCCTTCTCGCGGCGAATGTGCTGCTCACGCGCCTGGAGGGTCATCACGTACGCGCGCTTGCCGTCGGTGTCCGTCGTCATGCCGACGAGCCGGCCCGGGAGCTGCCGGACCAGGCTGTCGTTGCAGGCGAGGATGCCGAGGTAGGGGCCGCCGTACTGCGGCGGGATCCCGAGGGCCTGGCCCTCGCCCGCGGCGATGTCCGCGCCGTAGACGCCGGGCGGCGCGAGGACGGCGAGCGAGACCGGCTCCACGACGGCGACGAAGAGGGCCCCGGCCGCATGCGCCAGCTGGGCGGCGGCCGCCATGGGCTCGAGCAGGCCGTAGAACGACGGCTGCGCGAGGATGACGCCGGCCGTCGGCCGGGCGTCGTCGGCGAGCATCCGCTCGAGGGCCTCGAGGTCCGTCGTGCCGGCCTTCGCGCCGTCTGCCACGAGCGGGATGTCGTCGACGTCGAGGCCCGCGCCGTCGACATAGGTGCGCAGGACCGCGCGGTAGTGGGGATGGACGGCGCGGCTGACGAGGACCCTCCCCCGCCCCGTCGCTCGGCAGGTCATCAGCGCCGCCTCGGCCGTGGCGGCCGCGCCGTCGTAGTGCGACGCGGACACGACGTCCATGCCGACGAGTTCGGCGATCAGCGACTCGTACTCGTAGATGCTCTGGAGGGTCCCCTGGCTGACCTCCGGCTGGTACGGCGTGTAGGCCGTGTACCACTCGCCGCGGAGCAGGATCTGATCGACCATCGGCGGTGAGAAGTGGCGGTACGCGCCTGCGCCGAGGAACGACGCCAGCTCGACGCGGTTGCGCGCGGCCAGGCCCGAGAGCCGGGCCATGAGCTGCTGCTCCGGCTCGGGCGGGTCCAGCCGCAGGGGGCTGGCGCGCAGCGGCGCGGGGATGTCGGCGAAGAGATCGTCGACGGACTCCAGGCCGAGCGCGTCGAGCATCCGCCGGCGATCGGCCGGCGTGTGGGGGCCGTAGGCCAAGGGTCGCTCAGCCTTCCGCCGTCAGCTGCTCGTACCCGGCAGGATCGAGGAGGCCATCGACCTGGCCGGCGTCGCCAAGCCTGACCTTGATCATCCAGCCGGCGCCGAACGGATCGCTGTTGACGAGCTCCGGGTTCCCAGCCAGCTCCGAGTTGACCTCGACGACCTCGCCGGAGACCGGCGCGTACAGGTCGCTCACGGCCTTGACCGACTCGACCACACCGAACGTCGCGAACTGCTCGACGGTCTTTCCGGCGGCCGGAAGATCAACGAACACGACGTCACCGAGCTGCCCGGCCGCGAAGTCGGTGACCCCGATCGTCGCCGTGTCGCCCTCGACGCGGACCCACTCGTGGTCCTTCGTGTAGCGAAGGTCCCCTGGGACCATCAGGCCCTCCTCTGCTGCGGGCGGCACACAGCCGCCCGGGTCGAGCTAGCGGGTCGAGGGATCGCGCTTGTAGAAGGGCAGCGGCACGACCTCGGCGGAGACCGGCTGCTCGCGAACCTCGACGGCCAGTATCGTACCCGGCTCGCCAACGTCCGGCGCGACGTAGGCCATGGCGATGGGCACGCCCAGGGTCGGCGAGTGCGTGCCACTGGTGACGACCCCGGTCGGCTCGCCATCGTCGAGCACCGGATAGCCATGGCGGGCGATCCCGCGGCCCGTGATCCTGAGCCCGACGAGCCGCTTCGCGGGGCCGTCCTTCGCCACCCGGGCGAGGGCTTCCCGGCCCACGAAGTCGCCCTGCTTCTCCAGCTTCACCACCCGCCCGAGGCCGGCATCGAAGGGGTTGGTCTGGCGGTCCAGCTCGTTGCCGTAGAGCGGCATGCCCGCCTCCAGCCGGAGGGTGTCCCGCGCACCGAGGCCGACCGGCGCGACGCCGGCTTCCCTGCCAGCCGCGAGGAGCGCCTCCCAGACCTCCGGGCCGCGGGCCCAGTCGACGAAGATCTCGAACCCATCCTCGCCCGTGTAGCCGGTCCGGGCGACGTGCGCCGGAACTCCGGCGACGTTGCCCTCGGCGATGGCGTAGTAGCGCAGTGCCGTCAGGTCGACGTCCGTCAGCGGTGCAAGCACCTCGGCCGAGCGAGGTCCCTGGATCGCGACGAGCGATGTCGCCAGGGACTGGTCGTCGAGAACGGCGCGCCAGCCCGAGAGGCGGGCCGCGAGCTCGTCCGAGACGACTGCGGCGTTGCCCGCGTTGGCGACGACGAGGAACCGCTCGGGACCGAGCCGGTAGACGATCAGGTCGTCGATCACGCCACCGTCCGGCGCCACGATCATCGAGTACTGGGCACGCCCGACGGCGAGGGTCCGGGGATCGGTCACGAGGGCCGCCGCGAGGGCATCGCCGGCGTCATCGCCCTCGACGACGAGCTCGCCCATGTGCGACAGGTCGAACAGGCCTGCTCGCTCGCGGACGGCGCGGTGCTCCTCCAGGATCCCGGCGTACTGCACCGGCATGAGCCAGCCGCCGAACTCGATCAGCCGCGCACCGAGCCCGCGATGGATGTCGACCAGGGCGGTCTCGTGGAGCTGCTCCGGCAGGGCCTCCTCGGTCGGCTCGACGGCCTCCGTCATCGGGCGGCGCCGGCGTGATCGAACATGCCCGTGCGCGCCAGCTCCCGGACCCGCTCGAAGGTCGACGCCACCAGCTCCCGCTCCGTGGGAAAGCTCAGCAGCCCGGGGGCCTCATCGAAGGCGACCCAGCGAACGCGTTCGAACTCGTGGTCGTGGCGCGACAGGTCACCGCCCACCGGCGCCATGAGGAAGTAGTGGACGGTCTTCTCGATCCGCGTCCCGCCCTGCACGAAGTCGTACTGGATGCTCGAGACGGGCTCGATGATCCGGACCAGGAGGCCGGTCTCCTCCTCGACCTCGCGAATGGCGGTCTCCTCCCGGGCCTCACCGGGATTGGGCGTGCCCTTGGGCAGCGTCCACGTCACGCTGTCGCGACCGCGACGGCGCATGCCGACGACGAGGGCGGGCCGTTCGCGATTGGCGCCGACGACGATCCCGCCGGCCGACGTCGCGAGGACGGACCTCAGGCGCGCCACGGCGCCGCGGGGGCGCTGGGACGACGCGCCGCCGGCGACCGCTGCCAGGTGAGCGAGAACGCGGGGCGCGGCCGGCCGGTGGACGGCCGAACGGGGCGTGTCGAGGTGATCGACCGGGGATCTCGACGGAGGTGCGCGACGGGCGATGGCTGGTCCCGCAGCAGGACGGTCAGGCGCGTCGGCGCAGGGCTGAACACCCGGGTCGGCACGAGGCCGAGGTGCCGGCGGCGGCTCTGGCTGGAAGGTCGCGGGAACCGGGCCGCCGGGCGCGTGGCGTAGCGCGCCGCGATGCTGTGCTCCATCGCGGCGAATGGTATCGCGTCAAGGCGGCATCGCAAGCAATCGGCGCATCGATTCGGCGGCATGTGGCGCCAGCGAGCCACGGCCCTCGGCGAGGGCGATCTCCCGCTCTGCGGCGGCTCGATACAGCGGCAGGGAATCGGGCGCCAGCCGGGCCAGCGCCTCGAGGTGGCGAGCCAGGGTCCCGACGTCGCCGCGGGTCATCGGCCCCGTGAGCGCGGCCCGGATTCCCAGGGCCCGGGCGTTGCCGAGGGTCTGCTCGATCAGCCCGCCGTAGACAGCGAGCGCCCCGGCCTCATCGAGGCCGGCGGCCTCGCCGAGCTCCGCGATCGCGTCGAGGAGAGCCACGAACCCGCCGGCCGAGAGGACCGCGGCCGCGTGGTACGCCGCCTTGCTCCCGGGCGCCAGCCGAACCGCGGTTGCCCCGAGCGCCTCGGCCATCGTCGCGAGGAGCGACGCCAGCTCATCGTCACCCTCGACCGCGACCGTCGCTCCGCGAAAGGCCTCGATCGCCCGTTCCGTGTCCGCGAACGCGACCAGCGGATGGAACGTCCCGATCTGCGTGCCCGCCGCGCGGGCCGGCTCAAGGACCTCCGCGCCCAGCACGCCCGACGTGTGGACCAGGGCCTGGCCGCCATAGAGCTTGAGCTCGGTCGCGAGATTCGCGATGGCATCGTCCGGCACGGACAGGATGATCAGCTCGGCCTCGTCCAGGACCGGGGCCGCCTCGGCAAAGGCGCGAGCCCCCGGCACGAGCGAGCGGAAGCGGTTGCGTCGGGCCTCGTCCCGGGATCCGACCGCGACGACGGGCCAGCCGGCCCGATGGAGGGCCGCCCCCAGCGCGGTGCCCACGGCGCCTGCCCCGATGATGCCGACGGCCGGCGGCGCTCCGGGTTCGGCGTGACGGTGAGGGTGCGAATGCTCCGGTTGGGCGTCGTCATGGCGATGGGGGGCCGCCGACCCGCCAGGGTCGAGGTCGATGCCGCGCTCACGCAGCTCCTCGAGGGTCTCGGCATCCGGAGCGCCCCCGGGCTCGGCGCCGGCCGGGCCGGGGCGGGACGCGTCACCCTCCCGCCAGGCCTTCATCGGCTCTCGGGGTACGATTCCACGCGTCGAGTCTACCCAGCGACGAGGTTCGCCAGCGTGCCACGCGCAGATCCATTCGGTGCCCGGGCCCCCCTCGGCGACGGCCTTCCGGACTATTGGCGCCTCGCCGTGCTGGCCGACCTCATCGACCTCGAGACCGCCCCGGTCACCCTTCGGATCCTCCTCGAGAACGCGCTGCGCAACGCGGGCGGCGGCCTGATCGAGCGCGCCGACGTCGAGACACTCGCAGGCTGGCGGCCGGGCTCGGCCACCGAGGCCGAGGTCCCGTTCATGCCGTCGCGGGTGCTGCTGCAGGACTTCACCGGGGTGCCCGCGATCGTGGACCTCGCGGCGATGCGCGACGCCATGGCCGATCTCGGCGGCGATCCCGCGCGCGTGAATCCCCTTGTTCCCGCGGATCTCGTCATCGACCACTCGGTGCAGGTCGACCAGTTCGGGACGCCGGCGGCCTTCGCCTTCAACGTCGCCCGCGAGTACGAACGCAACGGCGAGCGCTACCAGCTCCTGCGCTGGGCCCAGACGGCGTTCCGGGACCTGCGCGTCGTGCCCCCGGGCACGGGCATCGTCCACCAGGTGAACCTCGAGTTCCTGGCCACCGTGGTCGCGGATCGAACAGACGAGGACGGCGCGCGGATCGCGCTCCCCGACACGGTCGTCGGCACCGACTCGCACACGACGATGGTCAACGGCCTCGGCGTGCTCGGCTGGGGCGTGGGCGGGATCGAGGCCGAGGCGGCGCTCCTCGGCCAGCCGATCTACATGCCGATGCCGCGGATCATCGGCGTCCGCCTCTCGGGCGAGCTGCCACGCGGCTCGACGGCCACGGATCTCGTGCTGGTCGTCACGCAGATGCTCCGGTCGTTCGGCGTCGTGGGCGCCTTCGTGGAGTTCGCCGGCGACGGCCTGGCGGCGCTCTCACTCGCCGACAGGGCCACGATCTCCAACATGAGCCCCGAGTTCGGCGCGACCTCGACGCTGTTCCCGATCGACGAGGAGACGATCGCGTACCTCCGGCTGACCGGCCGCTCCGATGAACGGGTCGCCCTCGTCGAGGCGTACGCCAGGGCCCAGGGACTGTGGCGGCGGCCCGGGCACACGCCGGCGTTCGACGACCTCCTGACGCTCGACCTCGCCTCCGTCGTGCCCTCGGTCGCCGGGCCGCGCCGGCCGCAGGACCGGGTCCCCCTGACGGGGCTGCGAGAGAACTTCCGGTCGAACTTCCCTGACGGCCTGCAGGCGCTCGGCGAGGAGCAGGTCGAGGCCCTCGTTCCGAGCGGCGGAACCGTCGAGGAATCGTCGGCCGAATCGTTCCCGGCGAGCGATCCCCCGTCCTTCAGCGCTGCCGAAGCGACGAAGGACGACCCTGCGATCGCCGCCGCAGCGACGGCCAACGAGGCGCGCATGGCCGCGCTCCCGCCCGCCGCCGCCTATCCGGGCGTGACGGTCCGCGTCGACGACGAAGAGGTGACGATCCGGACGGGCTCCGTGGCGATCGCCGCGATCACGTCCTGCACCAACACCTCGAACCCCACGGTCATGGTCGGCGCGGGCCTGCTGGCGCGGAACGCCGTCGCACGCGGCCTGCGCGTGGCTCCGACGGTCAAGACCTCGCTGGCGCCCGGCTCGAAGGCCGTGACTGGCTACCTCGAGGACGCTGGGCTCATGGCGCCACTCGCGGAGCTCGGCTTCGCGCTCGCCGGCTACGGCTGCACCACCTGCATCGGCAACTCCGGCCCGCTCGACCAGCCGGTCGCGGAGGCCATCGAGAAGAACGATCTCGTGACGGCGGCCGTGCTGTCGGGCAACCGCAACTTCGAGGGCCGCATCCATCCGCTCGCGCGCGCGAGCTACCTCGCGTCGCCGCCACTGGTCGTCGCCTTCGCGCTCGCAGGACGCGTCGACATCGACCTCACCACCGAGCCGCTCGGCATCGACGACGCCGGTCGCCCGGTCTTCCTGACCGAGATCTGGCCCTCGCTCGACGAGATCAGGTCCGTGATCCGTGACTCGATCGACCCGGAGCTCTTCCGCCGTACCTATGCCAGCGTCTTCGACGGCGATGACCGCTGGCGGGCGTTGCCGATCCCGGCCGGCGACCGCTACGAATGGGATGCCGCGTCGACCTATGTCGCGCGGCCGCCGTTCTTCGAGGGCCTCGAGATGACGCCTGAGCCGCCGACCGACATCGTCGGGGCCCGGGTCCTCGCGGTGCTCGGCGATTCGCTCACGACGGACCACATCTCGCCGGCCGGCTCGATCGTGCCGTGGGCCCCCGCCGGACAGTGGCTCCAGCAGCACGGGGTCGGCCCGCTGGAGTTCAACTCCTACGGCGCTCGGCGCGGCCACCACGAGGTCCTGATGCGCGGGACGTTCGGCAACATCCGGCTGCGGAACGCCCTGGCCTCCGAGGGCGAGGGGCCGTACACGGTCCACCTGCCGGACGGCGAGGAGGGTTTCATCTTCGACGTCGCGACCCGCTACCGCGAGGAGGGCGTCCCGCAGCTCGTCATCGCCGGCAAGGAGTACGGCACCGGGTCGTCGCGCGACTGGGCCGCGAAGGGTCCCCTGCTGCTCGGCGTCCGGGCGGCGATCGCCGAGAGCTTCGAGCGGATCCACCGGACCAACCTGGTCGGGATGGGCATCCTGCCTCTGCAGTTCCTCGAGGGCGAGAATCTCGTCTCCCTCGGGCTCACCGGGCGCGAGGCGTACACGATCCGCGGTGTCGGGTCGCTGGAGCCGCGGTCGAAGCTGCGCGTCGTCGCGCGTTCCGATGAAGGCACGGAGACCGAGTTCGAGGTCATCTGCCGCATCGACGGCCCGATCGAGCTCGACTACTACCGCAATGGCGGCATCCTGCCGACGGTCCTGCGGCGAATCGCACGGGAGAGCCGCGCGGCCGGCTAGTCCGAATCCGCGGACGCCGGCATCCCGCGAAGCGCAAGGATCGGCGAGCCGACGAGGAACAGCGTTCCGAGCAGCTGCGCCGCGCTGACGACGAAGAGCGTCTCCCGGACCCCGAGCGCCGCCCCGATGAGGCCGCCGACCGTCGCCCCGATGGGCCGGATGCCCATGTTGATGAATCGGAACGCGCCACCGGATCGGCCTCGAATGCGATCCGGCGTCCGGGCCTGGAGCATCGCGCCGGCGTTGATGTCGAGGATCATGACCCCGAGCCCGGAACCGAACTCGGACAGGAACAGCAGCGGCAGCACGATCTCCATCGGCCCCGAGGCGATCGGCACGAGGATCAGCGGCGCGGGGAAGAGCACGAGGCCCAGGAGGTACGCGCGACCGGTGCCCAGGCGGCGCCCAACCCGTGCCGCGACCAGGGCGCCGATGACGCCGCCAACGGCGCCCGAGCCGAGTGCGAGCCCAAGAATTCCCGGCTCGACATGCAGGTACGTCGTCGCGTAGAGGATGAACAGCGCGGCGAAGCAGTAGTTGAAGAAGTTGACGGTCCCGACCGAGAGCAGGATCCCGCGGATGTACGGATCGCGGCGGATGAACGAGAGGCCCGAAGCGAGCTGCATCCGGATCGAACCCGGGTCGCGCTCGATCGGCGGCTCTGCCGCCCGGATCCTCGACAGGAAGAAGACGGAGCCGAGGAACGACAGCGAGTCGAGCAACAGGGTCATCGGCGCCTGCAGCAGCTGGATCAGCACGCCCGCGATCGCCGGGCCCCCGACCGAAGAGAGCGATCGGCTGCCGCTGAGCAGCGAGTTCGCCTGGACGTACTGCTCGCGCTTCGCGACGGCCGTGAACAAGGTCAGCCATGAGATGTCGAACACGACCGACAGCGTCCCCACGGCGAACGCGACGACGTACAGCAGCTCGATGCTCAGCCATTCGCCGAGGAACGCCAGCGGGATCAGCGCGATGACCGCGGCCCGCGCGATGTCCGCGAGGATCATGAGCCGGCGGCGCCGGTGGACGCGATCGAGCCAGACGCCGGCCGGCAGCGAGAACAGCAGATGCGGCAGCAGGCCGGCGGCCGTCAGCAGCCCCATGCTCGCGGGATCGGCGTGAAGGATCAGCACCGCGACGATCGGGACCGCCAGCAGCGTGATCTGGTCGCCGAACACCGAGATCGTCTGCCCGAGCCAGAACGAACGGAACGCCCGCTCGTTGAGCAGGGCCGGCAGGTAGCGGGAGATCAACGTTGCCGACTCACGACCGATCCGTCCGACTCACGACCGATCTCAATGCCCACGAGCCGAGCGAGAAGGGGCGTGCGACGCACAGCCGTCACGGGCCGAGTGTATGGGCGGTGGAACGCCGAGCGCGCGTTCCTGCCTGCACCGACGAGCGAGTCAGAGCGCGCGCGACGGCGAGCGCGTCCAATTCCATGCGCCTTCCACGGAGCCGGGGTATGCCATTCTTGGCGGCGTGACTCACGAGAGCAGCGTCACGGTGTCGCTCGTGCAGCTCAACACCGCACTCGGCGAATCGATGTATCTGCCGTACTCGGTCGCGCTGTTGCAGGCCTACACCGAGCGACACGCCTCCCGGCCCGAGCGGTACGCCTTCGGACTGCCGATGGTGCATTGCCCCGATGTGCGCCGCGGGGCCGACGCGCTCTCCGGCGCGGACATCGCCGCCTTCAGCACGTACGTGTGGAACGCCAACCGCCACCGCGCCATCGCGCGCGAGCTGCGCGCTCGCAACGAGCACACGCTGATCGTGTTCGGCGGGCCGCACGTACCGGACCACCCGGAGCAGTTCCTCCGCGAGAATCCGTTCATCGACGTCGTCTGCCACGGCGAGGGCGAGCAGACGTTCATGGACATCCTCGAGCGGTACCCGCAGCGCGACTGGGGCGACGTGCCCGGCGTCAGCTTCCTCGACGCCGCCGGGCGGTTCGTGACCGTCGCGAGACGACCGCGGATCCAGGACCTGTCGACCGTCCCGTCGCCATTTCTCGAGGGCGTCTTCGTCCCGCTGATGACGGCGCATCCGCAGATCACCTGGAGGACGGTGTGGGAGACGAACCGCGGCTGTCCGTTCCAGTGCACGTTCTGCGACTGGGGCTCTGCGACCGCCGCGCGGCTCAACCAGTTCGACCTCGGTCGCATCTTCGACGAGGCGGAGTGGATCGCCGCCAACGGGATCGACTACCTGTTCATCGCCGACGCGAACTTCGGGATCCTGCAGCGTGACATCGAGATCGCCGATGCCATCGTGGCCGCGGCCGGGCGCCATGGAGCACCACGCCAGGTGCTCGTCCAGCAGACCAAGAACGCGACCGAGCGGGCCTACCTGACGATGAAGAAGATCGCCGACGCCGGCCTCGCGACCGAGCTGAACATCTCGATCCAGACGACCACGCCGGAGGTCCTGACGGCGATCAAGCGCCAGAACATCTCGCTCCAGACGTACGGCGAGCTCCAGCGCCGGTTCGTGCGCGACGGCATCCCGACCTTCGTCGATTTCATCGTCGGGCTGCCGGCAGAGACACCGGCCTCGTTCCGGGACAGCGTTTCGAACATCGTCGCGGGCGGCCAGCACCACCGGGTGCAGTTCCACAACCTCTCGGTGCTGCCAAATGCCGAGATGGGCGACCCTGCGTACCAACGCCGATACGGCATGAAGATGGTCACGACCCGGATCGTCAACAATCACGCTCCGGCCGAGCCGCCGGCTGACGGCATCTACGAGACGCAGGAGCTCGTCGTCGCGGCAGCGTCATTCAGCGAGGCCGACTGGCGCGACATGCGCACCTTCGCCTGGCTGACCCTCACCTATCACATGCACCGCCTGCTGACCGTGGCCACGACGCTCACGTGGAAGCTGTCCGGACTGCCCTTCTCGCGCGTCATCGACGCCTTGATGCTCGCGGATCCCCAGCGCTATCGCACGCTGGGCGAGATGCGTGGCTTCTGCGAGGACTTCAGCCTGCGCATGCAGCAGGGCGGCGACGAGTACGTCCACGCCAGGCAGTGGCTCGATCAGTACTGGACCGTCGACGAATACCTGCTCATCAAGGTCTGCCTCGAGGGCCGGCTGGACGACCTGTACGCCGAAGCGTTCGAGGTCCTCGCCCCCCTGCTGCCGGCCGGCACGGACGCCATCGCCCCGCGGCTCGCACTCGCTGACGCACTCCGCCTGAATCGGGCCCGATTGCGCCTGCCAGGGGTCGACGGCAGCATCCTCGTGCGCTGCGACCACGACGTCGACGCGTTCTACGAGGACGTCCTCGCCGGCCGAGACCCCGAGCTCCATCGCCGCAAGCTCACCTACGAGGTCCAACATGGGCGCTCGGCGGATGTCGACGGCTGGCTGCGCGACCTCGTGCGCGACCGCGCCGAGAGCAAGTTCGCCGCCGTGACGTCCACGCAGGAGGGGTGGGCCTGAAACCGGGCGGCCACTACGGAGTCGTGTTCTGTGGCGGGGGACCGGCAACCACCGGCATCCTCGTCTGCGCGGCGGAGCAGGGTCGACTCGACACCCTGCTCGGTCGAGGCACGTGCATCATCGAGCAGAGCTCGGCGATCGGCCCGGGTGCCATCGGGCACTACCCGATTTCGGCGAACACTCGCGGCGCGACGTTCCTGACCTGGCTGGACAAGGCCGGGCCTCGCGAGGCGTTCGACGCGGCCCGGAACGCCGGTTCGACCTACGCACTTGCCCGGTTCGCGACGGTCTTTCCGCGCCTGCCGTTGGTCGGCGAGCACTTGGCCAGTCTCGGGGACGCGGTGCGCGCCCGCGTCGAATCGGTCCCGGGTTGCTCGGTGGTCACCGAACACTCGGTACGGGAGCTCACGCTGCTTGACTCGGGCGGAGCAGCCATCACGTTCGAGCCCGTTGACGGTGGCGCGAGGATCACGGTCACGGCCGACCACGCCGTGATCGCGATGGGAGCCAGGCCCCGTGCGGACCTCGGGCAGCTGGCGCTGCTGCCGGGGCTCGACCTGCGCCCGCACGAGCACAAGCTGTGCCACGCGAACGCCCTCCTCGACGAGCGCGTCGGATTGCCGCCGGGTCTGCGTCGGGCCATTGCTCGGACGCGGAAGGTCGTGGTGGTCGGCGGCTCCCACAGCGCATGGTCGGCCGCGTGGGTGCTGATCCATGATCGAGGGCTACGTGATGACCGTGGCCGTCCGCCAAGGGTGACGGTGCTGCACCGAAGCCACCTTCGGTTCTACTTCCGGAGCGTGGCGCGTGCGCGCGCCGCCGGCTATGCGTTCGACGAGACCTCCGATGTCTGCCCTCAGACCGGCGCGGTCAATCGCCACGGCGGGTTGCGGGCTGATGCCCACGGACTCGCCTGGGCAGCCACGCACCAGGGCCGGGCGGCCGGCCCCGTGCGGGCGATCTCCCTCATCGACGAGGAGGGAGCGCGCGCCACCGCAGCCGAAGCGCTGGACGAAGCGGGCGCCGTCATCGCCGCGGTGGGATACGAGGCAATCCTTCCGGCAATCACGTGGCCTGACCGCCGTCCCGTCCGGCTGGCAACCACGGAGAGTGGACTTCAGGTGACCGAGCAAGCCCGGTTGGTGAGCGCCGAGGGAACCGAGCTCCCGCAGCTGCTGGCATTCGGCCTTGGTGCCGGTCAGAGAGCGACCGGAATGCTGGCGGGCGAGCCGTCCTACACGGGCCGGCTCGATGCTGTGCGCCTGTATCAGAACGAGGTCGGCGGCATCGTGCTCGACTCGCTGCTCGGCTCGGCTCGCGCGTAGTCGCGCAGCGAGGCGGGATCGGCCATCGCCGCGTACAAGCGACGGGCGAGCAGGGTCACCGTGCCTTCAGCGACATCCCCGTCGCTGCGCAACAGCTCCAGGAACTCATCAGCACGGATCGCCAGCACCTCGACCTCGCCGCGGGCACGCATCGACGCGGTGCGCGGGGAGCCGGTGATCGCGCCGAGCTCCCCGACAGGCTCGCCCGCAACAACCGTCCGCAGATGACGCTCGTCGATGCCCTGCAGCACGGACACCTCGCCGGATTTGATCACGTAGAGCTCGGTGCCGATGTCGCCCTCTCGGATGAGGTATTCGCCGTCGCCGACCTTCCGCTCGATGGCGATTCGGGCGACCTCGCGCAGCTGCGCATCGTCAAGGTTTTGGAAGACCGACACGTTGCGCAGATGCTCCATGCGTTCACGAAGCCGTCCTTCGGGAAGGGCCAGCAGGTTGGCCAGGAGCCGGAATGCACCCGGGACGCCGGCCGCGACTTGACGGAAGAGCGTGTAGCCGCAGTAGACATAGGCGCCGCGCCCGTAGGGGGCGACCAGCAACCCGCCCGATTTCGGGGACTCGCCGGCATCGCAGCACGCCAGGAGCGGCTCATAGGCAGGGTCCCACTGGCCGAAGAAGTACATCCCGCGGTCTCGGACCCAGCCATCGAAGTCCCCGGCCACGATGTGGTTCGGGAATCGCAGAAGGTAGTGGTCGGGCTTCAGGAACTGAACCGGCGCGTCCTGTTGCGTCACGCGGTCATGCGGTTCGGCGTAGGAGAACGGGTACGGTCCCGCGTCCATGCTCGCGTAGCGGTAGCCCTGGTACTGCACGAGCAGGGTGCCACCGCCATGCACGTAGTCGAGCAGGCGGCCGCTGGTCCTCCGGAGCGCGTCGCGGGACATGAACGCGTTCGGCCCGACGGCGATCACGTCGTACCTGCGCAGGTCCGCCTGGGAGAGAGCGTCGTCGCTGAGCTGCTCGACCGACAATCCGAGTCCGGACAGGACGCGCGGCACGTCGTCACCGACGCCGCTCACGTAGCCGTACATGAACGAGTCGTGCACGGCCACGTCGATCAGGTCCACCACCACGGCAGACGGTTCGGCGACGACCTCGCGGCGCACGTAGGTGTCCTCGTCCGGCACGGCGTCCGGGCCATTCGGACCTTGCATCACAGCGGTGATCGACGACTCGTACAACCGGCCACCACAGCGCATGCCCAGAGAGATGTTCGGAGAGCCCGCTGTTTCACCTGGCGGTACCGTGACGGACACCTCGACCGTGTCCGAGTCGCCGTCCTTGCGCAGCCGGACCGGGATGCGAGACGGGCTCGCCGTCCAGCCCTCGGGTACGGAGACTTCGAGCACCCCCTCGATCGGCGAGACTGCATGGTCATGCCCGACCACGCTGACGAGCAGGTTGATCTGCTGCGACGCGCCTTGTGTGCGCAGGAAATAGCGGTCGAGAAGCGGGCGGCACGAGATCGGCGGCAGGATCGCGGTCGCGAGCCGACGGTAGCCGCCGGCGAACGCTTCCTCGAAGAGTGCCGGTACCGACAAACGCAGCTGTCGGCCGGCAATGCGAACCGAACAGCTCACGCTGATCGGTGGCTCGTCGAACGGCTCTCCGACCGCGAGATCCTCGGGCCAGACATACGAGTACTCGCCGGCGGCGTGTCGGAGCCAGTACGGGCACGATAGGCCGGCGTCAGCGGGGATCGTGATGTCGAACAGGGCTGCGTGCGCGTCGCCCGCGTCGACACGCTGGACGCCGGCGTCGGCGAACACCACGACGGGCTCGAACTCGACCCCTTCCGGTGGAGCTGACGCTGACGCCAGCAGCCGGGTCGACAACCGCATCGACCCGCCGGGGGTCACCGCCGCACGATCGACGGATGCCACGAGCCGGAGGCCGAGGCAACGGGCGGCCGCGACCTCGGCGTCCCGGCGCTTGCGCCCGAGGTATCGAGCCAGGCTCGCGCGCGCGGACTTGTCCGGCGCGTACTCGATCAGGCGTTTCTCGAGATCGGCCAGGCACGCCACGAGGTCCAGGAGCGCAGGGCCTGCACGCTCCGTCTCGTCCAGGCGGAA
>JAICVI010000169.1 GCA_025935415.1 Chloroflexota bacterium
CCCGGCCGCCTCCGGCTCGGTCCAGGCGTAGCTGTCGTCGCTCGCCGCGCCCGTCTCCGGCGTGGTCCTGGTGTTGTAGTCGTCGGTCATCGGAACGGTCTCCTTGGATCGTGCTCGTGCCGCCGGCAGCGTGCTTCCTCCCGCCAGGACGGCGGCGGCGATCGTACGCTGGATGGCTGGATTCGGCACCTGCAGCGCGCCCATCAAGGTCACAGGAGCGTTTCGGGATCGACGTCGATCGACCACGGCTGCCCGGGCGGGTCGCCCATGAGCGCGACCGGGTCGTCGCCGCGCAGGACGACGTTGAAGCGCCAGCGATCGCCGCGTTTGGCGACGAACGCGGGGGCCGGACCACTGACCGTCACGCGCCGGCCCGTCGCCGCGGCTCGATCGCGAAGCGTCGCCGCAAGCTCCCGCGCCGCGCTCTCGGCCTCGCCGCGATCTGGCAGCGCCGCCGTGAGCTTGACGAGCCGCCCGAACGGCGGCGAGCCGAATCGCCGCCGGAGCTCCAGCTCCGCGTCGTAGAAGGCCTCGGATCGCGCCTCCGCGACCGCGACGATCGCGGGATGCTCCGGCTGGTAGGTCTGGATGATCGCCCGCCCCGGCCGGTCGCCCCGCCCGGCGCGCCCCACGGCCTGGGCGAGGAGCTGGTACGTCCGCTCCGCCGCGCGCTCGTCGGGCAGGTTCAGCGCGACGTCAGCGGAAACGACTCCGACGAGCGTCACGTCGGGGATGTCGAGACCCTTGGTCACGAGGCTCGTTCCCACGAGCACGTCCAGGCGGTGGTCGGTGAAGGCATCGATGACGCGTTCCGCCGCGCCTTTGCGCTCGACGACGTCGCGGTCGAGCCGCCCGATGCGCAGCCCCGGGAAGCGGTCCCGGACCTCGCGCTCGACGCGCTCCGTGCCGCCACCGAGGTATCGGATACGCGCCGAGCCGCAGCTCGGGCAGCGGCTCGGCATCGGCCAGGCGCGGCCGCAGTGGTGGCAGCGCAGCGTCCCCCCGGCCTGGTGGTACACGAGCGGCCGCGTGCAGTCCGGGCAGGTGGCAACGTGGCCGCAATCGCGGCACAGCACGACGGAGGCGGTCCCGCGGCGGTTGATCACGAGGATCGCCTGGTCACCCTCGGCGACGGTCGCCTCGGTCGCGTCGGTGGCGGCGAGCGCGCCGAGCGCCTGTGCGAGCGGTCGCGACAGCATCCCGAGGTTGCCATCGGCGAGCTCGGCGCGGAGGTCGACGACCTCGACCACCGGCGCGGCACCGCTCAGCCGCTCTGGCAGGCGGTATCGAACGATCGAGCCGTCGCGCGCCCTGCCCTCGACCTCGACCGACGGGGTCGCGGAGCCCAGCACGACGGGCGCGGCCGCGAGGCGCCCGAGCTCGATGGCCGTGTCGCGGGCCTGGAGCCGCGGGGTTCGATCGCTCTTGTAGGCCGGGTCGTGCTCCTCGTCGACGATGACGATCCCGATGTCCGCCAGCGGCGCGAGCACGGCCACCCGTGTCCCGACCACGACGTCTACCTCGCCCCGCCGGATGCGTCGCCATTCGTCGGCCCGCTCGCCGTCACCGAGCCCGGAGTGGAGCACGGCGACCCGCGCCTCCAGGTCGGCCCGGAGCCGGTCGACGAGCGGCAGCGCGAGCGCGATCTCCGGAACGAGCACCAGCCCGGGTCGGCCGCGGGCGAGCGAGCCCGCGAGCAGCTCGACGTAGATCGCCGTCTTGCCTCCGCCGGTCACACCGTCGAGCAGGAACGTCTCGTGGCGTCCCGCGGCCCCCGTCGCCTCGATCCCCGCGACAGCGGAGATCTGCTCGGGGCTGAGGTCCGAGCCCGACGGGCGCGCGCCCCGGCGGCCCGCGGGCCGCGCCGCGAGCGGACGCCTCGGCGCCTCCCGTGCCTCGAGGGTCACGAGACCCCGCCGGGCCAGGCTCGCGATCGCGGCCGAGCCGTGGCGGGCCGCGAGCTCCGGCGCCGGGAGCCCGTGTTCGTCGCTCCTGCGGAGGTCCTCGAGGACGCCGAGCTGGCGCGGACCCAGCCCCCCGGCGTCGCCGGCCGGAGCGGCGAGCCGGACGTGGCGGACCCAGCGGGGTCCGGCCCCGGAGGCGAGGAGCGTCCAGTCCAGGGCGACCTCGCCGCTCATGGCAAGGGCGCGCAGGCGGCGCAGGAGCGCGGGCCGGCCCTCGGGGGCGTCAAGCGTTCGGACCTGCCGCGGTCCGCCATCCAGCGCGGCCAGGATCGCCGTGTCGGCAGCGTCGTCGCGAGCGCCGAGGCCGGGAGCATCCAAGGGTCTTTTGGCGGGGCGGTTGGCGGCGCCGGCGTCCGCGGGGCTGGCTGCAGCCCTGGCGGCCGCAGCGGGCGTCCGTTCGGCGACCAGCTCGAAGCGCTCCAGCAGCCCCGGTGGCAGCATCGCCCGCAGCGTCACCGCCGGGGGCGCGAGGTAGTGGTCGCTGATCCATGCGGCGACGCGCATGGACAGCGCGGGCAGCAACGGGCCATCGGCTCGGATTCGATCCAGGACGGGCTTCGGCTCGATGCCCTCGACCGGCTCCGCCGCGCCGAGGAGGATCCCGAGCGCCTGGCGCCGCCCGAACTCGACCAGCACCGCCTCGCCGACCTCGAGGTCCCGGAGGGCGTCCGGCACCGCGTAGGTGAAGGCACGCTGGCCCGCGGCGCCGGCCGCGTCCACCGCGACCGAGACGAGACGCGGGGCGCTCACGAGCTCAGACCCGCGTTCGACGGTCCGGGTGCGCCGCCTTCTCGGAGCGGATGATCTCGTCGACCCGGGCCGCGGTTCGATCGACCTGGCCGGTCTCGTTCGGGACCACGTAGTCGTAGTCGTCCTGCCGCGCGAGCTCCAGCGCGGCGTTGCGCTGCCGGACGTCGAGCTCGTCCGCGCTCTCGGTGGCCCGAGCCTGGAGCCGCGCGAAGAGATCCTCCAGCGAGGGCGGGACGAGGAACACGAGCAACGCCTCGGGGACCTTCTGCTTCACGACCGCGGCGCCCTGGACATCGATCTTGAGGATCGCGTCGCGCCCGCCGACGAGCGCCTGCCGGACCTGCTCGCGCGGGGTGCCGTACCAGTGCCCGTGGACGTTGTTGGCCTCGAGGAAGCCGCCCTCGAGGCGCCGCCGCTCGAACTCCGCCTCGTCGAGGAAGTAGTAGTGCTCGCCGTCGACCTCGTACTCGCGGCGCGGGCGGGTCGTGCAGGTGACGACGAAGTAGCGGACCGGCTTCGTCGGGATGCGGTCGAGGGACTGGATCACGGTGTCCTTGCCCACCCCCGAGGGGCCCGACACGATGACCAGCATGGCGCCGGGCGCGCCTGCGACGGTTGCCTCCGACGTCATGCCCGGATCGTGCGCCACCACGGGGTTCACGCGCTCGCCGCCGCCGCACGGAGGCGCTCGAGGACCTGCTCCAGCTCCGGCGGGAGTGGCGCCTCCGCACGGAGCAGCCGGCCGCTCGATGGCGACGTCAGCTCGAGGCGCCAGGCGTGGAGGAAGAGCCGCTCCAGCCCGTCCGGACCCCGGCGCGACGTGCCGGTGCCGTAGACCGGATCGCCCGCGACCGGGTGCCCGATGGCCTCGAGGTGGACCCGGATCTGGTGCGTGCGCCCCGTGACCAGGTCCAGCTCCAGCAGCGTCCAGCCGGCGAACCGTTCGCGGACCCGGTAGCCGGTCGTCGAGAGGCGCCCCGAGGGCACCACCGCCATCCGGGTGCGGCGTCCGGGATCGCGCCCCACCGGCGCCTCGATCCGGCCGGCAGCGGCCGACACGGACCCGGCGACCAGCGCGAGATAGGTCTTCTTGATCCTCCGGGCCTTGAGCTGCGCCTGCAGCGACGCCTGCGCGGCATCGGAGCGGGCGACCATCAGCAGGCCGCTGGTGTCGCGGTCGAGGCGATGGACGATCCCGGGGCGCTGCACGCCCGCGATCCCGCCCGGCGCGAGCGATTCGCCCCGGCCGAGCAACGCGTTGACGAGTGTTCCGTCGTGATGGCCGGGCGAGGGGTGGACGACCAGGCCGGCCGGCTTGTCGACGATGAGGAGGTCGTCGTCCTCGTACACCACGGCGACCTGGATCTCGGGCTGGGCGATGGGGTACGCGGGCGTCGGCGGCGGCACGTCGAGCAGCAGCTCCGTGCCGCCGGTGATGACGGTGTTGGCCTTGAGTGGCTGGCCGGCCGCGGTGAGCCGGCCCTCGGAGATGAGGCGCTGGACGTGGCTCCGGGTCAGCCCGGAAAGGTCCGCGGCCCAGCGATCTGCTCGCCCGGGCGCCGCGTCCAGGGGGATCACCATCCGACGAATGCTGCCGGCAAGGGCGGTCGCGCCGGAGCCACCGTCAGCCATCGTTCGCCGGGCGGCGCGCGACCTGGGGCCAGATGCTGGCGGCCACGAGCAGGAGCAGCGAGAAGCTGATCGCGGCATCCGCGATGTTGAAGGTGTACCAGCGCACGCCGCCGAAACCCGCGTCCACGAAGTCGACGACGTACCCCAGGCGCAGGCGATCGACGAGGTTCCCGACCGCGCCTCCGAGCAGCAGCCCGAGCGTGATCGCGAGGTACGTCCCGCCCCCGGCCTTCCAGTGGTACAGCACGATCAGCGCGATGACGCCGATCGAGACGAGCCCGAATGGGACGGCCTGGCCGCGGAACAGCCCGAACAGGCCACCGTCGTTCTGGGAATGGACCAGCCGCACGAGGTCGCCGATGACGTCGATCGACTGGCCCGGCGCCAGGAATGACGTGAGCCAGGCCTTGGTCAGCTGGTCGAGGCCGATGATCAGGACTGCCAGCCCCAGGAAGAGCGGCCACGACGAGCGCCTGACGGCGGCGGTCGCCGGCCGATCGATCGGCTCACCCCGTGCCTCCGTCACGCCGCCGCCTGGCCGCCCGAC
>JAICVI010000200.1 GCA_025935415.1 Chloroflexota bacterium
ACATCTTCAAGCTCGGCACCGACTTCACCGAGGCCTTCGGGTCGATGTACCTCGGCGAGGACGGCGAGCGGCACCCGATCGTCATGGGCTCGTACGGGATCGGGCTCGGGCGGAACGTCGCTTGCATCGTCGAGGCCCATCACGACGACAAGGGCATCGCCTGGCCCGACGAGGTCGCGCCGTATCCCGCGCACCTCGTCTCCATCGGCGCAACACGCGATCCGAACGTCGCCGAGACCGCCGAGCGGTTGCACGCGCTTGCCGCCGAGTCGGGCCGCGACATCCTCTACGACGACCGCGACGAGTCGCCCGGCGTCAAGCTCACCGACGCCGAGCTCCTTGGCATGCCCTGGATCCTGACGGTCTCGCCACGATCGCTGGCGGCCGGCGGGGTCGAGGTGACCCGACGCGCGACCGGCGCGCGCCGGACGGCCTCGATCGACGAGGTCGAAGGGTTCCTCCGGACCGGCTCGTTCGCGGGGGTCGCCGCGCCCGCCTGAGTTCCGAGCTCGAGGTGCGGGGGCCTAGCCCTCCAGCCGCAGCAGCTCGATGATCCGCTCGGCGAGCACCGCGGGCGTGGCCGTCGCCGGGAGCGTCGTCCCGGGCTCGTCCGGTTGCAGCGGCTCCAGGGTCTCGAGCTGCGACCGCAGCAGCGAGGCCGGCATGTAATGCCCGACCCGCTCCTCCATGCGCTGCTCGATCACGGCCTCCGGCGCCACGAGGTGGACGAACCAGACCCAGGGATGGCCGCGCCGAAGCGTGTCGCGATACGCGCGACGGAGGGCGGAGCAGGTGACGATGGAGCTCTCGCGATCGCGTTCTCGTTCGCCGATCCAGCTCGCGATCGCCTCGAGCCAGGGCCAGCGGTCCTCGTCCGTGAGCGGGATGCCGGCAGCCATCTTCGCGACATTTGCCGCCGGATGAACCGCGTCACCCTCCAGCGCCGGCCAGTGGAGACGCTCGGCGAGCGCGCCCAGGACGCTCGACTTTCCAGAGCCGGCGACCCCCATCAGCACCAGCGACGTCAGCCGCTGCCGTTTCGGCACGACGCTTATGGCTCGCCGGCGGCCTCCTCGAGGGCCGCATCGTCAATCGCGGTGCCGTCGAGCGTGACGATGGCCTCGGTCGGTCCATCCATCGACGCCTCGGCGAGGAGGGTTTCAGAGTCCACGAGCTTCGCCTCGGGATCGTCCACGCGCTCGATCGAGAACTGGATGCTCGGCGGGATCGAGGCGCCGATCGCGATCTCGCCGATCCGGTAGGCCGAGCCGCGATCCTTCAGGCTCGCGTTGGCGCGCTCCTGGAGCGAGGTCGCCTTGACGACGACGTCGGCGAGGATCTTCGGGTCGATGCGCTCGAGCGCGGTCGTGAAGCCGTGCTTGGCCTTCTTGAGCGCCGACCGGGCGCGCGCCTGCGTCGCCGGGTCGCGGATGGTCGTCGCCGCCTGGTGCGCGGCCTTGCTGCCGACCTCCGCGCTGACCTTGGCCGCCTGCGATCCGACCTCGACGCCGACCTTCGCCGCCTGGCCGCCGACCTCCGCGCCGATCTTCGCGGCCTGCGAAGCAGCGACGCGGGCTCGTTCCATGAACGTCATCGGGCGCGGCTGGCCCGTCATCGGGTCGTGGATGTAGCCGGGCGGAAGCTGCGCCTCAGGGGTGCTCGTGGAGCCGTCCGTCTCCTCAGCCATCGTCCCGTCCCCTCGCTCTGATCGTCGCCCGAAACGTGGCGAGATCATAGGACGCAGAGTGGCCCTATCGGAGACCCGGCTGCGAGCTCACCCGCCGCTGAAGATCAACCTGGGCGGGACGATGTGACCGTCGCGATTCGGCCAGACCGTCCCGTCGAGCAGTGCTCGATCACCCACGGCCTCGTGCAGCGCGATCGTCAAGGCTGCCACCTGCTTGTTCCCGCACTTGCCGATAGCGTCAGACGACGTCCTGAGGATCGAGAGGCGCGGCATGACCCTAGTTCGGCGCTGCATCGGCAGGTGCCTGCAGGCCATCATGACCTCCTGGATAGACCCCGAGGATGTATCCCGTGACGTCGTCGACCACGATGGTCCCGGATGTGGCCGCGCCACGGCAGGCCAGGTCGAAGCCGGCATCGAATTGGCCGAAGTTCTTGCTCCACGCGAAGTCCACGAGGTTCAGGAAGTCACCCGTTCCGCGGAGCACCCAGACGGTCGTGGCATCGTCGACGCGTGGAATGCATGGGTCGATCTGCCACGCCTGCGAGCCGGCGACCGCCCACACGTGATCGATTACCGCGACCTCGTGGAGCTCCGGGGCTGCGATCTCACGGCGCATGCGTTGCAGGTAGTCGCGGCCGATCGCGACGGCCCGGTCGGCGCCCAGGGACAGCGGGAAGTCGGTTCTGACATCCGCGACGACGAACGGGTTCGGTGGGTCGGGCGCATCGGCGCTCGGGCTGCAAGACGCAAACGCCACGACCGCGAGGAGCATTCCGGCACGCACGTGGGCGCCTCCCAGGGGTCCCGGCCGGTCGACCGACGTGCTGAGACGGGGCCAACAAGGCGTGCGTGATGCCGCCAGATGGGCGCAGGAGACGGCTTCAGCGTACGGGTTATTCAGAACGAGGGGAGGGATCCCCGCCGGGCAGGGATGCGAGCAAGCCTCGCCGACGGATCACGCGTGTTTTATGGTGATTCTCTCGATGATGTTGGCGACGTCCTCGCACTTGTCGATCGCGGCCTCGAGGTGGCCGTAGATGTCCTTCCACTTGATCACTTCGATCGGGTGGCCGCCGTTCGCGAACAGGCCCGCGATGGCATTGCGGGCGAGCTGATCGCCCTCGTTCTCGAGGCGGTGGACCTCGATCCAGTACTTCTCCAGGCCTTTGAAGCCACGCAGGTTCGACAGGGCCTCGTGGAGCTGCTCGCACTGCTTGACGATGATCGCGGCCTGCTGCACGGCGACCGCGGTCGGCGCCTCGATCCGGTAGAGGACGAAGGTGTCGGCCGCCTCCTCGATGTAGTCGATGACGTCATCGAGGGCGCTTATCAGCGCGTGGATGTCCTCCCGGTCGAACGGGGTTACGAAGGTCGACTCGAGCCGCCGCCCGATCTCGTGGCTCATCTCGTCGCCGCGGTGCTCCGCGTCGCGGATCTCCTTGGCCCGCTGCTCCGGCGCGTCGTAGGTCCGCAGCATCGCCTCGAACAGGCGCGCCGCGCCGAGGACGTTGGAGGCGTCCTCCACGAACATGTCGAAGAACCGTTCCTCTCGGGGGATGAGTCGCAGCTTCATGACCGCAAGGTTATCCCCGGCTCCGCGGCGGTGTATGCGATGCTCGCGCCGTGGACGGCATCGTCATCGCATTCGTCGCGATCCAGGCCATCGCCCTCGCGATCGCCCTTGCCGTCGCGCTTTCGCGGGGGCGGACGATCGACGAGCTCGCGACCTCCCTGCGCGAGGCAGAGAGCACGGACCCGGTCGGACACGACACGGTCGGCGAGGGGTCCTCGCCGGCCGGGAGCCGACGAGGGCCGGCCGACGACGAACTCTCCGACCGACTTCGAAGGCTTCGCCGGCGCGCCGAGGATGCCGAGTTCCAGCTGGCACAGCGCCTCCGGGACGTGGCCTACCTCGCGGATCTCGTGGGCGTCGGAATCGTGCGGCTCGACGACGATCTTCGGGTCGAGGTCGCCAACACGGCGGCGCACGTGTTCCTGCGGCGCGAGCCGGGCTCGATGCTCGGGCGGACCGCGATCGAGGCGTTCGGGGACCATCGGGTCGAAGCCATCGCGGCGGGGGCGCGCGAGGCCGGCTGGGCAAGCGCAGAGGTGAATCTCGCCGACGAGTCGGGCTCGGACCCGCGCCCGGGCGCGACCCTCGTGGTGCGGGCCCGGCGATCGCCGATCCTCGGCGTCTGGCTCGTCCTGGAGGACGTGGCGGAGCTCCGGCGCCTGCAGCGGATTCGCGCCGAGTTCATCGACAACCTCTCGCACGAGCTGCGGACGCCGATCACGACCAT
>JAICVI010000087.1 GCA_025935415.1 Chloroflexota bacterium
CGTGAGGCGGCCGGCGATGAGGACCTTGTTCACGGTCCCTGTCTCCTTCATCGGTCGACCGACGGGTCACGGGCCGACCCTGCGTGCGGCGGTGACCGAACCCTAGCCCGAGCCGCTCACCCCGCGGTCAACCGCGGCTGCACGCCTGCTTATCGTCGTCCCGCGGATGCGCGCGCGGCGCCGCAAGGAATCTGCAACCGGGTACTTGGGTCCCCGTTCGGTGCGCGGACGCCTCGGACCATCGACCCCGGCGGATTCGGGACGTGTCGCCCATAGCCGTGGACTGGCCTCGGCGGCTACGGTTCATGTGCGCCGTGACGCGGCACACCGGGGGCACTCGGGGCGTCGGCCACGGACCTTCGATCGGACGCCGATGTTGCGAAGGGCGGCAGCGGAGATCCAGGCCGAGGGTCACGAGTCGAGCAACCATGAGTGATCGGCCTCGACCCTGGGACGCGTCCGGCGGGACTCATCGCTCGATCATCGCCACCACCAGATCGCCTCTCGACGACGTGTCGGGGGGCGATCGTCGATTCGCGGCGCTGAACCGTGGCGCGGCGTGCCCGGCACCCGGCTCGGAAAGGTTCGGCGGGCCCGCTGTGCGACCGCGAGCCCGCCGAGCGTGCCCCCGCGGAGGTCCGGTCCAATGGAGAAGCGCGGGGATGCGGCGGGAACGTAGTCCGAGGCTGCGCGGCGGCCAATAGGGAATTCGCCGCATCGGCTAGACTCCGATCGTCCCAGCCGCCGCGGGCGGTTCGGGCGAAGGGGAACCCTTTGGGAGGTCCTGCGATCGCGCGATCAGGGCGCGTCGTCCGTCCCGTGAGGCGGCCGAGCGACCAGCAGACCCGGCACCGCCGCCGAGCCGGCGGGCCCCCGCGGGAGATTTGCAACCAGGTCCCGAGCCTGCCGGCCCGGGATTTTTTGATTCTCCTTCTCGGCCCGGCCCGGGGCGAGATGGCAGGCGGCCTCTAGATGCCCGCCTCGGTGGTGGTCGGGCTGCAGTGGGGGGACGAGGGGAAGGGCAAGACGACCGACTTCCTGTCGGAGCAGGTCGCAATGGTCGTCCGCTACCAGGGTGGCGACAACGCCGGCCACACGGTCGTCAAGGGCGACGAGGTCCTGAAGCTCCACCTCGTGCCCTCGGGCGTCCTGTATCCGCACATCACCTCGGTGATCGGGAACGGGGTCGTCGTCAACCCGGAGACCCTGATCGGCGAGCTGGACATGCTGGCGGCCCGCGGGATCGACGTTCGGCGCGTTCGGGTGAGCCGCAGCGCCCACGTGATCATGCCGTACCACGTGGCCCTGGACCGGGCGAACGAGGCCCGCCTCGACGGCGCCAAGGTCGGCACTACGGGGCGGGGGATCGGGCCGGCCTATGGCGATCGCGCGTGGCGCCTCGGCCTCCGGATGGGCGACCTGGTCGACCCCGAGGTCATCCGGGGTCGCATCGAACGCGTCCTGCCGGACAAGAACCTCCTGCTCGACTCGATGGGCGCAAACGGCTTCGACGTCGACGCGCTGGTCGAGAAGGCGGCCGCCTGGGGCGAGCGTCTTGCGACGCACCTCGACGACACGACCTGGCTCGTCCAGTCAGCCCTGGCGCGCGGCGAGCACGTCCTGCTGGAGGGCGCGCAGGGCACGCTCCTCGACCTCGACCATGGTTCGTACCCGTTCGTGACCTCGTCGAACGCGGTCGCGGGCGGCGCGACGACCGGCGGCGGGATCGGGCCGCTCCAGGTCGACGAGGTCATGGGCGTCATGAAGGCCTATGCCACGCGGGTGGGCTCCGGGCCGTTTCCGACGGAGCTCACCGACGACATCGGCGAGGGCATCCGGGAGCGCGGCAACGAAGTCGGGACGACCACCGGCCGTCCACGCCGCGTCGGCTGGTTCGACGCCGTCCCCACGCGCTACGCGGTCGCGGTCAACTCCGTGAGCAGCATCATGCTCAACAAGATCGACATCCTGTCCGGACTCGAGTCGATCTGCCTGTGCGTGGCCTACGAATGCGACGGGCGGCGCCTGGACCGCTGGCCCTCGTCGGCCGAGTCGCTGGCCCGCGCGACCCCGATCTACGAGCGCTTCGAGGGCTGGGAGGAGCCCCTCCATGACGTCCGCTCGCTGGCTGGCCTTCCCGAGAACGCGCGGCGCTACGTGACCGCGCTCGAGGAGCTGGCCGGGGTGCCCATCGTGCTCGTGTCCGTGGGCCCTGAGCGGACCCAGACCATCGAGCGCGCCTGGCGGCCGATGCGCCGCGCCCCGGTGCGGGTTTGATGTCGACGGCGCCGACGCGGACGCTCATCGTCGGGTCGGGCGCTCGGGAGCACGCGCTTGCCTGGAAGCTCGCCGGCGAGCCCGGCATGAACACGGTCTACGTCACCCCTGGGAGCGCCGCGATCGACGCGGAGCCGCTCGTGAGCTCGATCCCGGGCATCGATCCGCTCGATCCCGCGGCCGTCCTGGCGGCTGCCCGCGGCGTGGCCGCCGAGCTCGTCGTGGTCGGACCCGAGGCGCCGCTCGCCGCCGGTGTCGCCGATGCGCTCCGCGACGCCGGCATCGCCGTCTTCGGGCCGTCGCGAGCAGCCGCCCGCATCGAATCCTCGAAGGCGTTCTGCCACGACGTCGCCGGCGCCGCCGGGGTCCGAATGGCTTCGGCGCGCGCGTTCGCCTCCGGCGAGGCAGCGGCGGCCCGCGCCTTCGTGGCCGAGCTGAGCGCCACGGGCGATGGCGTCGTGCTGAAGCAGGACGGGCTGGCTGCCGGCAAGGGCGTGGTCGTCTACGAGCCGGACGAGATCGAGCGCGCGCTCGATCACCTCGACACGTGGCTCGACCCGCGCCACGGCGACGGCCCGATCCTGGTGGTCGAGGAACGGCTCCGTGGTCGCGAGGCGAGCGTGATCGCGATCTGCGACGGGCGCACGGCGGTCGCGCTGCCCGCATCCCGAGACCACAAGCGCCTGTGCGACGCGGACGCAGGCCCGAACACGGGCGGCATGGGTGCCTACTCGCCGCTCCCGGACCTGCCGGAGGAGCTCGTCCGGGAAGTCGTCCGCACCGTCCACGAGCCGATCCTGTCGGAGCTCGCGCATCGGGGGACGCCCTTCGTCGGCTTCCTCTACGCGGGTCTGATGCTCACGGACGGCGGCCCCGTCCTCCTGGAGTGCAACGCACGCCTCGGCGATCCCGAGGCGCAGGTCATCCTCCCGCGCGTCGCGGTGGCCCTCGGCCCGGTCATGGCCGCGGCGGCGCGCGGCAGCCTGGGGGTTGCCCCGGGAACGGCGTCCGGGCTGCTGCCGGTGTTTCCGGGCGCGGCGGTCGGGATCGTGCTGGCTTCGGAGGGCTACCCGGGCAAGCCGAAGGTCGGGCGACCGATCGACGGCCTCGATGCGGCCACGCATGCCGGCGCCCTGGTGTTCCACGCCGGGACGGTCCGCCGGCCAGGAAACGGCTATGGCACGAACGGCGGGCGGGTCCTGACGGTCGTGGGCCGCGGCGCCGATCTGGCTGCCGCGCGCACGGCCGCGGAGGCGGCGGCCGATGCCATCTCGTGGGCCGGATTGCAACGACGGCACGACATCGCGGCCGATCCTCCCCTCGCGCCGGCGACCCTCGCGGAGGTCGGAACGTGATCCGGCGCTACACGCTGCCGGAGATGGGCGCGATCTGGACCGAGGAGGCTCGATTCGAGCAGATGCTCCGTGTCGAGGTGGCGGTCTCGCGGGCGCAGGCCCGCCGGGGGAGGGTTCCCGGCGAAGCCCTCGTGGCGATCGAATCCCGCGCGAAGGTCGATGTCGGGCGCATCGAGGAGCTCGAGCGCACGACGGACCACGACGTCATCGCGTTCGTGTCCCAGGTCGCCGAGTCGATCGGGCCCGAGGGCCGCTTCGTGCACCTCGGGCTGACCTCGTCGGACGTCGTCGACACGGCGCTCGCGCTGCAGCTCCGGGCCGCCGGGGAGCTGCTCCTGCGCGACGCCGACAGGCTCGTCCAGGTCCTCGTCGCTCGAGCGCGGGAGCACGCCGACACCGTGCAGATGGGGCGGACGCACTCGGTCCATGCGGAGCCCACGACGTTCGGGTTGAAGCTCGCGGGCTGGGCGTTCGAGGTCGACCGAGGGCGGCGCCGGCTGCGGGACGCGGTGGACGAGATCGCGACCGGGAAGCTCTCGGGGCCCGTGGGCACGTACAGCCACCTCGAGCCCGAGGTCGAGGCCGAGGTCATGGCCGAGCTGGGCCTGCGCGTCGATCCGGCGAGCACCCAGATCGTGCAGCGCGACCGCCACGCTGCGCTGCTGACGGCGATGGCGATCCTCGGTGGCAGCCTCGAGCGGTTCGCGACGGAGATCCGGAACCTCCAGCACACCGAGATCGGGGAGGTCCAGGAGCCGTTCCGGGCCGGCCAGAAAGGCTCGTCGGCGATGCCGCACAAGCGCAACCCGATCCTGTCCGAGCGCGTGGCTGGTCTCGCCCGCGTCCTGCGCGGCTATGCCCAGACGGCCCTGGAGAACCAGCCGCTGTGGCACGAGCGGGACATCAGCCACTCGTCGGCGGAGCGGGTGATCCTCCCCGACGCGACGATCCTGCTGGACTACCTGCTCCAGAAGGTCACGGGCCTCGTGCGCGACCTCGTCGTCCGCCCCGAGCGGATGCGGGAGAACATCGAGCGGGGCCTCGGCCTGCACGCCTCCTCGCGGGTCCTGCTGGTGCTCGTCGAGCGTGCGGGGCTGGCGCGGGAGGCGGCGTACGAGGTGGTGCAGCGAGCGGCGCTCGCGGCGGCGGACCAGCGCCGCCCGCTTCGCGAGGTCCTGGCCACGGACCCGACGGTCGCCCGGAAGCTCAGCCTGGTCGACCTCGACGCCTGCTTCGACGATTCCCGCCACCTCGAGCATGTCGGCGTCGTGATCGGGCGGCTCGCGACGCTCGTTCCGGGCCCGGCCGCCGAACCAGCGCCTGCCACCGACCGCAGCCATGCCACCGCGACCAGGGAGACGGCCGATGCTCACCGCTGACTCGTTCGTGCGCTCCGGGAAGGTCCGCGACCTGTTCAGCCTCGGGCCGGACCGGCTGCTGCTCGTCGCGTCGGATCGGATCAGCGCCTTCGACGTCGTCTTGCCGACCGAGATTCCGGACAAGGGCCGCGTCCTCACCGGCCTCTCGCGCTTCTGGTTCGACGAGACGGCCGCGATCGTGCCGAACCAGGTCGTGTCGACCGATCCCGAGGACCTGCCCGGAGAGCGCTGGTCCGCGAGCGATCGCGAGCGGCTCCGTGGCCGGATGGTCGTCGCGCGGACGGCCCGGGTCCTGCCGGTCGAGCTCGTCGTCCGGGGCTACATCTCCGGCTCCGGCTGGAAGGAGTACCGCGAGCACGGCTCCGTCTGCGGCGTGGCGCTGCCCGCGGGCCTGCGCGAGAGCGATCGCCTCCCGGAGCCGATCTTCACGCCGGCGACGAAGGCCGAGCTCGGCGAGCACGACATCAACATCGACTTCGACTCGATGGTCCAGCTGCTCGAGGACTGGCCCCCGAATGGCGACGACTGGCTGGGTCGCGACGCGGCCCTCGCGATCGCGACGCTGGCGCGCGATGCGGCCCTCCGGCTGTATGCGGCCGGGGCGGCACGATGCGCGGAGGCGGGGATCATCCTGGCGGACACGAAGTTCGAGATGGGCCTGGTGGACGGCGAGCTGGTCCTGGTCGACGAGGTCATGACGCCGGATTCCTCGCGGTTCTGGGACGCAGGCGCCTACGAACCCGGCGGCGCCCAGCCGAGCTACGACAAGCAGTTCGTCCGGGACTGGCTCGCCGGGCAGGCGTGGGACAAGACCGCCCCCGGCCCGGCGCTGCCGCCAGACGTCGTGGACGGAACTCGCGCTCGCTACGTCGAGGCCTACGAGCGGATCACCGGCGCCAGCTTCCAGCGCTATCTCGAGGAGGACGTCGTCGCCCCATGAGCGCCCATCGCTTCGCCGTGAACGTGCTGCCGAAGGACGGGATCCTCGACCCGCAGGGCCGGGCGGTCGAGGGATCGCTGGGCCACCTCGGGGTTGCCGGCGTCTCCGGCGTTCGGGTGGGCCGGCGGGTGGAGCTGACGGTCGAGGCCGGGAGCGAGGCCGAGGCCAGGGCGATTGTCGAGCAGCTTGCCGCCGAGCTGTTCTCGAACCCGCTCATCGAGTCGTTCGCGATCGAGTCGATGCCGGCGGTCGGGGCCGGCCGATGACGGTCCGCGTCGGCGTCGTCGTCTTCCCGGGCTCGAACTGCGATCGCGACACGCTCCGCGGCCTCGAGCTCGCCGGCGCCGAGGGCGTCGCGCTGTGGCACGAACAAGGCTCGCTCGACGGGGTCGCGGCCGTCGTCCTGCCCGGTGGCTTCGCCTACGGCGATTACCTCCGGGCCGGCGTGATCGCGCGGTTCAGCCCCGTCATGCGCGCGGTCTCCGCGTTCGCCGCCGAGGGCGGGCTCGTGCTCGGGATCTGCAACGGCTTCCAGGTGCTCGCCGAAGCCGGGCTCGTGCCGGGTGCGCTGCTGCGGAACCGCGGGCTCAGGTTCCTGGGGCGGGAGGTGCGGATCGCCGCGGAGCGTGTCGACACGCCATTCACGTCCCTCGTGGCGGACGGCCGGCCCCTTCGGATGCCCATAGCGCATGGCGAGGGCTGCTACTACGCGGACGACACCGCGCTGGACGAACTCGAACGAGCCGGCCAGGTCCTGTTCCGCTACGTGCACGAGGACGGGGTCCGGGCCGGAGCGGAGGGCGATCCCGCGAATCCCAACGGCTCCGCGCGGGCGATCGCGGGTGTCCTGAACGCACGCGGCAATGTTGCGGGGCTGATGCCGCACCCGGAGCGCGCCGCGGATGCCGTGCTGGGGTCGGAGGACGGCCTCCCCATCCTGCGGTCGCTCGTCAACGCGGCCGCCAGGGCGGCGGGGGAGGCCCCGAGACAGCTCGTCGGATCGGCGAATCGCGCTCCCGTGGCGGTCGGGCCGGGATGATCGTGGCCGAGCGCGACGAGGCTCCACGCGAGCCAGGCTCGCCCACACCGTCCGCTGACCCGGTGCCGCTGCATCGGGCACTGGGGCTGACTGACGTCGAGCTCGAGGCGATCCGGGGGAAGCTCGGGCGCGACCCGAACGACCTCGAGCTCGCGATGTTCAGCGTGATGTGGTCCGAGCACTGCTCGTACAAGAGCTCGAAGCCCCTGCTGCGAACCCTGCCCACCGGCTCGGCGGCAGACGGGGTCGTGGCCGGGCCCGGCGAGAATGCCGGGGTCGTCTCGATCGGCGACGGGCTGGCCGTCGCGTTCAAGCTGGAATCGCACAACCACCCGAGCGCCGTGGAGCCCTACCAGGGCGCCGCCACGGGCGTGGGCGGGATCCTCCGCGACATCTTCACGATGGGCGCTCGGCCGATCGCGGTGCTCGACGCGCTGCGGTTCGGGGATCCGCACGAGGCCCGGACGCGGCACCTCGTGGACGGCATCGTCCGCGGCGTCGGTGGCTACGGCAACTGCGTGGGCGTTCCCACGGTCGGGGGCGAGCTCGTCTTCGACCCGAGCTACGCGGACAACCCCCTCGTGAACGTGATGGCGATCGGGCTGCTCGAGGAGCGGCGCCTCACGCTGGCGTCGGCGCCCGGCCCCGGCAACCTCGTCGTCCTGTTCGGCTCCGCGACGGGCCGCGACGGGATCGGGGGAGCGTCGGTGCTCGCGTCCGCGACGTTCTCCGACCAGGACGCCTCCAAGCGGCCATCGGTGCAGGTCGGCGATCCCTTCGCCGAGAAGCTCCTGATCGAGGCCTCACTCGAGCTGATCGAGCGGGGACTCGTCGAAGGGTTGCAGGACCTCGGCGCCGCGGGAATCACGTGCGCCACCTCCGAGACGGCCGATCGCGCGGGAACCGGCATCCGGGTGGACCTCGACGCGATCCCGCGCCGCGAGCCGGGCATGGAGCCATTCGAGGTCATGATCAGCGAGAGCCAGGAGCGGATGCTCGCCGCGGTGCTGCCGGATCACTTCGACGACGTCGCCGCGGTCTGCGCGCGCTGGGGCCTGCCATGCGCGGTGATCGGGCGCGTGACCGACGACGGCGACATCACCGTGGTCGCAGGCGGCCTCGAGACTGGTCGGGAGATCGCTCGCGTGCCGGCGCGCGCCCTGACCTCCGACGCCATCGTGCACGACCGGCTCGCCTCACCCCCCGAGCGCCGGCGGCTCGCGCCCGCGCCCGGCGCTCCGGAGGCCGCGAGCGACCAGCTGCCGGAGCGGGGGATGGACCCCGGCGCCGTGCTGGTGGCCCTCATCGGATCGCCGAATCTCGCCTCCCGGCGGGCGGTCTTCGAGCAGTACGACTCGACCGTGCAGGCGGCCACGGTGGCGGGACCCGGGCATGGCGCCGCCGTGCTCCGGGTCGGCGGGACGGGCAAGGCCCTCGTCGCGGCGACCGACGGCAACGCGGGGGTGAGCGCCGCCGATGCCTGGCTGGGCGCGGCGATGAGCGTTGCGGAGGCATCGCGCAACGTCGCGATCACGGGCGCGCGGCCGCTGGGCGTGACGAACTGCCTGAACTACGGCGACCCCACGAAGCCGGACGCGTTCTGGCAGCTCAGCGAGGCGGTGCGGGGCCTCGGGGACGCCTGTCGCGCCCTCGGCCTGCCGGTGACGGGCGGGAACGTGTCGCTCTACAACGAATCGGCCCGCGGTCGGATCGCCCCGACGCCGCAGATCGGGGTCGTCGGGCTGCTGGATGACGCAGCGGCGGCCATCGGCCCGGCCTTTCGCGCCTCAGGTGACGCCGTCCTGCTCGTCGGCGAGGCGACGCCCGGCCTCGATGGCAGCGAGTACGCGCGGATCGCGGGCATCGCGCCGGAGGACGGCCCGCCGGCCCTCGACCTCGACCGCGAGCGCCGCCTCCAGGCCTACGTGGTCGAGGCCGTCGGTCGGGGCCTCCTCGAGTCCGCCCAGGACGTCTCCGGCGGCGGGTTCGCCGTCGCCCTCGCGGAATGTGCGATGTGGGGCGGGCTCGGCGCCCACGTGCGGCTGCCCATCGCAAGCTCGCCGGCGGTCGACCTCTTCGGCGAGAGCCCGAGCCGGCTCATCGTCACCGCCGACGCCCGCCACGTCGCCGCCGCCGAGCTGCTCGCGCGCCAGCACGGCCTGCCGGTGGAGCGGATCGGCGCGGTGGGCGGCGACCGGCTGGTCGTCGAGCTTGCGGGCGCGGGGGCCACCGGCGCCGCCGAGGAGCGCGGGTCCAACGTCGCGGACTCGATCGACGTCGGGATCGCCGACCTGGAGCGCGCCTGGGAGCACGGCCTGCCGCGGGCGCTGGGCTGGGGCGAGCATGGCGCGAGCGCCACGGAGGACCGCTAGCCATGGGCTCGATGGCGCGTGTTGGGGGGACTCGCTGAATGTGCGGCGTCTTCGGCGTCTCGCTCCCGCCCGGCTCCGGCACGGAGGCCGCCGCCGTGGCCGCGACCGGCCTGTTCGCGCTCCAGCATCGCGGCCAGGAATCGGCCGGGGTCGCGGTCAGCGATGGGGCCGAGATCTTCCTCTACAAGGACCTCGGGATGATCGCCCAGGTCCTCGACGACCGGCGCCTCCCGGGCTTCCGGGGCGATCTCGCGATCGCCCACTGCCGCTACTCGACGACCGGCAGCACGATCTGGGAGAACGCCCAGCCGACCTTC